>NZ_JBFUIK010000022.1:0-72397 GCF_056401915.1 Cellulomonas sp. P4_D11 | reverse complement strand
CCGCCGGACGGCCCTGCGGTCGCCCCGCAGCCGCCCGTGCGGCGCGACGGGCCCAGCTGGGCCGCTGCCGCCGGCGCAGGCGCAGCCCCGACGACGTGGGGAACCCAGCCGGGTTCGACCCCGACGCCCCGTCCGGCGGGCGCACCGTCGACCCCCGCGACCCAGCCGGCGCCCTGGCAGCAGAGCACRCCGCCGACGCCCGCGTCGCAGCCCGCGCCCTGGCAGCAGGCGACCGCCGCCCCCGCTCCCACCGCTCAGCCGGGCGCGTGGCAGCCGACGCCGGCCTCCACCCGGACGTCCGGCGCCCCCGCCACCAGCCGACCGGCCCAGCCGGCCGGCCAGCCGTCCTGGTCGACCTCGCCGCAGGCCCCGTCGCCCGAGGGCGCCCCGGCCGCGTGGTCGCCCACCGGTACCGTGCCTGCTCCGCGCGCCGGCGGCGAGCCCGCCCCTGCCTTCCCCCCGCCGGTGAGTGGGTTCCCGGACCCGCTCCCGGGCACGCCCGCGCGCGACGACGAGTACGACGACGAGTACGAGGAGGAGCGCCCGCGCCACCCGTACACCTGGCTGCACCTGATCGTGCTGGCGCTCGTCGCGTTCGTCCTCGGCTTCCTCATCGTCCTGCTGCTCAGCCGTGGGCAGGACGACGCCGGGACCGCCGCCGCCTCCGTCGCGGCGACCATGATCCCCACCCTGACCGGCCTCCCGGCCGGATCTGTCTGACCACCCGAGGAGACCTGTGGCTGCGACCGAACGAGCGATCGAGCTGGCCGTGGCGGCCGCTCGCGCCGCCTCCGACATCAAGGCCGAGGAGATCATCGCGCTCGACGTCAGCGAGCAGCTCGTGCTCACCGACGTCTTCCTCATCGCCTCCGGCAGCAACGAGCGCCAGGTCGGCGCCATCGTCGACGCCGTCGAGGAGGCCCTGTTCAAGCTGGGCGCCAAGCCGATCCGGCGCGAGGGCAAGGGCGCGGGCCGGTGGGTGCTCGTCGACTTCGGCGACGTCGTCGTGCACGTCCAGCACGCCGAGGACCGGGTGTACTACGCCCTCGAGCGGCTGTGGAAGGACTGCCCCGTGATCGAGCTCCCCGCTGACGCGCGGGGAACCGACCAGGGCGCGGACGCGTGACGGCTGGCCGCCTGCTCCTCGTCCGGCACGGCCGGACCGCCTACAACTCGCAGGCGCGCCTGCAGGGCCAGGTCGACATCCCGCTCGACGACGTCGGCCGCTGGCAGGCGCGCACAGCCGCGGCACGGCTGCTCACGCGCCACGAGCCGACGGTCATCGTCACGTCCGACCTCAGCCGCGCGCACGAGACCGCCGGCTTCCTCGGCCGCGCCGCGGGCCTCGACCTCGTCGTGGACGCCCGGCTGCGGGAGCGCGCGTTCGGTCTCTGGGAGGGCCTCACGGGCGACGACCTGAAGCGCGACTGGCCCGAGGAGTTCGCCGTCTGGCGGGCCGGCGGCCAGCCCGAGGGCGTCGGCGCCGAGACCCGTGCCGAGGTCGCGTTGCGGGTCCGCGAGGCGATCCTCGAGCACGCCGCCGCGCTCGGTCCGGACGACACGCTCGTCGTCGTCTCGCACGGCTCGGCGATCAGCTGCGCCGTCGGCGACCTGCTGGGCATGCCGACCGACTGGCACGGCTTCACCGGCATGCTCAACGTCCACTGGACCGAGCTCGTCGCCACCCGCGGGGACTTCGCGCCCCCGTGGCGCATGGTCGGCTACAACCTCGGCCCCACGGACGCGTCGAGCGACTGGAACGCGGGACCGGACACGACGCACGACTCGGACGCCGACTCCGAGACCCGCGACCCCGATTAGCGTTTGGGCCCGCGTTCGTTCTAAACTCTCCGAGCGCCTACGGGCGTGAGTGGTCCCTCTCGGGGGGCTGCGGGGCTGTGGCGCAGCTGGTAGCGCACCTGCATGGCATGCAGGGGGTCAGGGGTTCGAATCCCCTCAGCTCCACCGAAAGTGCTGGTCAGAGGCCACGCCGGGATCCTGAACCTAGGAGCCTGACGTGGCCACTGGACTTTTTTAGGACACTTCTCGGTCCAGACTCGGTCTCGCGACGGGTTGCACCGACCACGCATGACTGAACCGGACCAGCACTCGACCCGGTGACGGCCGCTCCCGCCGGCAGACGCACATCCGCTTCGGCTCCGCGCCACCCATTCCCACGATGCCAGGCGCGCCGGAGCTGGGCGCGCTCCGCCAGCCGGAGACTCGGCCCAGTCGTTGCTTCCGTCGATCCACCAAGCTGAAGCAGGAACGCGAAACGAACCTGAAGAACATTCAGGACGGGGAGTTCCGCGACCAGATCAAGCGCATCGGCACCAAGCCTGCAACCTGACGCGCACGAGCGCACGAGAGCGGCTCGGCTGGGCCGCTCTCGTGCGCCGACGACTATGCGTGCGTGTGGCTGAGCAGCCAGGTATAGATGTCGTTCGTGGCGCCGATCGCGTACGTCTGCGTCCACGAGTCGTGATCGACACCGGGGTAGATCGTCACCTGCGCCTGCGCCGCAGGCGGCGGGCACGCGTTGATGGCTGCAACGCTCTCGATGCTCCCAGCGGGGTCGACGACCTCGTCAACATCGCCGGCGAACGCCCACAGCGGCACCTCGGCCAGGCCGCACCCGACGGAGCCCAAGGCGGGCCGGCCGTCACCAGCGATCGGCACAGCCGCGGCGACCTTCTCGTTGCCGTGCTCCCCGAGGTATTCCCACAGGCCGTACGCACCGCAGCTGAGCCCAGTCAGGTACACCCGCGACGGGTCGACGTCGTACGCGGCGATCGCATAGTTCACGAACGCATCGACTTCCTGGGGTGTCATGCACGGCGACGCCTCAGGTGCGTTGCCCAGATCGTGCTGGATCTGCATGATGCATGAGCCTGTTCGGTACTCCGGGCAGACGGCGTAGGCAGGGCCGTCAGTGACCGTGTGTTGGGGTGCCAGGACGACGAACGGCCGACTGTCGGGCCAGCCGTCGTTCGCGATGAAGCGGGGTATCGCTGTGCCGGCAAGCAGTGGGAGGTCCTCGGCCGAGCCGCTGCCGCTCTCTCCGTACCCGTGCAAGAAGACCAGCAGCGGCGACTTCGTCGTGGCGGCGTAGTCCGTAGGCAGGTACTCCATGTAGCCGGAAGCTGACCCGGTCGAGCCGACGGGCTTGTACGTCATCCGGTCTGCCGAGCCGGTACCCACGAGGTCGCCTGCTGCCTTGCAGAAGTCCTCGTCCAAGCTCGGGTGCGGCCCACGGACCGTCATGCTGATCAGCTCGAGGAACTGCTTGCCCGGGTCTGTGTCACCACCCGTGTCCCAGAGCGCTTCATACCGGATGGTCCCGCGGTCCCGCAGGACGACCTTGCCGGTCGAGCTCTCGACGACTCGCGGGCGGTCCTTGACCACCAGCGTCGACTTGAAGACGTTGCCCTCGACCCGCGTCGCCTGCACGTCCTTGACCTTGGCGTCCCCACGGACGATGAACGTCTGGCCGGTGTCGACGCGCGTGTGGACCTGTCGGTAGGAGAACGTGTCCGTGACGAAGTAGAACGACTCCTTGTTCTTCTTCGCCGCCCGCACCTTGTACGTCCCCGTGATCTCCTCGTGCGCGGCCACCGGGTACCCGCAATCGCTGTACGTCCAGTCATTGCTCGTCGTGTACGGCGTTACCTCGACGTTGCTGCCAGCGGACGCCGGCACCGCGCTGAACGCGAGCGCAGCCGCTGATAGCAGGCCGATGAGTGCAGCCCTTCGAGACGTCTTCGTTGACCTGACCATGCGTCCGCCTCCAGCGGCTCGCTGCGGGCCCCACCCGCCGACAACCACAACCCCTGACGACACCGCGGGACGGCGCGCTAACCGGCAGCGGCTGGCCAGCAAGGGCAGCAGCAAGTCGGGACAAAAGGTGTGAACTGGATGATCGATGGGGACGCTACTCGCGCCGGACGAATCCGCGCCACACCTTTCGCACCGATGACACACAGCCAACGCCCAGCACCACGGCCGGCGTTCGCGAGCTCCCACAGCGGGGACATGGGCTGGTTCAGCACTCGCGAGGACCGCGCCGCACATGAGCGGGACATGAGTAGTTCGTCCTGATTCCCATCCGGAGCGCGGATGGCTCCGAACCACTCGCATGGCAGTCCTTCGGCTCGGCGTGATGCCTCCTCACAGGGGCCTGTCGAGACCGGCCGGATCGCCGCCGTCGGCTGACGGGCCGCGCCAGCCGGCACCACCTGCATCGAGAGGAACAATGACGTGACTCACCACCGCTCGAGCACGCGCCGCGCTCTGCGCGCCGTCACCGCTGCTGCAATCGTTGCCCTCGGCTTTGCCTTCATGCCGACCGCGGCGACCGCCGCCGATGCGGGATCCGGGTGGCTGCGCCTGGGGCATCTGTCTCCCGACACCAAGACGGTCGACGTCGAGGTCACCGCACCGAACGGTGCCACGGTGCTCGAGCTGAACGGCGTCAGCTACGGCGACGTGTCGCCGTACTCCGAGATCCAGCCCGGCACGTACAAGGTCAGCATGGTGCCGGCCGGATCGTCGTCGACCACGGCTGCGGTGATCTCGGCCGACATCGAGGTCCCCGCCACGAGTGCGACGACGGTCGTCGCGTACGGTCCGTCGACCGACCTCGAGGTGAAGGCCGTCGACGACGACCTGGCCGCGCCGACCGCCGGCAACGGCCGCATCAGGCTCTTCCAGGCATCCACGATCACCGACTCGGTGGACGTCGAGACCTCGACCGGCCTGCCGATCGCGCAGGATGCCGCTGCCGGGACGGTGACCGGCTACGCCGAGGTTCCGGCGGGTTCCTGGACGCTCGAGCTCACGGGCGGCAACGTGACGGCCTCGGCCGTCGTCGACGTCGCTCCTGGCAGCGTCTCGACGCTGTTCGTCCTCGACACCGCAGACGGCGGCCTCACGATCCTGCCGATCGTCGACTCTGCGGATGTGGGCCGATCGCCCGAGGGTGGCGTCCAGACCGGTGGCGGTGGCACCGCTCCGAGGGGCTTCTCGTCCACGGTCGGCTGGGTGCCCGGAGCGTGGAGGTTGTGGTGATCGGCGCCACGCGGCGCGGTCTCCGAGGTTCCGCTGCTCGAAGATTCGTCGGCACAGCGCGCCAGGTGGCCCTGGGTGCCCTGGCGGCGGCCGTCGTCGGCGGTGCGCTGGCCGCGGCTGTCGCGATGGCACCCGCGCACCCGCGTCCGGCGCCTGCGTCGGTGGCGACACCGGCCGCCAAGGCGAATGCGTTCGCCGCGGGTGGCCTGCAGGATCCGTCCGTGGTGGCGCCCGTCGCCGACGTCGGCAGGCCCGTAGCGGTGCGGATTCCGAGCCTGGGCGTGTCCTCCTCGCTCGAGGAGCTGAGCGTCGGGCCGTCCGGCGCGCTCACAGCACCGGTCGACTACGACCGGGCCGGCTGGTACGCCGACGGACCGGCCCCCGGGGAGATCGGACCGGCGATCATCGCCGGCCACGTCGACTCCACGACAGGCCCCGCCGTGTTCTACCGCCTCGCCGAGCTGAAGGTCGGCGACGAGGTCATCGTCGACACCGACACCGCCCGGTCGCTGACCTTCACGGTCACGGCGCGGACGCAGTCGGCGAAGGCGGCCTTTCCCACCGCCGAGGTGTACAGCAACGTCCCACGCCCAGAGGTGCGCCTCATCACCTGCGCCGGCGTCTTCGAGCGTTCCGTCGGCCACTACACCGACAACCTCGTCGTGTTCGCTGCCCTGGCCCCATGACCGCTGCACTGGACCCGAAGGACGTCTCATGACGAAGCCATCGTTGCTGCTGGCAGTCGATGTCGGCGCGAGCCGGACCGCCGCCGCGATCGCCCGGGTCGGTCCCGACGGACTCGTCACTCCGACTCCCTTTCCGCTCGGCCGGCACGCCGACAGCGTCCCCAGCGTGGTCTTCGTCGGCGACGGCGAGCTGCTCTTCGGCGACGCGGCCGAGCGCCGTGGCTTCGCGCAACCCGAACGGCTCGTCCGCGAGTTCAAGCGGCGTATCGGCGACGAGACCCCCATCCGCGCGGGCGACCGACGCTTCACCCCCGAGCAGCTGTTCGCGCTCCTGGTGTCCTGGGTCGTCGACTGCGTCGCCGAACGCGAGGGAGAGCGGCCGACCGCGCTCAGCGTGTCGATCCCGGCATCGTGGGGCGGTCACCGCTCGGGTCTCGTGCTCAGCGCACTGGCACGAGCCGGATGGCGCGACGTGAGGCTCATCAGCGAGCCGGAGGCGGCGGCGCGGCACTACGCCTTCGAGCGCTCGCTCGAGCCCGGATCGCTCCTCGCCGTCTACGACCTGGGCGGCGGCACGTTCGACGCCGCCCTGGTGCGCATCGAGGGCGATCGCAGCATCGAGATCGTCGGGGATCCGGTCGGCCTCGATGCGTTCGGGGGCGCGGACTTCGACGACGCGGTGTTCCGGCACGCCGTCCGAGCGGCAGGTCTGTCGCTCGACGATCTCACGTCCGACGGGGACGCCCGTGCCGGGCTCGCCTCGCTCCGTCGCGAAGCCGTCGAGGCCAAGGAGGCGCTCTCGTTCGACTCCGACACCGTGGTCCTCGTCCTCGTGGGAGACGGGGACGCGACCGTCAGACTCACGCGCGCGGAGTTCGAGGGGATGATCGAGGACGGTCTCGGAGGGACGGCCGACGTCGTCGCGAACCTCCTGGAGTCCGCGAAGGTGCTGCCGGAGGACGTCGCCGCGATCCTGCTGACCGGCGGCTCGTCTCGCATCCCCCGAGTCGCCCAGCTGCTCTCGGAGCGCTTCGATCGGCCGGTCGCGGTCGACGCCGACCCGAAGGCCGCCATCTCGATGGGCGCCGTCAGGGCGATCGCCGACGCCGATCGTCCGCCGATGCTCGTCGACGCTCGCCCGCCGGCCGACGCGCCGACCGCCGACGGTACGGGCACCGACGACAACAACGCGGTGCCGGTCTTCACGCGGCCAGAGCCCGGGCGCTCCTGGGGAGGGCGGGCGGCCGCCGTCGTCGCGGTCGCCCTCGGGGCGGCCGTCCTCCTCCTCGGGATCGCGATCGCGGTCCTGGCGCCCTCCGACGCACTGCCAGACGTGGACACGGAGCCCGGCAGCTCGGCCCCGAGCACACCGTCGCCCAATTCGTCGACCACGCCGACCTCGTCGACCGAACCGCTGTTGACGCCCGCACCGCCGGGCGTCGTGACCGACCTCTTCTCGTCGCACGGTGGGCCCACCCGCCTCGCGGCCGAGGTCAGGACAGGAACCCGATGAAGCCGACGACGCCGATCCCCGCCCGGCTCCGCCTGGCGGGGAGCCCCCTGCTGTGGACGGCTCACGCCCGCGCCCACGTCGACGCGGTGATCTCTGCGCGCACCCCGGTTCGCGTCCTGCTCACCGGTCCAGCCGGGTCGGGCAAGTCGGGATTCCTTCGTCACCTGCGCAGGGAGCTCGCTGCAGCTGGGTCGACGATCAGCACGACGCGCTCCCGGGTCGAGATCGCGACCGTGCCCGTCGACCACGTGCTCGTCGTCGATGACGCACACCTGCTCGACGCCGATCAGGCCTCCGCGCTGAGGGAGCGGACCGCGGACCCGGACGCCGGCCTCCTGCTGGCTGCCCGTCCGTGGCCGCAGAGCGACCTGTTCCGCGCGCTCGCGGAAGAGCTCGAACGCTCTGCGCCGGCTGTCGTTCTCGGGAGCATCGGCCGCGCCGATCTCCGCACGCACATCGAGCAGGTCGGCGACATCGTGTCGGACGACTGCCTCGACGCCCTGCTCGATGCGACCGGCGGCACCGCCTGGCTCGTCTCGGAGTCGCTGGCGGTCCACCACACGACGGATTGCGCCGGTGACGCCGATCACGACACCCTCCACGACGCCCTGCGCGACGTCATCGCACATCGCCTGCGCACCGTCGCTCCCGATGTGCGGTGCCTCGTCGAGCTCCAGTGCCTGGGCGGCGACGACGGGATGCCCCCGGACCGCGACGACCTCGTCCTTTCCGCCTACGCCGAGGGCCTCTTGCTCCCGGGAGGACGACCGGCGCCGGTCGTTCGGTCCGCAGTGCGGGCGACGTCGTCGATCGAGCGCATCATCCATCTGTACGACGACGCGGTCGCTGGAGCAACGGGTCCGGCCGCCGCGGACGTCGCACTGGACAGCCTGGTCGACGGAGTCCGCGACGCAGATCTGGCCACGTTGTTGCTGCGCCACGGCGATGCGGTGCGCGCGACCGACGCGCGTCGCGCACGCGACCTCTACCACCATGCGCGCGAGGCGGGAGCCGACCCTGCCACCGCCGCGATCCGTGAGGCGCAGGCCGAGTGGGAGCTCGGCGGGGTGGAGGCGGCCAGTCGCATCCTCGATGGCGTCAACATCCCCGCCGACCATCCCGACCACGACGCCGCCGCCGACACCGCCGCGGCAGTCTGGGCGGCCCGCGGCCTGACGAGCATGAGCGATGCGGTGTACCGCGCGTTCGCCCCGGCGTCTCCGACGTCCTGTGCGCGCGCGACCGTCGCCGCGTTCGCCGTGGCCGACACCGGGATCCTCGACTCGACGACCGTCCAGGCGCCAGGACTCACGATGCCGTCGACGCTCGCCGTCTCGATGGACCTGCTCGAGAGCGGCCTGCGCGCCACGCTCACGACGTCGGCGAACGCCTCCCTCGGCGATCTCGTCCGCGCGGCGGAGATGTATTCGGCCGCGCGCACGTCCGCCCCGATCCCGGAGCTGCCCGCCGTCGTGGCGGCGCTCGCCGCACTTCATCTCGGCGAGCCGCACGTCGCACTCGGAGTGCTGGACCGGGCGCTCAAGGACGGTCACGGCGGCGCGTGGGCCCACGACCGGCTCGTGCTCTGGCGTGCCTGGGTCGCCCTGCAGCTCGAACGCGCGCACGAGGTCGAGGCGGCACTGGAGCCGATCGCGGCGAGGGCACATGCTCTCAGCTCGCGCGAGCGACTGCTGTTCGACGCACTGAACGTGACGATCGCGCGCCGCTTCCACGACTCCGTCGCACTGACGGTCGCGTGGCGCGGCGCGCGCGAGAGCCTCATGCGTGCGTCGTTCGACCTGTTCAGCATCCTGCCCCTCGGAGAGTTCGTCGTGACGGCGGCCAGGGTCGGCGAGCCGGAGCGCGTGGAGGCGCACTTCGCGCAGGCCCTCGCGCGGCTCGAGCAGCTGGGCTCGCCGCCGCTCTGGTCACCGCACGCGCACTGGGCCGGCATCCAGCAGGCCATCCTCCGCGGCCGGCCGGAGGACATGACGCCGCACGCGCACGCGCTCCTCGAGGCCGCGCCGCACAGCCGGATGGCCTGCGTGATGGCGCAGGCAGGGCGTGTCTGGACGACTGTGCTGGCGGGCACGGTCGACACCAACGCCGTGGAGGCCGCGGCGACCGCGCTCGGCACCGTCGGGCTCGCCTGGGACGGTGCGCGCCTCGCGGGGCACGGGGCCGGGCACACCGGCGACCGGCGCATCACCGCGCGGCTCCTCGCCGCGGCCCGCCGCCTGCATCCGCACGAGGACCTGCGCCCCCCCGCGGTCGAGAACGACGAGGCATCCGCTCCGCGCCCGCGCACCCCCTCCGACCTGAGCCCGCGCGAGCTCGAGGTCGCGGCCCTCGTCGTGCAGGGCAAGACCTACACCGAGATCGGCGCGACCATCTTCATCTCCCCGCGCACCGCGGAGCACCACATCGCCCGCATCCGTCGTCGCCTCGGCGCGACGAACAGGTCGGATCTCATCGCGAAGCTGCGCCTGATCCTCGACGACGCCGAGAGCGGCGATGCCGGCGATGGCGGGACGAGGGCCACCGCGTGATCTTCCTACCCCAGGGATATCCCCCTACTCGAACGGCTCCGCATGCGGGGTATACCCCGACGCGGCCGCAGGACCCCGCCCGTACGGTCGAAGGACCACGATGAAGAGGAGCCGAGCATGAGCCTCACGCTCGCGACAGTCGCAGACGCCCTGATCGAGTTCATCCTCAGCCTGCTCCGCGACCCGGACGCAGCGCAGGAGTTCGAGGACGACCCCGAGCAGGCGCTCGCCGCCCGCGGACTCCAGCACGTCGACCCGTCGCATGTCGCCGCCGTCGCGCCGACCATCATCGAACGCACCCAGGTCGTGCAGGTGCCGGTCCACGTGCCGGTGCCGCAACCGGCGTCCCCGGAGCGCCACCACTCCCAGGTCGTGAACGAGATCAGGGAGGTCACCACCCACTTCCAGTGGGTCGACGACCGCGACACCATCGTCGACCAGTCGGTCAACCAGAACATCTGGGCGGAGGGCGACGTGACGCAGACGTTCGACAACCAGGCGGTCGTCGCCTCCGGTGACGACGCCGTCGCCGCGGGTGGGGACGCCACGGTCGACAAGACCTGGGACGAGTCGACGACCATCGAGGCAGACGACGACGTCAACATCGGCAACGACACCGACGTCGAGGTGATCGACGACTCCCTGAACGAGGAGACCGACGCGTCGTCGACGACCGACGCCTCCACGACCACCGTGATCGACGACTCCTTCGACGAGCAGTCCGGGTCGCTTGACCAGCCCGCCGACATGGACGGCACCCCTGGCGGCGGCGACGCTACCGCCGGCTCGCCGCAGCAGGAGGCGACAGCCGTCGGCACGGAGCCGGTCGAGGACGACGGCACAGGGCAGGTCGAGGCCGACGACGTGGCCGTCCCGACCGCGGAGCCCGCCGCCGAGCCCGTCGACGCGGGATTCGACCCCGTCGCCGACTATGTCGACATCGACGTCAACGTGGACGACGGCGCCTTCCTCGGTGTCGACCCGATGAGCGCAGAGGAGGGCACCGACGATGACACCTTCTGATGCCGTGGTCGTGGCCCGCACGATCGACGCGGAGCGCACCGAGGTCAAGGCGCCCGGTCGGCCGTCGCTCACCGGCAAGGAGGCGGCGCCGGTCCTGGTGAAGCTGCCGCCGCCCTTCGTCGTCCGGCTCAGCCAGATCGCGTGGGTGCTGAGCCTGGTGGCCGGCGGCGTCGCCATCGCGTACCTGTTCATCATCCGCCAGGCGCAGCTTCCCGTGATCGCTGACCTGGTGAGGTCGGTCGACGGATCCCGGACCGACGTGACCTATGCCAAGGCGGCCGACATCGTGTTCTGGTCGGTCTTCGCACCGCTGGTCGTGATCGTGCTCGCCCAGATCGCCATGCAGGTGTCGTTCGCGAACCGTCGCCCGAACGTCCGCTGGTGGCAGCTCGGGTCCGTTCTCTTCCTGGGGGGCGTGCTGCTGATCGCGCGCGAGCTGGTGGCCCTCGGCGAGCGGGGCCGGCCGCTCGAGCAGATCCTGTCCGTCCAGCTGGGACTGGCCGCGCTCGGCCTCCTGATCAGCCTGTTTCCAGCGGCCCTACGCTGGACGGCCCGCAAGCACGACATCCGCCGGGGCGGTCCCGTCGCCCCCGCCGCCGACGGCCAGCTCTGACGCGATCCCTTCGACGCTGCGGACGACGACCCGGCACACGTCGGACGTCGCGCGGTCGGTGAGCGGGGACTCGGCGAGGCTCCGCCAGTGCCCGAGCACGTCATCGACGCGTGCGCGGATCGTCCGAGCATCCGCATCGTCCTGCAGGCCGAGGCGGGCGAGGGCCGACGTCCCCGCGCCGCCCACCAGCCGCTCGGCCGCCGCGTCCTGCGACTCGGACACCACGGGCTCGGTCATCCGCAGCTGAGCCAGCAGGGCGAGCTCGCGAAGGTCGTGGCTGTTCGCGCTGACGCGCTCGATGCCGGCACGGATGCGGCCGGACTCGCGAGCAGGACGGTCTTCCAGCAGCAGCTCGAGCCCCACCAGGACGCTCCGCGCCTTGAGCGCCGGGCCGCGCGAGCGGAACTGGTCGGCGACGAACCGCTGCACGTCGATCAGGCCGCTCTGGGCGATCATGCGCTCGGACAGCTGGGACGACGAACGCGCGCCGCCGCGGACGAGGGCGGAACCCAGGCGCACACCGAAGATGCCGAAGCGCGCCAGAAGATCGCGCCGCTGGGTCACGCTCAACGGCGAGCCGTCGGTGGGGAGCGTGAAGCGGTCCACCGAGACGAGCATCCGGTCCCGGACACCGCGATCGAGTGCGGCGAGCGTGCGGAACGCCGCGAACTCGCTCTCCCGCAGAGTGCGCGCACCCTCGGCGAGGAGCCCCGCGATCGGGATGCACTCGAGCGCCAGGGATCTCAGCTCGCCGTCGTGACGGTAGCGCTCGGCGATCCGGGCCGCCGAGAGCAGAGAGTCGATGCGGCCGGCGCCGATCTCGTCGGCGCGGGAGAGGAGGGCGACGGCGTTGACGGTCTGCGACGCGCCCGCGGCCGTGTCCCGGAACCCCTCGAGGAAGTGCACGTCCGAGGCGTGGATGTGACGCAGCAGGTACAGGATCGCGTCAGCCTCGGACGGCGAGCGCGTCGGCGTGAGGAAGCGCGTCGAGCGCTCCGACACGTCCTGCGAGATCGAGCCGATGCCCGGCGTGTCGATGAGGACCGTGGAGCGGAGACTCTCGGACGGCCAGACGACGTCGATCCAGGCGACGTCCTGCGCGGTGCGCGAGCCGAGATCGAGGACGAGTGCGCCCTCGGACCGGGTGACCGGTAGGCGCACCTCGGCGCCGCCCTGGAGGTGCGCCGTGATCGTGGCCGATCGTCCGTAGCGGTACCAGGTGACCGTCTTCGTGCACTCACCGGCATCCGTCGGCGCGATCTGCTCGCCGATCAGCGCGTTGAGCACGGTCGACTTGCCGGCCTTGACCATGCCCGCCACCGCGAGCCGCAGGGGCTCGCGCAGGCGACGGGCGTAGCCGTCCAGCGTCGCCTCGGCGACGCTGTCGCCGGCGTACACCTCGCGAGCGGTGTCGACGAGCTCGGTGACGTCGGTGAGGGCCGTGCTCATCGGCCGAGCTCCGCGTCGTCGACGGATGAAGGGATCTCGGCGCGCAGGGCCACGATGAACGCGAGCTGCTGCTTGAGCTCGATCACGCGTCCGTTCCGGTCGGACTCGAAGGTCGCCGCGGCCTGCTTCGCTGCCAGGACGGACTCCGAGAGGGAGCGGTGCAGCTGGTCGGCGACGCCGCCGAAGTGGTCGCGCGCGACGCGCTGGACGAACCGGAGTCGATCCTTGAGCTGCTTGCCCACCTGGAACACGACGTCGTCGATGTGCCGTCGTGCGAGGTTCTTGGCCTCGGCCTGACGGCGGCTGAGGCGCGCCGTCTTGTCCTCCCGGTAGGCGCGACGGCCGACGAGCACGCCGACCAGCAGTGACACGGGGTTGAGGAGCGTCATACCGAGGAAGCTCATGGCGAGGCCCGCCATGAGCACGCCGCTGTACGAGCCGCGCAGGCCGATGTAGATCTTCTCCGTCGCGCCGAGCCGGCCCGCATCCATGCCCTGGACGTCATCGACCGGGTCCAGCACGCCGTCGGTGTCGCTGACGTCGATGAAGGGGAGGGTCGACTCCTCGAGCGAGAACTCCTCCGCCACCTGTTCGGACAGCCACCGGGACCGGTCGTTCGTCCACACGAAGGTCTCGGACACGGCGTCGGCCACCCGCAGGTCGAGCCATTCGGCGATCTGGTCCCAGATGGGGCCGGGGTCGCCCTCGTCGATCGCGACCTCGGCGTCGCGCTGCACCTTGCGCAGGCGATCGCGCAGATCGTGCTCCGTGTCCGAGATGAGGTCGGCGATGCCGTCGCTCAGGGTGACCTGCCAGCGCGACGACCGGCTGCGGAACTCGTCGGCGCGCGCCTTGGCCGCCTCGAGCTCGGCGATCATCGCCGGCGTGTCCTGCGGGTTCAGGAGCGCGTTGAGCTCGGTCCTGACGGCCATGCCGAGCTGGTCGACGACCGACACGAGGTCGTGGACAGCCGCCCGGCGATGCACGATCTCGGCCTTGTCGAGCACGTCACGGCGCAGGTGCGCGACGAGCGCGGGGAACCCGGACTCCTCGTTGAGCTCACGATCCTGCTCCTGGGCCGCGAGCATCCGCAGATCGCTCGAGACGGCGAACATGGGGATCCGTCCGAGATCGCCGAGGTGCGACCGGTCGATCTCCTCGATCCGACGCCACGACGGGTAGATGTCCGTCTTGGACAGCACCGCAGCGACGTTGGGGGAGACGCGCAGTGCGTGCTTGAGGAACTGGATCTCCGGCTCGGTGTACTCCTGCGAGGCGTCCGAGACGAGCAGGACGGCGTGCGCCGTCGTCAGGGCGGCGAGCGTGCTCACCGACCGCGTCGACTCGATGCCGCCCACGCCGGGCGAGTCGACCAGCTGCATCCCGCCCCGCAGCAGCTGGCGCGGGAGGACGACCTCGGCGCCGACGATCTCGCGTTCCTCGTCGCGCGTGCCGCGCTCGGTGACGAAGTCGGCGAGCGAGTCGAGCGCGATGGGCAACCGCTCGACCCCACCTGCCGGGCCGACGCCGTGACGGACGAGTGCGTACGCGGCGGGCTCCTCGGCGTACGACACGGAGGTCGGCACGCTCGTCGCGATGTCGTCGTCGACCGGGCAGGCCGGAGCGCTCACCAGGGCGTTCACGAGCTTGCTCTTGCCCTGCTTGTAGTTCCCGACGACCAGGACGCGGACGTACGGGTCGTCCAGCCGGGCACGTGTCTGGTCGAGTCGCTCCACGAGGTCCGATCGCCCGAGCGTGCGCGACAGGTCAGCGGTCTTCACGACGAGGTTCGCCAGCTTCTGGTGGGCACCGTCCGTCGCCGCGGTGGAGGTGTCGTCCCCCAGGGCAGCCGTCACAGGAACGGGGGGCGCGGCCTTCGTCATCGTCGACACTCCTTCATCGTCCGGACGCGTTCCGGCGGACGGTTGTGGCGCACGGGGCAGGCGGTGTCTCCGCAGGTTGACGGAGACACCGCCTCAGTGGTTCGGAGCCGAACGCCCGGCGGATCGGTTCAGGACACGTCGAACCCGTCGTCGACGGCCGGCTCGTCGGTGATCACGGCATCGCCGCTGCCCCAGATGACGTCGGCGTCGATGTTCCACGTCTCGTCGGTCTGCGACGTCAGCTCCTCGTTGAAGGAGTTCGTGGCCGTCCAGCTCGACGTGTCGGTGTTGTACGAGTCGTCCACGTCGAGGTGCGTCGAGCTGTCCGTCCAGGACGAGGCGTCGGTCGTCTCGTTGTACGAGTCGGTGATCGTGACGACGTGCGTCTCGTTGCCGATGTTCACGTCGCCCCCACCCGAGATCGTCGTCGAGTGGTCGACGCTCTGGCTGAGGTCGACGTCGTTCCCGGCGGCGACCGAGCCATCGCCGGAGGCGACGACGGCGTAGCCGCCGCTGCCCCCGCCGTAGCCGTCCGCGCCGTCGACGCTCTCGTTGTACGACTGGTCGACGATCGTGTTCTGGTTGTTCACCCACGTGTCACCACCGCCACCGCCACCGCCGCCCAGGCCGAGGCTGCCGATGCCGGTGCTGTAGTCGCGCGTGCCCACGTCGACCGAGTGGTCGTCGACGGACTCGTCGAGGTAGGAGTTGTACGACCCCTCGACCGTGCTCGTCGACCCGTCGTTGTACGACCCGTTGATCGAGCCGTCGCTGTTGTCGGTCTCGGAGTTGTCGCTGGTGTCCGTCCAGGAGTTGTCGCTGGTGTCCTCGGCGGAGTGGTCGGACCAGTCGTTGAACGACCCGCTCGTGTCGGCGCTCGTGTCGTGCGAGTCGACGTTCCCGACGTTGTCGAGGCTGACGTCGAGGTTGTTGCTGTCGTTCGTCGAGGAGTCGGTGTTGCCGACCTGGTCCAGGTCGACGCCCACGGTGGAGCTGGTGGTGGAGTTCGTCGTGTTGTTGGAGTCACGGACCCGGGAGTTGAACGAGTCGTCGTAGCTGGTCTCGCTGTAGTCGGCCATGATGGGTCGCTTTCGTCAGATCGAGTGGGGGTGGCACCCGGCCGTCGCGAGCTGCTCGCGTCGCGACGGCCGGGAAGGGTCAGCCGACGAAGGAGTCGTCGATGGCCGAGTCGCCGCTGTCGACGATCGCGTCGACGTCGATCGAGACGTCGGTGGACTGCCACTCGTCGGTGGTCTCGTTGAACGAGTCGTCCGCCGAGTAGGTCTCGGTCCACGAGTTGTAGGAGTCGGCCACAGAGGTGTCCGTCGAGCTGTCCTCCCAGCTGGAGGAGTCCTCGTACGTGTTGTACGAGCCGTCCACGGTGGTGATCGTCGTGTCGTTGTTCAGGTTCACGTCGCCCTCGGCCGACGAGATGGTCGTCGAGTAGTCGACGTCCGTCGTGACGTGCACGTCGTTGCCGGCCGCGATCGAGTCGTCGCCCGATGCGACCACGGCGCTGCTGCCGCTCCAGCCGCCCCCTGCGCCCGCAGCGTTGTAGGACTGGTCGACGATCGTGTTCTGGTTGTTGATCATCGTGTCGCCGTCACCGCCGGAGCCGCCGCCACCAGCGAGCGAGACGTCGCCGATGCCCGTGTCGTAGGAGCGCATCCCGACGACTGTCGAGTGGTCGTCGGTCGACGAGTCCGTCCACGAGTTGTACGAGTCGCTCACCGTGTCCGTCGACCAGTCGTTGTACGAGTCGTTGGTCGAGTCGTCGGAGTTGTCCGTCATGGAGTTGTCGGAGTTGTCGGTCATCGAGTTGTCGGAGTTGTCCGTCATCGAGTTGTCCGAGTTGTCGTTCCACGAGTCCGAGACGTCGGTGGTCGTGTCGTTCGAGTCCTGGTTGAAGGAGTCCGCGACATCCACGGCGACGTTGCCGCTGTCGTTCGTCGAGTCGTCCGTGTTGAAGGAGCTGTCGGCCGCCAGGCCGAGGGTGGTCGTGGTGGTCGTGGTCTCGGTGTTGCCCGAGCCCCAGACGCCTTGGTTGAACGACTCGTCGAAGTCGTCGATCTCGATGCTGTCCATGAGCCTTCTCCGATCCCGGGACTGTCCCTGAGGTGATGTGCCTCGAAGGTAGGAGCGGCCAGGGATCGGGCGAATCGGGGAGGACTCCGCGGCTCGCCGCCCCCTAGTAGGGGTTTTGGGGGAGCCACCGGGTAGGGCCGACCGGCTCATCGCCGCTGTGCGGCTCGGGCAGCTCGAGCACCTCAGGTGCGAGGCACGCGATCGCTCGCGAGAATCTTGGACTGTCGTAGCCGGTGCGCTGCTCGGGCGCCAGGCAGAGCTCCGGAACGCGTCGTTGAGCACGTCATCCGGTGCGAGCCCCAGTGGTCCACGTGGTCGGCTGCCGATGCTTCGCGGATGTTCTCGCGCAGGTGGTGTTCGCACCGCGTGACGAACGGAACCGGAAGCACCGCAGATGGGTCGGAGGGCCGGACCTGGCGTACGGCCTACGCAGCACTCGCGATCTGCCACAGACGGGCGCAGCAGCCCTACCGCCCGCAGACCGACCGGGACCACCGATCCTGAGAGATTTGCCAGGAACTCGACGGGCCGGGTTCGGAGAGCCGACCTAGCATCGCTGTGCCGGACCGGCGCCGGTCCGGCGCCACCGATCGAAGGACTCACGTGGGCATCCAGACCTCGCTCGACGCGCTCCGGGAGGCCGAGCGCATCGTCGACGGCATGCGGCTCGCTGACGAGCTCGCCTTCGAAAGTACCCGGGACCCCGGTGTCCGGACGATCCGGGTGCTCACTGGCGCCCTGCTCGATGACGACGAGCTGGTCGCGATCGCCGCGGTGCACGCGCTGGGCAAGATCGGCGACGACGAGGCCTCGCGCGCCGTGGCCCGGCTCCTGTCGGACGATCGGCGGTTCGTCCGCGAGCATGCCGCGTGGGTGGTGGGGTCCGGGCTGCCGCGCGCCGACGCGGTCGCGCGGCTGATCGGCATGACCGAGGCCGGCGGGTTCGGGGGGATGCTCGCCCAGCGCACCCTGGAGCAGTGGTCGGCCGGCGCCCCGGAGCCGGTGGCCGTGGGCCTGGAGGCCGCCCTGCTCGGGGTGACCGAGCCGGAAGCGCGGGCCCGGGTCGTGGAGACCCTGGGGCTCGTCCGGCACGCGGTCGCGGTCCGGCCCCTGCTCGCGATCGCCGCGGACGTCACCGAGGACGACCGGGTGCGGGGCGCGGCGGTCGCCGCGCTCGGCCAGCGTCCCGGCGACACCTCGGTGATCGGCCTGCTCGACCGGCTGGCCGCCGGAGACGACGAGCTGGCGGACGTCGCCCGGCTGTCGCTCGTCGACATCGGTGCGGCCGCGTCGTGGCGGCGCGAGCCCGGGCGCGACGGCCTGAGCGTCGCCCAGCTGTTCCTGCACGCGGACATCGACGCCCGGCTGAGCGCCGCCGGCGCCGGTGACAACGGCGGTATCGCGACGCTGCTCGTGCGGCTCGGGGACGCGCTGGTGGTCGGTGACGACCCGGTCCACCGGGTGCTCACCATCTCGCGCGGTTCGGTGGCCGAGGCGGCGGCCGATCTCGGCGCGCTGGGCGGCGGGGGGCACCACTACGGGCGGGTCCCGCTGCGCCGCGAGCCGGTGCCGATGGCGGCGGCCTGGTCGCTGCGGGTGTCGGCGCGCCGGGGGATCCGCCGCGTCCTGCGCGCCGCCGGCGGCGTCGACCTGATCCACCTGCGCATGGCGGACGTCGGCAGCCTGGCCGCCGCCGACGTGGCCAGCGAGCTCGACATCCCCGTCGTGTTCACGGTGGCGCCCGACCCGCACGCCGTCATCCAGTCGCTCGACCTCGCCGGCAGGCTCACGCGCCAGAACTTCGGCGTGGTCGACGAGGTGGAGCACTTCTGGTTCCGCGCCCGGCTGGTGCAGCGGCTCGCCGCCAACGCCGCGCACACCGTCCTGTTCCCGCGCCCGGCGCTGCGGCGTGACATGCGCGAGCTGGTCGGCATCGACGTCACGGCGCACCCGGAGCGGCACACGATCGTGCCGGAGGGCGTGGACCTCGTCGTGGTCGACCGTGCCGTGTCCGAGGCGGAGGCGCACGCGGCGGGCGACCAACCGGCGGAGGCGCTGCGCGAGCTGCGCGCCCTGATCGCGGACCTGCCGAGCGAACGCCGGGGGCTGCCGCTGATCGTGAGCGTCGGGCGGCTCCACCGGGTCAAGGGCGTGGCCACGCTGGTGCACGCGTGGGCCGACGGCTGCCTGCGCGAGCGCGCGAACCTGCTCGTCGTCGGGGGAGACCTGGCGAACCCGTCGGCCGACGAGCGGGAGCAGCTCGACCTCATCGACGCCGTCGTGCCCCCCGCCGAGCGCGCGGCGGCGGGCCTGCTGCTCCCCGGTCACCGCCCCAACGACGTGGTCGCCCGGTGGGTCGCGGCCGCGCGCACCGGCCTGCCGGGGCTCAGCGCGCCGCGGGGGATCTACGTGTGCGCGAGCCTGAAGGAGGAGTTCGGCATCGCGCTGCTCGAGGCGATGGCCTCCGGCCTGGTCGTCGTCGCGCCCGACGGTGGCGGTCCGGCCACCTACGTCGACGAGGGGGTGACCGGCTTCCTGACCGCCACCTGGCACGCCGACCGCCTCGCCGCCGCCATCGGGTCCGCGCTCGACGCGTCGCTCGCCGAGACGGACGCGCGCCGGGCGGCCCAGTCGCACCAGACCGTCGCCGAGAACTTCACCATCCAGCGCATGGCGGACACGCTCGGTGGCGTCTACCGACGGGTCGCGGCCGACGAGGTGGCGGCCCGGTCGGCCTTGGTGGGTCAGGGATGACCCTGCTGGTCATCAGCCCGGACTACGCCTCGCACCTGATCCCCCTGGCAGCCCTCGGCACGGCGTGGCGCGACGCGGGGGAGCGGGTGGTGGTCGCCAGCGGCGACGCGACCGCAGGCATCGTCGACTCGTTCGGCTACGAGCGGGCGCCTCTGCAGCTCGGGCGGGGATCCAACCCCGGCGTGATCCGGGCGGAGCAGCAGGCGGACGCGGAGGCGGACTCGCTGCGGGGGTTCTTCGACGCGACGCGGCGCGGGATGGTGCCGACCCTGGCGTACCAGGCCCGTGAGCGCCTGGTCGACCTCATGTGGCAGCCGGTCGAGAAGGCGCGCGCCACCCTGGCGGTGGTGGACGCGGTGCGGCCCGACGCCATCCTGGTCGACCACCTCGCTTACGGCGCGCGGCTCGGTCTGTGGGCGGCGCAGGTGCCGTACGCCGACGTGGTGCTCGGCCACCCGACGGCCCTGCCCGTGGGGGACGAGGTCTACGGGCGACCGCCGGTCTGGCCGCGCGCGTTCCGGCCTGACCCGGACGAGCTGGCTGAGCTGGACCGGCTGTGCCGCCGAGTGGCCGCCGGGTTCACGGCCGAGTGGAACACGGCCGGCGCCCAGCTGGCGTCGGGGGTCGCACCGGTGGACGACGCGTTCGCGCTGCACGGCCCGCTCGTGCTCTTCCACTACCCCGAGCTGCTCGCCGCGCCCGAGCGTGCCCCCGCCCTGCCGCCGCACGAGTACCTCGGGGGCAGCCTGCGGGCCGAGCCCGCCGACCCCGAGGTCGACGCGTGGCTGGCCGCCGGGGAGCCGTTCGTGTACGTCAGCTTCGGCAGCTTCCTGTCCGTCCGGGGCGACGTGCTGCGCACCGTGGCGGCGGCGCTGCGTGCAGCGGGCGTGCGGGCGGCGATCGCCAGCGGCGCCACCCCGATCGGCGACCTGGGCGAGCTGCCCGCGGGCTGGCTGGTGCGCGAGTACCTCCCACAGGTGCGCCTGCTCCGGGAGGCGGCCGTGCTGGTGACCCACGGCGGCAACAACTCGGTGACCGAGGCCGTGGGTACCGGGACGCCGATGCTGGTCCTGCCGTTCTCGACGGACCAGTTCGCCGGCGCCGCGGCGATCGAGCGGGTCGGGGTCGGCGAGGTGCTCGACCCGAACCGGGCGTCGGTGGGCGAGGTCCGCGCGGCCGTCGTTCGGCTGATCAGCGGCTCGGGCGCCGAGCTCCTGGCGTCCGCGGCCGAATCCCTCGCTCAGGACCCGGGGCCGGCCAGGGCGCTCCGCGCGGTCCGTGCCTCGGCGATCAGCTGAGCCATGGCGGTGCGGTCGGCCGCGGCCGCCTCGTAGCGCGCCATCAGGCGGGCGTTCGCGTCGTACTGAGCGCCGCGGCGCTCGGCCGGCACATGGTGCAGTGCGTACACGCGGCCGGTGATCCGCACGGGCGGTCGCCCGAGCATCGCCCGGTGGGCGAGATACCACGCGGCATCCTCGAAGCCCCACCCGCGGAACCGCTCGTCCTGCCCGCCGTGGGCGAACCACGTGCCGGGTGTCGTCACGGTGACCCCGGAGCACGCACCCCGCACCAGCTCGAAGTCGCACTCGTCGGCGGGAACTCCGGCGGCGTACTGCGCACTGCCGACCGCGCCGAACCATCGATACTCCGTGTACGGCAGGTGCACGGCCCGCACCGTCGCCGCCGCCTCGATCGCACGCAGCAGCGCTTCTCGCTCCGGGAGCGTGTCGGCGTCGTTGAGCACCACCACGTCGTCGACACCCTCGGCGCCCACCGCCTGATTGCGGCAGCGAGCGACGTTGAAGATCGCGTCGTCGGTGTCGATCGTGCGCAGCTCGACGTCCGGCAGGTGCCGCTGGTACCAGGTGACCAGCTGATCGAACGCGTCGAGCCGAGATGCCTGAGGTCGCCAGGGAACGACGACGACGACGTTGCTCATGGGCACACGCTACGGTCGCCCGGTTCCGTCGGCACGCGGGCTCGTTCGGTCGTGCACAAGCACCGCTCCCGCCGCATCGTTGGCGAAGATCCGGCTCGCCCACATCGACGTCCTTCTGGCGAGACCGACGCAGCGCCCCGCGCGCGAAGAGTCGGCCCGCCGACCTTCACCGAAGGGCCGACGGCATCGGACATGGCTCTCTGACGGCCCGGGCCCACGTCCGGCGTCACGGACGAGGCGCGCGCCTCGCCCACACGGCCCGTGCCACGAGCGTCGCGGCGGCGACGCCTCCGATCGCCGCGAGCACCCACGGACCGCCGACCACGACGGGCTCGAGCGGCTGGTGCACCCGGTCGACCCGGTGGCCCTCCGTGCGGGACCGCAGTCCGTGCCGACGGGCCTCGCTGAGCACGCCCGTCTCGGTGACCGGGTTGTCAGGGCGCGAAGTGAGGAGCGAGGAGGCGTGGTGCTCGACGGCGTCGATCCGGTCCGCGAGCACGAGCAGCAGCCAGTGTGCCGCGCGGGCTTCGCTGTAGCGCTCGTACGCGTGGGCGCGCACCACGCCTGAGAGCCCCCGCAGGGGTTGGACTGTGCCGAACACGGGCGTGAGGAAGGCGTGCTCGATCGACCGCTCGCGCGGAGCCAGCTCCTCCTGCCGGTCCGGGAAGTCCCAGTGGGCGCCGGTGTCGAGGTCGAACCTCTCCCGGGGCACTGCTGGGCGGTCCGCTGGGTCGAGGTCGGCGCCCCAGCCGGGGATGCGGGCCCGGAGCTGCTCGGTGGACTCGGTCAGCGGCGGCTTCTCCTGCGTGTACGCCATGGTGTCCCTCCTCAGGCCGCGTCCGGCACGACGAGCGTCTTGATGCACCCGTCGAGCTTCGCGGAGAACATGTGGTACCCCTCGGCGATGTCCTCGAGCGGGATCCGGTGGGTGACGATGTCGGACGGCTTGAGGTACCCGTTGCGGATGTGCTCGAACAGTCGCGGCCACTGCCGCTTCACCGGCGCCTGATTCATCCGCAGCGTGAGGCCCTTGTTCTTGGCGTCACCGAACTTCACGGCGCTGAACAGGGGCCCGTAGGCCCCCATGACGGAGACCGTGCCGCCCTTGCGCACCGAGTCGATGGCCCAGTTCAGCGCGACCGGTGAGCCTCCCTGCAGCTTGAGCTTGGCACTCGTGACGTGCTGCACCAGGTTCCCGTCCGCCTCGGCACCGACCGCGTCGATGACCACGTCGGCGCCGAGGTGGTCGGTCATCTTCTTGATGAGGACGACCAGGTCGTCGTGCTCGGCGAAGTTGATCGTCTCGGCGTACGCGAACGTCCTGGCCTTCTCCAGCCGGTAGTCGAGATGGTCGACGACGATCACGCGGCCGGCTCCCATCAGCCACGCCGAGCGCGCGGCGAACAGGCCGACCGGGCCGGCACCCAGCACGACGACGACATCACCTTCGTGGATGTCGCCGAGCTGCGCGCCGAAGTACCCGGTGGACAGCGCGTCCGTGAGCAGCACCGCGTCCTCGTCGTCCATCCACTCCGGGATGCGCTGCGGTCCGACGTCTGCGAACGGCACGCGCACGTACTCGGCCTGGGCACCGTCGTAGCCGCCGGTGGTGTGCGAGTAGCCGTAGATGCCGCCGACCGCCGTGGCGTTCGGGTTCACGTTGTGGCAGTTGGAGTACAGGCCGCGAGCGCAGAAGAAGCACGACCCGCAGTACACGTTGAACGGGACCATCACGCGGTCTCCGACGGACAGGTTCTGCACCGACGAGCCGACCTGGTCCACGACGCCGATGAACTCGTGCCCGAACGTGTGCCCGACGCGGGTGTCGGGCATCATCCCGTGGTAGAGATGCAGGTCAGAGCCGCAGATGGCGGCCAGGGTCACCCGGACGATCGCATCGTTCGGGTGCTCGATCCGGGGGACGTCCTTGTCCTCCACGCGGATCTTGTAGGGACCTCGATAGACCATCGCTCGCACGGCGCACCACCTCGACGAGTCGAGAGCGCCGCATCGCTGGACGCTCCGTCGAGCGTGCCACCGGCACGGGGCGGGCGCCTCTCGGAACGCTGCCGACGGCTGCGGGTTCGTCTGCCCGCGGTGGGCGAGGCGCCCGACGGACCGGGCCAGAGCGATCGGGCGCCGCCAACTCACCCACCTGAGCGCCCTGCCTCATCGCCCCGCGCGTGCGGTCAGACGGAGCTTGCCGACGCGGACGACATCCACCGCGTCGACGTGCAGCCCGTCGGGGATCTCCCGCACCGTCGGGTCGACCCAGACACCGGTGCTGCGCTGCCAGGGCAGGAGCTCGAGCCGCACACCGTGTCGAGCGATCGCGGACGCCCACGGCGTGAGGTCGACGTCCCAGTCGCGCCCGTGCCAGAAGTGGTCGCTGATCAGCTCGTCGCCCACGTACGCACGGCCGACGTCACCGGTCCAGCGCACCCGGAGCAGCGCGCGGTCGACGCCGTCGAACAGCTCTCGGGGGACCTCGACCTGCACGACGGCGGCGCCGGAGAAGTCCGTGGGCGCGCTGAGCCGGTCCAGGGGGCCGCCGCGCTCGGGGCGGGGGGCCGTCGCGTCGGGGCGCAGCCCGGAGATGAGCGTGCGGCGGCCGACCTGCGGCGCGCTCGCCCGCCATGACCGCCAGGGGCCGTCGTCGGACGGGTCGCTCAGGTGGCCACCCTCAGCCCGGAGGGCTTCGGGAGCGGGGAGGAGCGAGACGGTGAAGTCGGGGCTCTCCGTCTGCACGACGAGCTCGCCGCGCACGGCGTAGAGCGGCGCGGAGGACAGCACCAGCCGTTCCCGGCCGTCCACCTCGAGCAGGTAGAGCCGGTCGACGCTCTCCTGGTCGAGGACGATGATCCGCGCACCCTCGAGCTCGACGACGCACGTCGGGCCGGCCGGTGCGGCGAGGGAGATGATCGTCGCGCCCTCGCCGCGGACGGCGACACCCGCCCCGCCGACCTCGTGGTCTCCGTCGAGGACGAGTTCGACGGGGATGCCGTCGTAGGCGCCGAGCACGACGACCTCGCGGTCGTCGACGGTGACGCGGGCGAGGACCCGTGCGGTAGCACTCCGAAGGACGACACCCGGAGCGAGAGGGTACCGAAGTGGCCACACCAGCGAGACGCCGGCCGGGATCGTGACCGGCTCCGTGGGCACCGTGACGTCACCGCCGTCGAGGGTCACCGTGAGCTGCACGTCGCTCTGTTCCGGCAGCGCGGCCTTCGCCGGCTGGTACGTCGAGGCGAACAGGTAGCCGCTGCGACCGTCGGATCGCACCGCCCACCGAAGGATCTCCGGGTCGACGCTGCCCCCTCCGACCGTCGTGGCCATCGTGGCGATGCGGTGCCCGTCCTGCTGGAGCCACAGGTGCTGGGCCCGCAGGTGGTGGTGATGGGGGCGGATCTGACCGTGCTCACCGATCGGGGCGGCGAAGTCGTACGTCACGCGTGGGACGTCGTTGGGGTAGCCGGTGGCGTGAGACTCCTGCTCAGAGCCGTGTGCACCGGTGCGCTGCGTCCCGCCGGCGTACATGTAGTAGCCCTGCCAGATCGAGCCGCTGCCGAGCTTGGCCAGCGCGAGCGCGGCAACGTCGGCGGGAGCGACCATCGGCCTGCGGTGGTACGCGACGTGCATCCCTCCGCCGAGCTCGCAGGTCACGAAGGGCACGGCGTCATCGTCCTTCAACGGCACCGAGCCCGGGTCGAGGCTGATCCCGTCGAGAGCCTCGCGCAGGTCCGCCCCCACGGACAGGTCGTCGCGCACCGGGCTGTAGCGGAAGTGGAACGCAGAGAACTCAGGCCATTCCGTCTGCTCGTCGTCCCAGAATCCGTCGGAGTAGGCGCTGTACACGGGCAGCAGCGTGTCGGGGACCTGCGCACCGCCCCAGCCGGTCGCCGTCCAGATCGGGACCCGGAGCCCGAGCTCCTCGGCGAGCTCCCGCAACCGTGCCAGGTGCTGCGGCTGGTCGTAGAGCTCGTTGTCGACCTGGGCGGCGACGACCGGCCCGCCGTCGGCGTGGGCCAGACCCCGGAGCTGCGCGATGGTCTGCGCGTAGAAGGCGTGCACGAGGTCGAGGTACGCGGGGTCGTTGGTACGGGTAGCGAGCTTCCGCTCGACGAGCCAGTCGGGGAAGCCGCCGTACCGTGCCTCGCCGTGGGCCCAGGGACCGAGCCGGACCACGACGTCGAGGCCGTGCAGCCTGGCCTCCTCGATGAAGGCACGCAGGTTGAGCTGGCCCCCCCAGCGAAAGACCCCGGGCTCGGGCTCGTGGGCCTGCCAGAACACGTAGGTCGCCACGGAGGTCAGGCCGCCGGCCCGGGCGTGGCCCAGGACGTCACGCCAGCGATGGCGAGGGACTCGCGAGTAGTGGATCTCGCCGGTGAGGGGGAACCAAGGGGTGCCACCCCGCTCGACCCACCTGCTGGTCACCTCGATCCGGTCGTCGCCCGCAGGGGGCTCGCCGACGCTCAGGTGGCCGCGGCGCGGTGCCGTCGGAGCGACGACGGTGAGGTGGTGCGGCGCCACGAGGGTGCCCGGACGAACGACGCTGGTCATGTCTCTCCTTGGAGCAAGCCTGGATCCGTCGCTGAGTATGCCGTCGCTCAGCCCTTGTCGTGCGAGCGGTACGCGGTCGGGCTCATGCCGTGGATCCGGTGGAACTGGCGGGAGAAGTAGAGCGGGTCGCTGAACCCGACCTGCGCGGCGACCGACGCGACGGGGCGGTCGGTGGTGTCGAGGAGATCGCGCGCCGTGCCCATGCGCAGGCGGGTCTGGTACTCCAGCGCGCCGTAGCCCGTGGCCCGCCGGAACAGCGCGGAGTAGTGCGAGACGCTCAGCCCGGCCATGTCCGCGAGGTCGGCCAGCGAGATGCGGGTGGAGACGTTCGCGCGAAGGTGCTCGATCGTCGCCGCGACCGGATCCGACTGCTGCCTGCCGATCGCCCGACGGTCGGCCGCCAGGAGCGCCATCGCGTGCCAGGCAGCACCGGCGGACGCCAGGAGGGTCGCCATCGTCTCGTCGCGTTCCATCCGCCGGATGATGGTGTCGACGAGGGAGATGACGCGCGCCGGGTCGCCGAGGCCGACGACCGGCTGGTCGGGCGTCGCGCCGACCGCCGCCAGCAGGTCGGGCACCTGCTGGCCGATGAGGTGCATCCACCAGATGGTCCAGGGCTCGTCCGCGTCGGCCTCGTACCGGTGGGCCAGGCCCGCGGGGATGGCGACCGCCTGCCCCGCGTTCACCTGGTGCACGCCCGACGGCAGCGTGCAGGATCCTCGACCGGCTGCGCACACGATCACGATGTGCTGCGCGGCCCCGTTCATGCGGACACGCCCGTGGGCCGACGCATGCGGGAAGTACCCGACGTCGGTGACGAGCAGCTGCGACAGAGGCGGTGTTGCTGAGGCCCGCGCGACGAGCGGGCGCGGGAGCACGCGCATGCGCTGGCCGGGGAAGCCTTCCCGCCGGCGGGGCTGTGCCTCGAGCGCTGTGATCATCGATTCGTCCATGTGACTCGGGAGAATGCCCATTCTGCAGCATGGCGGCCGGAGCGTAGCGTCCTGCCCATGCTCGATGACGAGTCCCGCCTGGACCTGCCCGCCGTGCCCGCGCACCTCGTGGGCCAGGCCGTCGCCGCGTGGCGCCAGCCGGTCATGATGGACACGTACCTGCCAGACCCGCCGGACCGGTACCCGGCGTTCCTGGAGAACCGCGTCTACCAGGGCTCGTCGGGCAGCGTGTACCCGCTGCCGTTCCACGAGCGCATCAGCCCCACCAAGGCGCCCCACGCCTGGGACGCGATCCACCTCGAGAACCCGTGGATCCGGCTGATGATCCTGCCGGAGCTCGGCGGCCGCATCCACGTCGGGATGGACACCACCAACGGGTACGACTTCTTCTACCGCAACAACGTCATCAAGCCCGCGCTCGTCGGTCTGGCGGGGCCCTGGCTCTCGGGCGGCGTCGAGCTCAACTGGCCACAGCACCACCGCCCGGCGACGTTCCTCCCGGTCGAGGCGACGATCGAGCACGAGGCCGATGGCGCCGTCACCGTGTGGTGCTCGGACCACGACCCGTTCGCCCGCATGAAGGGGATGCACGGCATCCGCCTGCGTCCGGACTCCTCGGTGATCGAGCTTCGCGCCCGGCTGTTCAACCGCACCGACGAGGTGCAGACGTTCCTCTGGTGGGCGAACGTCGCGGCCGCCGCGAACGACGACTACCAGTCGTTCTTCCCGACCGACGTGCACGCCGTCGCCGACCACGCGAAGCGCGCCGTGACGGCGTTCCCCGCGGCCGACCGCCCGTACTACGGGATCGACTACCCGGCCCGCGCGGACGCCGACCACCCCGACGGCGACCGGATCGACTGGTACCGCAACATCCCCGTGCCGACGTCCTACATGGCGCTCGGGACGCAGGACGACTTCTTCGGGGGCTACGACCACGGCCGCCGGGCAGGCTTCGTGCACTGGGCCGACCACCAGGTGGCACCCGGGAAGAAGCAGTGGACCTGGGGAAACGGTGCGTTCGGCAAGGCCTGGGACGCGAACCTCACGGACACCGACGGGCCCTACGTCGAGCTGATGGCCGGCGTCTTCACGGACAACCAGCCGGACTTCACGTTCCTGGCACCGGGCGAGACGAAGACGTTCAGCCAGTACTGGTACCCCCTCCAGGAGACCGGTCCCGTCCACCAGGCCAACCTCGAGGCGGCCGTCCGGCTCGACGTGACGCCGGGCACCGCGGGCACGGCGAGCACCGTCGTCCGGGTCGCGGTCGCGATGACGCGGGTCCGCGCCGGAGTCGCCGTGCGCCTGACCGGACCGGAGGGCGAGACCCTCTGGCGCGTCGAGGCGGACTCGGGTCCGGATCGTCCGATCGTGCATGACCTGACTCTCGACGCTGCCTGGGCCCCCGAGGACCTGACCCTCGTCGTCGAGCACGGCGGTGCCGAGGTCATCGCCTGGCGACCCCGCGTGGTGCACGGCTCCCCGGCGATGCCCCAGCCGGCGCAGGAGCCCGCACCGCCCGCCGACGTCCCGTCCGTCGACGAGCTGTACCTCGTCGGCGTGCACCTCGACCAGTACCGGCACGCGACACGGTCGCCCGAGCCGTACTGGCTCGAGGCTCTGCGTCGCGACGAGGGTGACTTCCGCTCGAACCTCGCGCTCGCCGCACGGCGCTACACCGCAGGGCGGTACGCCGAGGCCGAGCAGCACGTGCGGGCAGCGCTCGCCCGCCAGACCCGGCTGAACACCAACCCGGGCGACGGCGAGGCGACCTTCCGCCTCGGCCAGGTGCTGGCGCGCACCGGTCGCCCGGACGAGGCGTACGAGGCGTGGGGCAAGGCGCGGTGGAACCAGGCGTGGCGAGGGACGGCGCTCCTCGCGATGGCCCGGCTCGACGCCGCACGCGGCCGCGACCGTTCCGCCCTCGACCACGCCCGCGGGGCCGCCGCGGACGCGGACAACCTGCAGGCCCAGGCGGTGCTCGTCGTCCTGCTGCGGCGCGCCGGCCGCGACGCCGACGCGGACGGCGTGCTGGCACGGGCGCTGGACCGCGACCCGCTCGACGTGTGGATCCGTGACCTGGCAGGTCACGACGTCGCGACGGACGCACCGACGCTGCTCGACGTCGCCCTCGAGTACGACTCGCTCGGCGCGTGGCGCGATGCGGTCCGGCTGCTCGAGGCCGCAGCCCAGGTCGAGCCTGCCCTCGGTCAGGTAGAGGTTCGACCGCTCGTGCACCTGCACGCCGCGCGGATCCTGCAGGCGGCCGGCGAGCACGACGACGCCGACCGCCACCGCGCCCTGGCGCGGACGGCACCCGCCGTGCACTGCCTCGCCTCGCGCCTCGACGACGCGGACATGCTGCAGGCGCACGTCGAGCGGCACCCCGACGACGCCCGGGCCTGGGCGTTTCTCGGCCACTGGCTGTACTTCCGGCGGCGCCACCACGACGCGATCGCCGCGTGGCGCACCTCCACCGACCTGGACCCGAGCGACCCGGTCGTGTGGCGCAACCGTGCGGTCGCGGCGTTCAACGTCCTGGCCGACCCGGACGCCGCGCGGCAGCACTACGAGAGTGCGCTCGCGGTCGCTCCCGGCGACCCCCGCCTGGTCTACGAGCGCGACCAGCTGGCCAAGCGGTCCGCCACGTCGCCCGAGGAGCGCCTCGCGGTGCTCGAGGGCGAGCGGTCGGCGGTCGACGCCCGCGACGACCTCACCGTCGAGCTCGCCCAGCTGCACACCGCCACGGGAAGACCGCAGATCGCGCTCGAGCTCCTCCGTGCCCGCAGGTTCCAGCCGTGGGAGGGCGGCGAGGGACAGGTGCTCTCGGCATGGGACGAGGCCCTGGTCGCGCTTGCCCGCCGCGCACTCGCCGCCGGTGACGGGCGGCTCGCGCTCGAGCACGTCGGTGCGGCCCTCGACCCCGTCGCGAGTCTCGGTGAGGCACGGCACCCGCTGGCCAACACCGCCCAGCTGCACCTCCTGCTCGGCGACGCCCTCGCCGCGACGGGTGACGACGCGGGCGCCTCCGCGGCCTGGTCGCACGCCGCCGGCTCGACGGGTGACTTCCAGAGCATGGCCCCGGTCGAGCTCTCCGAGATGACCTACTACGCCGTGCTGGGCTCGCGCCGGCTCGGCGACGACGTCCGCGCCGACGCCCTGGTCGACGGCCTCGCCGCGCACGCGGCGACGCTCCGCTCGACGCCCGCGACGGTCGACTACTTCGCGACGTCGCTGCCGACCCTGCTGCTCTTCCAGGACGACCTCCAGGCCGCGCAGACGACGACGGCGCTGCTCCTGGAGGCACAGGTCGCCGCGCTGCGGGGTGACGTCGGCGCCGCGGCAGCACGCCTCGACGACGTCCTGGCCCGCGAGCCCGGCCGGCTGCGGGCCCTCGACCTGCGGCGGGAGCTCGCCCGCCCGTGCCAGCATGAGCCGTGCTGAGCGTGAGCGTGATCGTCACCGCGTTCGACCAGGGCGGCCTGGTCGCCGACGCGGTCGAGTCGGTCCTGCGCCAGACCCGCGTCCCGGAGGCCGTCATCGTGGTCGACGACGGCTCGACCGACGACGAGTCGGTCGAGGTCGTCGAGCGGCTCCAGGCGGACGCTCGCGTCAGGGTGCTGCGTCAGCCCAACCGTGGTGTGGGCGCGGCCCGGAACGCGGGGATCGCCGCCGCGGGGACCGACCTCGTGGCCGTGCTGGACGGCGACGACCGCCTCGCGCCGACGTTCCTCGAGCGGACGGCCGCGGTCCTGGAGGGCGATCCCGGTGCCCGTGCCGCCTCGTCGTGGCTGCGGACGCACGGCGTGATCGACGCGGTCGTGCGGCCCGGCGGAGGGTCGGCGGTCGACTTCCTGCACCGCAACGCCTGCCCGGCGACCGCGGTGATCCGTCGCGGCGCCTGGCGTGCATGTGGCGGCTACGACGAGGACATGCGCAGCGGGTTCGAGGACTGGGACTTCTTCCTGTCGCTCGTCGGCGACGGCGGGCACGTCACCGTCGTGCCGGAGCCGCTCATCGAGTACCGGACGGCGCCCGCCTCCGCGAACCTGCGCTCCATGGACTCCCGGCTCGAGCTCTACGGCCGGCTCGTCGACAAGCACCGCGCCGTCTTCGAGCGGCACCTGCGGGAGGTGCTGCTGGCGCTCGAAGCCCGTGCCATGGACGCCGCCGGACGGTGGGAAGACCTCGTGGCCGCGGACCGCTCACTGCCGGTCGGGGACGTCACGTACGGCGACGGCGGCATGGCCGCCGCCGTCCGGATCGCGGTCCGCCGGGGCTGACACGACCCTCCGCGCCCTTGCGCCCTGGGTGCCGGGGGCATCGAGGCGGCGCAGGACCAGGAGCGCGATGCCCGCGGAGAGGAGCTCGCCCGCGGCGAGGCCGGTCCAGGTCCCGGTGGGGCCGGTGTGGCCCAGGGCGAGCACGAGCGGGACCTTGAGCAGAAGAAGGGTCCCGACGGAGAGGACGTAGGACGGTCGTGGTCTGCCCAGGGCCTGGAAGTACGCGGAGACCAGTGGTGTGACGCCGGCCGCGGCGAACCCGATCGCCAGGATGCGCAGCGCGGCGACGGACTCGGCCTGGACGGCGGCGTCGTCGACGAAGGCGGCGGTGATGGGCTCGGCGAGCAGCGCGACCGAGCCGGCGGCGACCGTGCTGTAGACGAGGGTGGCGCGCAGCGACAGGGTCCGGGCGCGTCGGACGCGCACGGTGAGCCGGCGACCGGCGTTGTACCCGACGATCGGCTGCATCCCCTGGCTGATGCCGAGCTGCGGCATCGCGACGAACGTCTGGAGGCGGGAGCAGATCGCGAAGGCGGTGAGCACAGTGGTGGCCGCGGCCACCCGGGAGAGCGTGGTGTTCACGACCACGACGAGCAGGGTGGTGCCGAAGCCGGCGAGGAACGACGGGGCGCCGATGCCGACGAGGGTGCGGACCGTCGGGAGGTGGGGCCGCAGGTCGGACCTGCGGACGCGGTAGGGGCGGTGCCGCTGGACGAAGAAGAACCACATGCTCATGGCGGCGGAGACGGCCTGGCCGCCGACCGTTCCCAGGGCGGCTCCACGGACGCCGAGATCGAGCCCGAAGATGAGCAGCGGATCGAGGGTGATCTGGACGGCGACCGGGACGACCCAGAGCATCGTGGCGAACCGCATCCGACCCTCGGCGCGCACCAGGCTGGAGAACCCGGTCGAGACGATCGCACCGGCCAGGATGACCACGGCGTAGTCGCGTGCGTAGTCGAGGGTCGGGCCGTGGGCGCCGAGCAGCCGCAGGAGCGGCTCGAGCCCGGTCAGCCCGATCACGGTGATCAGGACGGCGCCGGCCCAGAACGCCGTGAAGGCGTTCCCGGCGGCGCGTGCGGCGGTGCCCGTGTCGCCGGCACCGAGGTGCCGCGAGACGACCGAGGCTGCCCCGACGCCGAGGGCGGTCGAGACGGCGCCCAGCGCCAGGAGCAACGGGGCGACGAGGTTGACCGCCGCCATCGCGGTCGCCCCGACGCCGCGGGCGACGAACCAGGCGTTGGTCAGGGCGTAGATCCCGTAGACCCCGACCGCGATGGTGGTCTGGGTGCAGGCGTGCCAGAGCAGCCGCCCGACCGGGCGTTCGCCCAGGGCGGTGGCGTCGAGCGTGCGCCGCGCCGGCGCGCCGCGGTCCCTGGGGGTCACGGCTCGGTGAGCAGGCGCATCACTCGATCGATCTGCCCGCGTGCCCAGTCGTACTGGGTGGGTGTGGTGTGTCCGCGGTAGACGGTCTCGATCGCCATGATCACGACCAGGTGCAGGGTGTACAGGCGCCGGCGCGTCTGCTCCCTCGGCGTGAGGCCCGCATGGCCGTAGCCGCGCATGAACGCGGTCGGGTCGCCGAAGTCGGGCAGGTCGATGGCGGCGAAGCCGGCCTCCATCAGCGGGTCCCCGTACAGGGCGCGTTCGTGGTCGATGATCGTGACGATCCTGCCGTCGCGGACCATGACGTTGGAGTCCCAGAGGTCCCACTCGACGAACCTCGGTTCGGTGACGTCGTCGAGGACGTCGGCGTGCAGCGCGACGACCTTGCGGATCTCGTCGTAGTCCCGGCCGATGTCGACGCTGCGGGCCTCCCCGTCGGCGAGGTTGGCCTCCACGATGCCGATGAACGCGGATCGCCAGGACGGGTGACCCGGGCCGGAGAGCGGTCCGAACCAGCTGCCGCGGATGGAGTTCAGCTCGCGGTTGGCGACCCCGAGCGCCTCGTTGTACGCGTCGCGCTGCTCGGTGCTCAGGTCCTTGGTGATGATGCCGAAGTTGTCGGCGTCGACGAACGGCATGAAGAAGTAGTCGGCGTCCACGAGCTCGTGGCTCAGGTCGGCGTGGTCGACCTGCGGGACCGGGACGTCGGTGCGTTCCGCGATCAGCGCCAGCGAGTCGAGCTCGATGCGCATCGCGCCGCGCTCCGCAGTCATCACCGGCACGTCCCGCGGCGGCGCGATCTTCACGACGACGGCCCGGCCGTCGCGCAGCCGGATCCGGTACGCGACGTTGAACCAGCCGTGCCCCAGCTCCTCGAGCCAGGTGCCCGGCTCGCCCGTGGGCACCTGCTCGGCGCCGTAGGCGCGCTCGACCATCGCACGCAGCGTCGCGGGCGTCTGGCGGTTCTTCGTGATGCTCTCCATCGAGTCCTCATCGCGGTGCGGCGGGCTGCGGCCCTAGTGGTGTGGTCGTCCGGGGTCCCGACGAGTCGGAGGGTCAGCGCGGAGGGGGTCCGGTGCTCGCCCGGACGATGAGCTCCGTAGGCACGACCGTCAGGGCCGGCGGTGGTACGGACCGTGACCGGAGCTGACCGACGACGAGGGTGATGAGTGCGCGGCCGATGGCGTGGAAGTCCTGCCGGACGGTCGTGAGGGGCGGCGAGGTCCAGCCGGCGACGGCGATGTCGTCGAAGCCCACCACGGACACGTCGTCGGGCACGCGGCGGCCCGCCTCGTGCAGCGCCCGCACGAGGCCGAGCGCCATCTCGTCGTTGGCGCAGAACACGGCGGTGACGTCGGGGTCGGCCGCCAGCCGCAGCCCCGCCGCGTAGCCGTCGTGCGCGCTCCAGTCTCCGTACACCGGCTCGGGTGGACGGATCCCGGCTTCCAGCAGGCACCGGCGCCACGTGCCGCTGCGCACCAGGGCGTGCTCCGAGTCCCGGGGGCCTGCGAGATGGTGCACGGTGCGGTGTCCCAGGCCCAGCAGGTGGCGCATCGCATCCTCGCTGCCCTGAACCTGGTCGGCGGTGACGGTGGGGTAGTGGCCCGCGAACTTGGAGAAGGACACCGCGACGGGCATGCCCGCGGGGAGCGCGAGCGTCGCCGGCGACGCCTGCTCGGCCCGCATGATGACGAGGCCGTCGATGGCCTGGTGCGAGATGCGGTGCGCCGCGCTGTCCCAGCTCTCCCGAGCAGGGTTGCGCACGTGCAGGAGCGTGACCGAGTAGTCCTCGAGCGCGGCGGCCTCGACGAGGGCCTCGGCGGTGAGGGCCTCGCCGGTGCGCTGGAAGCCGGTCGAGAGCACCCCGATGGCGCCGAAGGTGCCGTTCCGCAGCGCCTGGGCCGCCCGGTTCGGCGAGTACCCGAGCTGGTCCATCGCGTGCACGACCTTCGCGCGGGTGCTCGGTCGGACCGAGTCGGCACCGGTCGAGACGCGCGAGACCGTTTGCGGCGAGACGCCGGCAAGCCGGGCGACGTCGCCGATCGAGGGGCCCGAACGGCGGCGGCCGGGCGCTGGCGCGGTTGTCATGGCGAGATGCTAGTGGTACGGAGCGATGGTGACGTCACCACATGCTCCAGCGAGGGCAAAATGCGTGTCTTTCCGTTACCAAACCGTCGCCGACGGAACCGGAACCCGCTGCTATGGTGACGTCACCAAATGCCAGAGAAGGTCGAGCGAACGCCCGCTTCGCTCGTGGTCGGAGTGGACCAGACCCCTGTGGCTTGGCGCTGGTAACCGCCTCACCACAGCACGGCGCACGACCTCACAACAGCACTGTCGACCTATCCCGCTCGACCGCCGCGACGTTGCGCCGGGGGAGTCGGGGCCGGCGACGCGGCGAGAGCCGGCACCGGTCAAGGACGACCAACAGCACGAAGGGATCACCCGATGAAGAAGACACGCACGCTCGGCGCGCTGGGCGCAGTCCTGTCGCTGAGCCTCGCACTCGCCGCTTGCAGCGGTGGAGACGGCGGCTCAGGCGGGGATGAGACGACTGGCGCGAGCGGTGGCACCGGCGACAACACCCTCACGGTCTGGGCCTGGGACCCGGCGTTCAACATCTACGCCCTCAAGGAGGCCGAGAAGGTCTACCAGGCTGACCACCCGGACTTCAAGCTCGACATCGTCGAGACGCCGTGGGACGACCTGCAGACCAAGCTGACCACGCTGGCCCAGTCGGGCGAGACCGACCAGCTGCCCGACATCTTCCTCATGCAGAACAACGCGTTCCAGAAGAACGTGATCAACTACCCGGACATCTTCGCGAACTTCGCCGACTCCAAGGTGGACTTCAGCGAGTTCCCCGATTCCGTGGTGGCGTACTCCACGGTCGACGACACGAACTACGGCGTGCCGTTCGACAACGGGACCGCCATCGGCGCGTACCGGACGGACCTCCTCGAGGCGGCCGGCTACACGATCGACGACTTCACGGACATCACGTGGGACCAGTTCCTCACCCTCGGCAAGGACGTGCTGGCGAAGACGGGCAAGCCGCTGCTCACCGGCCAGGCCAACTCGGCCGACACGATCATGATGATGCTGCAGAGCGCCGGCGCGAGCCTGTTCGACGACGAGGGCAACCCGACCATCACCGACAACGACGCGCTGCTGGCCGCCATCGACATGTACGGGCAGCTGGTCAAGTCCGGCGTCTTCGTCGAGGTGAACTCGTGGGACGAGTACATCAACACGATCGTGAACTCGAACACGGCCGGCGTCGTCAACGGCGTGTGGATCTCCGGCTCCATCCAGTCGGCCGCGGACCAGTCCGGCAAGTGGGCCGTCACCAACGTCCCGAAGCTCGACGGCGTCGACGGCGCGACGAACTACACCGCCAACGGTGGCTCGTCCTGGGCGATCACCCCGAACGGCAACGAGGCGCTCGCCAGCGACTTCCTCGACGCGACGTTCGCCGGCTCGACCGAGTTCTACGACACGATCCTCCCGAAGTCCGGCGCTCTCGCCAACTGGCTCCCGGCCGGTAAGTCGGACGTCTACAACGAGCCGCAGGCATTCTTCGGCGGGCAGCCGATCTACGCCGACGTCCTGAAGTTCGCCGCGGAGGTGCCCAGCAACAACACGGGTGCGTACTACTACGAGGGTCGCGACGCCGTGAGCGTCGCCATCACCAACATCCTCAACGGCGCGGACCCGAAGGCCGAGCTCGACCAGGCGCAGCAGACCGTCGAGTTCGCCATGGGGTGACCTCAGGGCGGGCGGCGGAGGCCAGCACACGTCTCCGCCGCCCGCTTCTGTGCCCCGTCCGTCGTCAGCGAAGAAGAGGTGAGCCGCTCGTGTCCGCTCCCACCGCACCGACCGAGGGCCGCGCGCCCAGCGCGCCCCCTCCCGGGACGAAGAAGTCCCGTCCGGCAAGGCCGCCCAAGGCGGCACCTCTGTCAGCGATACAGCGCCGCCGCAGCCTGACCGGGTGGACGTTCATCATCCCCGCCGCGGCCATCATCGTGCTGGTCAACTTCTGGCCGATGATCCAGGCGCTCTTCCTGTCGATGAAGACGGGACGCGGGACCAAGCTGACCTGGGCAGAGCCACTGTGGTTGAACTACCAGCGGCTGTTCCAGGACGACCAGTTCCGGCTGACGCTGAGCACCACGTTCATCTACCTGATCATCCAGGTCCCGATCATGCTCCTGCTCGCGATGCTGCTGGCGAACCTGCTCAACGCGCCGTGGTTGCGATGGAAGGCATTCTTCCGGACGGCCATCTTCCTGCCCTGCGCGGTGGGCCTCGTGTCGTACTCGCTGGTGTTCCGGCAGATCTTCGCGACGGACGGCCTCGCCAACGACCTGCTCACGCAGTTCGGGATACTCGACTCTCCCGTCAACTGGCTCGGCCAGACGGGCACGGCCCGGATGGTGATCATCCTCGGCCTGCTGTGGCGGTGGACCGGCTACAACATGATCTTCTTCCTGGCCGCCCTCCAGAACATCGACAGGTCGACCCTCGAGGCCGCCCGCGTCGACGGCGCGAACGGGTTCAAGACCTTCTGGTACGTGACCATGCCGCAGCTCAAGCCCATCATCCTGCTCTGCGCGATCCTCTCGACCAACGGGACGCTCCAGATGTTCGACGAGTCGTTCAACCTGACGGCGGGTGGCCCGGGCAACACGACGATGTCGGTGTCGCACTACCTGTACAACGTGTCGTTCCGCAACAGCCCGAACTTCGGGTACGCGGCCGCCATCTCCTACGCGATCCTCGTCATCGTGGCCATCCTGGCCGCCATTCAGCTGAAGGTGGGCGACAAGCGTGACTAGGACAACCCTTCGCCGGATTCCCGCATACCTGTTCCTGTCGGTCGCCGTCATCCTGTCGGTCTTCCCGCTCTACTTCATGACCGTGTCGGCGACGAACACGAGCAACGAGGTCCTCGCGTCCAAGCTGCTGCCGGGCGGCCACCTCCTCGACAACTTCAAGGCGCTCGTCGACGCCCAGCCCCTGGGGACGGCGGCCTACCACTCGGCTGTCAACGCCGTCGCGACGACCCTGCTCGCCCTGATCCTGTGCTCGATCGCGGGGTATGCGTTCGAGATCTACCACTCGCGGGCGAAGGACGCCGTCATGGGCCTCCTGCTCCTGGCGATCATGATCCCGTTCGCGGCGACGATGATCCCGTTGTTCCGCCTCTTCGCGCAGCTGGGACTGGTGAACTCGACGGTCGCGGTCATCCTGCCCCTCATCGCGACGCCGTTCCTGATCCTGCTGTTCCGGCAGGCCTCGCGAACGTTCCCGCACGAGATCATCGAGGCGGCGCGCCTCGACGGGCTGGGCGAGGTGAGCATCTTCGCTCGCATCTACCTGCCGACGATGAAGCCCACCCTTGCTGCCGCGGGTGTCATCACCTTCCTGTTCTCGTGGAACAACTTCCTGTGGCCGAAGGTGATCCTGGTCGACAACGCGTACCAGACCTTGCCGATGCTGCTCTCGAACATGCGCGCCGGGTACGTCACCGACTACGGGAGCCTCATGCTCGCCGTGTTCATCGTCTCGGTGCCGACGGTGGTCGTGTTCCTCCTGCTGCAGCGCAGCTTTGCCGAGGGCGTCACGGGGGCCATCAAGTGACCTTCGACCTCGACAGGATCGCCGACCCCGAGTACGTCAAGGAGAACCGGCTCGACGCGCACTCCGACCACCGGTGGTTCGCCTCCTCGCAGGAGGCGGCGACCGGGACGAGCTCCTTCGAGCAGTCCCTCAACGGGCTGTGGAAGCTGCACTACGCGAAGAGCCCCGCCCTCGTCGTCCCCGGCTTCGAGCGGGTGGACGTCGACGACTCCGGCTGGGACGACGTGCCGGTGCCGGCCCACGTGCAGCTGCTCGGCTACGACCGTCCGCAGTACACCAACGTGCAGTACCCGTGGGACGGCTACGAGCAGCTCGAGCCCGGGCAGGTGCCGCAGCGGTACAACCCCGTGGCGACGTACCGGCGGACGTTCGCCCTCGAGCACCCGCTCGAGCCCGGCGAGCGGCTGAGCGTGAGCTTCCACGGTGCCGAGAGCGCGGTCGCGGTCTGGCTGAACGGCGCCTACGTGGGCTACGGGACGGACTCCTTCACGCCGTCGGAGTTCGACCTCACCGACGCCCTGGTCGACGGTGACAACGTCATCGTGGCGCAGGTGGTCCGGTGGAGCGCCGGGTCGTGGGTCGAGGACCAGGACTTCTTCAGGTTCTCAGGCCTGTTCCGGGACGTCGTCCTGTACCGCCGGCCGAGCGTGCACGTCGAGGACGTCCGGGTGGTGACCGACGTCGCCGACGACCTCTCCGAGGCGACGGTGCGCGTCCGCGTCGCGCTGGCCGGTGACGGCAGGGTGGACGCCAGGGTCGGCGGTGCCGGACAGCTCCTCGGGGACGACGAGCTCGTGGTCCGCATCGAGAGCCCGCGGCTGTGGAGCGCGGAAGATCCCCACCGGTACGACCTCACGCTCGACGTGTACGACGCGTCGGGCCGGCTGTCCGAGCACGTCCCCGTGCAGGTGGGTGTGCGACGGTTCGGCATCGAGGACGGCCTGCTGAAGGTCAACGGGTCGCGCGTCGTGTTCAACGGGGTCAACCGGCACGAGTTCGGCCTCCAGGGTCGTGTGATGACCCGCGAGCAGACCGAGGCCGACATCCAGCTGATGAAGCGGCTCAACATCAATGCCGTGCGGACCAGCCACTACCCGAACAACTCGTTCTTCTACGAGCTGTGCGACGAGTACGGCCTGTACGTCATCGACGAGATGAATCTCGAGTCGCACGGGATGTGGGACCGGATCAGGTTCGCTGGGGCGGGGGTCGAGGAGGCGCTGCCCGGGGATCGTCCCGAGTGGCTGCCCACTCTGCTCGACCGCGCGGAGAGCATGCTCGAGCGGGACAAGAACCACCCGAGCGTCGTCATGTGGTCGTGCGGCAACGAGTCGTTCGGCGGGACGAACATCCTGGAGGTCGCGGAGTACTTCCGTCGCGCGGACTCCCGGCCGGTGCACTACGAAGGCGTCCACTGGGACCCGCGGCACCCGCAGACGACCGACGTCGTCTCGCGGATGTACGCGCCGGCGGCCGAGATCGAGGAGTTCCTCGCCACGCACCGGGACAAGCCCTACGTGCTGTGCGAGTACGCCCACTCGATGGGCAACTCGTTCGGGGCGGTCCACAAGTACGTCGACCTCGCCTATCGCGAGCCGCTGTTCCAGGGGGGCTTCATCTGGGACTTCGCCGACCAGGCACTTCGGCGGACCGACCCCGACGGCCGCGAGTACTTCGGCTACGGCGGGGACTTCGGGGACGCGCCGCACGACCGGGACTTCAGCGGCAACGGCATCGTCTTCGCCGATCGCACGCTCAAGCCGCTCACCCAGGAGGTGCGGTACCTCTACCAGGGCTACCGGCTGTCGGTGGGCAGCGACAAGGTCACGGTCGAGAACCGTCACCTCGCCACCCCGTCGTCGGTGCACGAGTGCGTCGTGACCCTCGCCCGGGAGGGCCGGGTGCTCCAGGAGGAGGTGCTCGAGACGGCCGTCGCCCCGGGGGCGTCGCAGATCTACGCGCTCCCCGTCACGGCGCCGACCGCGCCCGGGGAGTACACCGTCGACGTCTCCTTCCGGCTGCGGCGCACCACGCGCTGGGCGTCGGCCGGGTACGAGGTGGCCCACGAGCAGGCGGTCGTGGTCGTCCCGGCCCCGGCCTCGTCGCCGGCTCGCCGGCCCGCCGCACCCGAGGTCGTCCACGGCATCCACAACGTGGGCGTGCGGGGGCGGCACTTCACCACGCTGTTCTCGCGACTGCACGGGGGACTGGTCTCGTACCGCTACGGCCTGACACCGGACGGCGGCCGCGAGCTGCTGCGCTCGGTGCCCCAGCCGAGCTTCTGGCACGCACCCACCTCCAACGAGCACGGGTGGGGCGGCCCCGCGCAGGACGGCGCGTGGCTCGTCGCCAGCCGGTACGCGACGGCCGTCCGAGGCCCCGAGGAGCCCGCGGTCGAGCAGACGGACGCCGGCGTTCGCCTGCGCTTCCGGTACGAGCTGCCCGCACACGCGGGGGAGTGCGACCTCTCCTACCTCGTGGACGGTGACGGTCGCGTCGAGGTGACCCTCACGGTGAGACCCGGCGCCGGGTTGTCGGACATGCCGGAGCTCGCGCTCCTCATGACGACCGACCCCGCGTTCCGCCACCTGCGCTGGTACGGGGACGGGCCCGAGGAGTCCTACGTCGACCGTCGCGCAGGCGCGCGGCTGGGCGTGTGGGGGGCCGACGTCCGTACCTCGCTCACGCCCTACCTGCGTCCGCAGGAGGCGGGTAGCCGGACGGGCGTGCGTTGGGCGACCGTCACGGACGAGCAGGGTGCCGGCCTGCGGTTGGAGTCGGAGCAGGGCATGGAGCTGTCGGCCCTGCCGTGGACGCCGTTCGAGATCGAGAACGCCGCGCACCACACCGAGCTTCCGCCGATCTACCAGACGGTCCTGCGGCCGGCGCTCCAGCGGCGTGGGGTCGGTGGCGACGACTCCTGGGGTGCACAGACCCATGCCGAGTACCGACTGCCCACGGAGACCGAGCTGACGTTCCGGTTCGCCTTCCGGGGGCTCCTCTAGGCCGGGCCCGGACACAGGCGGACGGGACGTCGCCGACGGGAGCGCACGCGCTCCTGTCGGCGACCGGTTCACCGCGGCCGGGCGCAGTTTTCACCACCACGGAGAGACCACCATGGCTGTGCAGCACGACCGAGTGCGCTTCGGCGCGGCGTACTACTACGAGTACGCAGGCCCGGGTCAGGACCCGAAGCCCGAGACGCTCGAGCGCGACCTCGACCTCATGCAGGCCGCCGCGTTCTCGGTGATCCGGGTGGGGGAGTCGGTCTGGTCCACGTGGGAGCCGGACGAGGGCAGGTTCGAGCTGGACTGGCTCGAGCCCGTCCTCGATGCGGCGCGGGCCCGGGGGATCGACGTGGTGATCGGCACGCCGACCTACGCGCTGCCCCTGTGGATGGTCCGGCGCTACCCCGAGGTCGCCGGGGAGGACCGCACGGGCAGCCCGATGGGCTGGGGCGCCCGGCAGGAGGCCGACTTCACGCACCCCGTGTTCCGGCTCTACGCCGACCGGATCCTGCGCAAGATCGTCGAGCGCTACCGGGACCACCCCGCCGTGATCGGCTTCCAGGTGGACAACGAGCCCGGCCTGCACCTCCTGCACAACCACGGCGTGTTCCAGCGGTTCGTCGACCACCTCCGGCACACGTACGGCGACGTCGAGACCCTGAACCGGGAGTGGGGGCTGGTCTACTGGTCGCACCGGCTGTCGTCGTGGGCGGACCTGTGGACGCCGGACGGCAACGCCCAGCCGCAGTACGACCTCGCCTGGCGCGAGTTCCAGGCGACCCTGACCACCGAGATGATCGAGTGGCAGGCCCGTGCGGTCCGCGAGCTCGCCCGGCCGGACCAGTTCGTCACCACCTGCATCGCCTACGAGCGCCCGGCCCTCGACGACGCCGATCTCGCCGCCGTCCTCGACGTCACGAGCGGGAACCCCTACTACCGCATGCAGGACGGGCTCGCGCACCCCAGCGCAGCCGTGGTGCCGCAGTACTGGACGACCAACGGCACGTGGACGCTGTTCCAGTCGGGCGACACGATGTTCTCCAGCCGTGGTGAGCCGTTCCTGGTGACCGAGACGGATGCCCAGGCGATCGGTGGCCCGAGCTCGAACTACCCGGCCTATCCGGGCCAGTGGCGTCAGGCAGCCTGGGCGCTGGTCGCGCGCGGAGCACGAATGGTCGAGTACTGGCACTGGCACACGCTGCACTACGGCACCGAGACGTACTGGGGTGGCGTCCTGCCGCACAGCGGGCGCCCGGGTCGGGCGTACGACGAGCTCGCCCGCCTCGGTGGTGAGCTCGCCCAGGCGGGCGGCGCGATCGCCGACGCGACACCCGACGCCGACATCGCGATCCTGTCCTCGACGAAGGCGCGGTTCGCGCTCGCCGCGCAGCCACCGCTGCAGCTCGCCGACGGCTCCGGGGACCGCAACAGCTACGCCCGGATCGTCGCGTCCTTCTACCGCGGCGCGTTCGATGCCGGCCTCCAGGTGCGCCTGGTGCGCCCGCGCCACCTCTTCGACGAGGAGCCGGCGGACGCCGCCCGCACGCACCCGGTCCTCGTGGCGGCGGGCTACTACCCGGCCTCCGACCGCGACCTCGACTGGCTCCGCCGGTACGCCGAGGCCGGCGGGCACCTGGTCGTCGGGCCACGGACCGGGTACGCGGACGACGAGGCACGCGCGCGGGCCGAGGACCAGCCCGCGCGCCTCTCCGGGCCGGCCGGGGCCTGGTACGACGAGTTCTCGAACCTCGACGCGCCGGTCCCGGTGCGCGGGTCCGCCGCGTTCCCGCTCGACGAGGGCGCCGCGGCGACCGCCTGGGCCGAGTGCCTCGTCGCGGACGGCGCCGCCGTCCTCGCCACGTACGACGACCCGCACCTGGGAGCCTGGGCGGCCGTGACCACGCGGGCGTACGGCGCCGGTCGGGTGACGGTCGTCGGCACCGTGCCGGACCTGACGCTCGCCCGCAGCCTCGCCCACTGGCTGGTACCGACCCCGCTCGCCGGCTGGTCCGACCTGCCACCGAGCATCACCGTCCACAGCTCGACCCGACCCGACGGCGCGCGCGTGCACGTCGTTCACAACTGGTCCTGGGAGGCCATCGTGGTAACCGTTCCTACCGACCTCGACGTCATCGCGGCGCCGCACGGGTCCTGGCCGACCCCGGCCCGGTTCACCGCGGGCGACACCGTCACGCTCGGTGCGTGGGACGTGCTCGTGGCGGTGGCCTGGTGAGCGCGCGCTGGACCGGCCCGTGGCCCACCGAGGGCATCGCGTTCGGAGCCGACTACAACCCGGAGCAGTGGCCGGAGGAGGTCTGGGCCGAGGACGTCGCGCTCATGCGTGAGGCCGGCGTGTCGCTGGTGAGCGTCGGGATCTTCTCCTGGGGCGAGCTCGAGCCCGAGGAGGGACGGTTCGAGTTCGGCTGGCTCGACCGGATCCTGGACCTGCTGCACGAGGCCGGGATCGGGGTGGACCTGGCGACGCCCAGCGCGGCCCCGCCGGTCTGGCTGCACCTGAAGCACCCGGAGATGCTGCCGGTGGACGCCGACGGCCTGCGGTTCACGCACGGCAGCCGCGAGTCGTGGTGCGTGAGCTCGCCGGTCATCCGGCACCACGCCACGCGGATCGCCCGGGTGGTCGCCGAGCGGTACGGCCACCATCCCGCGGTGAAGATGTGGCACGTCTCCAACGAGCTCGCCTGCCACAACGGGCGCTGCTACTGCGACGTGTCCGCCGCCGCGTTCCGCGACTGGCTGGGCAAGGAGTACGCGGACATCGACGCGCTCAACCTGGAGTGGGGCACCGCGTTCTGGGGACAGCGCTACTCGTCCTTCGAGCAGATCCTGCCGCCCCGACGCTCCACCACGATCCCCAACCCGGGGCAGCGGCTCGCGTTCGAGCGGTTCTCCTCCGACGCGTTCGTCGCGCACCTCGAGGCCGAGGCGGCGGTGCTGCGCGAGGTGACGCCGCACCTGCCGGTCACCACCAACTACATGGTCATGGGCGACTTCCACCAGATCGACTACACGCAGACCACGCCGTTGGTCGACATCGTGTCCAACGACCACTACCTCTGGGGCGAGGACCCGCGCGGGTGGGCGGAGCTCGCCTTCAGCGCCGACCGGACGCGCGGGCTGGCCGGGGGCCACCCCTGGATCCTCATGGAGCACTCCACGAGCGCGGTGAACTGGCAGCCGCGCAACATCGCCAAGGAGCCCGGGCAGATGCTGCGCAACGCGCTGCAGCACGTCGCCCGGGGCTCGGACGGGGTGCTCTTCTTCCAGTGGCGGCAGTCCCGCGCCGGTGCCGAGAAGTACCACTCCGGGCTGGTTCCGCACGCCGGGCGCGACTCTGCGCTGTTCCGGGACGTCGTCGACCTGGGGGCCACCCTGGGCCGGCTCGCCGAGGTGGCCGGGAGCACGGTCGACCGGGCGCGCGTGGCCCTGCTCTGGGACACGCCGGCGTGGTGGGCCTCGGAGCTCGAGGCCCATCCCACCATCGACCTGCGCTACCTCGACCTCGCCAAGCGCATGCACGGCGTGCTGCTCGACGCGGGTGTCGCGGTGGACGTCCTGCCCGCCGCGTCGCCGCTCGACGGCTACGACGTCGTGCTGGTGCCCACGCTCTATCTCGCGCCGCAGGACCTGTCGGACCGGCTGACCGAGGTCGTGGCTCGCGGCGGACAGGTGCTCGTCTCGTACTTCTCGGGCATCGTCGACGGCTCCGACCGGGTCATCCTGGGCGGGTACCCCGGGGCGTTCCGAGACCTGCTGGGGGTGCGCGTGGAGGAGTTCGCGCCGTTGGCGGCCGAGCGGACCACCACGCTGAGCGACGGGAGCACCGGGGAGGTCTGGACCGAGCGGATGACGGTGACCGGCGCTGAGGTCGTGGCGACCTATGTCGACGGACCGTCGGCGGGCGGCCCGGCGGTCACGCGCCGAGACACGCGGTCGGGCGGTGCCGCGTGGTACCTGTCGACCCGCCTCGACGACCCGGCCCTCACCGCTCTGCTCGGACGCGTGCTCGCGGCGTCCGGCGTGTCGTCCCTCGTCCCGTCGCCGGGTGGCTTGGAGGTCGTCCGCCGGACGAGCGCCACCGGAAGCTGGCTGTTCGCGGTCAACCACACCGGCACCGACATCCCTCTGCAGGTCTCCGGGCACGACCTCGTGGCTGACCGACGGCACGAGGCGGGTGCGGGCGTCCCGGCACTGGGCGTGGTGGTGGTCCGAGAAGACTGAGCCGCGGTCACGGCCTGATGTGTGATCCCGTTCCCCTAGAGTCTCGTGCGATGGGACCGACCGCGCCGCGCAAGCGCCCGACGATCCGTGACGTCGCGGCTGCGGCTGGCGTGTCCCGGGGCACGGTCTCGCGCGTCATCAACGGTGGGCACTGGGTGTCCCCGGAGTCGCTCGCGGCCGTCGAGGAGGCGATCCGGACCACCGGCTACTCCGCCAACCTGCACGCACGCAGCCTGGTCACCGGACGGTCGAACTCGGTGGCGTTCCTGCTCACCGAACCTCAGCACCTGCTCTTCGAGGACCCGAACTTCTCGATCCTCCTGCGCGGGGCCGCCCAGGCGCTGGCCGCACGCCGCATGCCGCTCGTGCTCATGGTTGCGGGCACCCCCGACGAGCAGAAGCAGGTCTCGTCCTACGTGGGTGCCGGCCACGTCGACGGCGTCCTCGCGATCTCGTCGCACAGCGGCAACTCCCTGCTCGACGCGCTGGTGCGGCAGGGCATCCCGATGATCTCCTGCGGCATCCCGCTCGGCTTCGAGGGCAGCCTCGGCTACGTCGCCGCCGACGACCTCGGCGGCGGGCGGCGGATGACGCGGCACCTGCTCGACGTCGGCCGCACCAGGATCGCGACGATCACTGGCCCCCTCGACACCCCCGGGGGCAGGCTCCGGCTCGAGGGCTACCGCGACGAGCTCGGGTCGCTCTACGACGAGTCGCTCGTGGCGCACGGCGACTACTCCCGCGACGGTGGCGCGGCGGGGATGCGGACGCTCCTCGAGCGCCGACCCGACCTCGACGCGGTCTTCGTGGGCTCCGACCTGATGGCCGCGGGCGCCCTGCAGGTGCTCCGCGAGGCCGGCAGACGCGTCCCGCAGGACGTCGCGGTCGGAGGCTTCGACGACGCCGGGCTCGCAGCGACGCTCGACCCGCCGCTCACCACCATGCGGCAGCCGCTCGAACGGATCGCCGGCGAGATGGTGCGCCTGCTGGTCGAGCTGATCGAGGGCGGGGAACCGGCCGCCGTCACGCTGCCGACCTCGCTCGTCGTGCGCGCGAGCACCGTAGTGGTCCCTGTGACCCGTTCCTGACGAGCCGGTCCCAGCCGCTCCCTCACGCGTGTCGACGTCCGCCAGGGGACTGTGCACGCTCCCACCGATTGCGGCATACACCCCATCTTGACGCGTGCTTTCCTACGCTCCTACGGTGGCCGGGTGCTGTGCACGTGCACACTTCGATGAGACAAGGACGTCCCATGCCACCGATCAGCCGACGCCGAACCGCCACGCTCGCCCTCCTCGCCGCCGGGGCTCTCGTCCTCGGCAGCGCGGGACCCGCCCCGGCCGAGGAACCCGACGGCCTGGTCAACTTCGCACCCGTCCGCAGCAACCTCGCCGCGAAGCCCTGGGTCACGGTGAGCGCCAGTACGGCGCAGGCTGGTGCGGGACTCGCCGTCGACGGCGACCCGACGACCGCCTGGACCGCGCGCGGCAAGGGCCGGCACTCCCTCGTCCTCGACCTCGGCGGGGCCTACGACAACATCCGGAAGGTCGGTCTCGTCTTTCCCGACGCGCACGGCACCTACCGGTACATGGTCGCGGCCTCCGCGGACGGTCACCGGTGGGAGACCATCGTCGACCGCACCCGGAACGACCAGCCGGGTCGCGGCGAGGAGCACCTCGTCGCACACGCCGGGATCGCCTTCCTGCGCGTCACGATCACCGACGTGTCCCCGGGCGCCGTCGCCGGCATCAGCGAGCTGTCCGTGTGGAACTACCTGCGCGACGACGTCGTGCTGGGCGCGGACATCTCGTACGCCGACCAGGACGACGCGCAGGGCCTGACCTACGTCGTGGACGAGGGCGCCGCGCCCGTGCCGATCCTCGAGGCGGCAGCCGACGCGGGCATGGAGTACGTCCGCCTGCGCGTCTTCAACGACCCGCGCGACGAGCAGACGGGCGAGTACCTCGATCCCGCGTACCAGAGCCCTGAGCGCACCCTCGACGTCGCGCGCAAGGTGGTCGACCAGGGCATGGGCCTGGGCATCGACCTGCACTACGCCGACTCGTGGGCCGACCCGAGCAAGCAGGCGAAGCCCGCCGCGTGGAGCCAGCTGCCTTTCGAGGAGCTGACCCAGGCGGTCTATGACTACACGTACGCGACCATCGACGCGCTCGTCGCCCAGGGCACCACTCCCGACAAGGTCGCGGTGGGCAACGAGCTCATCAACGGGTTCATGTGGGGAAGCGAGCGTCCGCAGCCGTGGTTCGACGACTCGGAGTGGTGCGGCACGTGCTTCTTCAACCACGACCCGTCGTTCGTCTCGCAGCCCGGGGGCGGCCTGCTCTGGGACTACTGGGGCTCGGACGACCCGGCCGAGCAGGCCGCCTACGACGCAGCCTGGGACCGGTTCACCACCCTGCAGGCGTCGGGCATCAAGGCCGTCCGGGACGTCTCGGCGGCCCACGGCGCGGACATCCAGGTCGAGACCCACGCGATCATCGACAACGGGCGGGTCGACAAGACGCTCGAGTTCTGGGACCAGTTCCTCACCCGGCTGAACGCCAAGGGCCAGGACATCGACGTCATCGCGCACTCCTACTACCCCGAGTGGCACGGGACGCCCGAGCACTACGAGTCGAACCTGCACCAGATCGCCGCGGCGCACCCGGGCTACGCCATGGAGATCGCCGAGACGTCGCACCAGTCGAACGACTGGGACGGGCTCCCGGTCCCGAACTCGCCCTACCCCAAGACCGCGGAGGGTGCCGGACTCTTCCTCCAGGACGTCTTCCGGATCGCGAACGACCTGCCCGGCAACAGGGGCGCCGGCGTCCTGGTCTGGGAGCCCGCGAACTGGCAGGAGATGATCGACTGGTCGAACAGCGCCTGGCCGGTGCTCCGGTTCCACGAGACGATCGAGGTCTACGAGGCCAGCGACGCCGAGTTCGTGGTCGCCGACACCGTCTACCGGACGGTCCGCACCTCCAGCCCGCTCAGGCTGCCGGCCACCGTCGACGTCCTCGACTTCGACGGCACGCTCCATGCGGTGCCCGTGACCTGGGACGCGGTCCCGGCCCGCGCCCCGTCCCGCCCCGGACAGCTCGTCCTCAGCGGCACCACGGCCGAGCACGGTCCGGTGACCGCGGTCGTCGACGTCGTCCGCAGAGCGCTCGTCACCTCCTGAGCGCTCGCTCCTGACGTACCGCCGGCGGTGGCCCTTCGCGGGCCACCGCCGGTGCCGTGCGTGCTCCCTGTGGGCGACCCCCGAAGCGCTCCGCTTCGGTTGCGCCCCGGCGCGCTGCGGGGTCAAGATCGCCCGACGGCTGCAGCCGTCCCGATGAAGGAGGCGGCAGATGGCCACGACGGAGACGGCGATCCTGGCCGGGGGGTGCTTCTGGGGTGCGCAACAGCTGCTGCGCCGCCGCCCGGGAGTGATCTCCACGCGTGTGGGCTACTCCGGCGGCGACACCCCGAACGCCACGTACCGCAACCACGGCGACCACGCCGAGGCCGTCGAGATCGTCTTCGACCCCGAGCAGATCTCGTTCCGGGACCTGCTGGAGTTCTTCTTCCAGATCCACGACCCGTCGACCAAGAACCAGCAGGGCAACGACATCGGCCGCAGCTACCGGTCGGCGATCTTCTTCACCTCCGACGAGCAGCGTCGGGTCGCGCTCGACACGATCGCGGACGTCGACGCCTCCGGGCTCTGGCCCGGCAAGGTCGTCACCGAGGTCGAGCCGGCCGGTGAGTTCTGGGAGGCCGAGGAGGAGCACCAGGACTACCTGGAGAAGATCCCCTACGGATACACGTGCCACTACGTGCGCCCGGGCTGGCGGCTCCCGCACCGCGACGAGCAGCGGGTGGGATGACGCCGAGCAGCTCCAGGGTGTCGCATCAGGACCGATTCGTCCCGAGGTGACCACCAGGGTGCGCCGCGGGCGTGCTCGTCGTCGGCCCGAGTCCCCCCGTCTGGCGGGTCGACGGATCCCGTGCCGCGATGGGATCGTCGGACGACGCATCGCGGAGGACACCAGTGCTCGGACCACGACGGACGACCCAGGGTCGTCATTCGGCGCGCCCGCGGCACGGTCGGCGGCCGTGGGAGTCGGTCGTCGTCCTCGCGTCGATGGTGTTCCTGACGGCCGTCCTGGCCGCGCCGCCCATCGACGCCTCGCACTCCGCCGACGTCGCGCGGGCGGCGACCGGCGCCGAGGCGCCGGTCGCGCACGGGCCCACCGGACCGGCGTACACGCAGGCGCTGACGCGGCTCGACGACCGCGTGGCGGCCGTGGAGACGGCGACCGTCACGCTGGTCGGCCACCCGCTGGTCGACACGACGAAGGCCGCCTCGCGGTCGCTGTTCCGTCCCGACCTCGTCGACGCCACGGCCGCGCCCGTCACGTCGGGGCTGACCGCGGAGCAGCTCCCGGACCGGGTCCAGGGCGCGCGCCAGCAGGTGGCCTCCGGTGATGTCGCCGCGGCGGCCCGCGTGGTCGAGCGCGTCGAGACCGACGTCCTGCTGGTGGCGCTCGACCTCGGCGACCAGTCGGCGCAGAACGCCGCGATGACGCGCCTGCTGGTCGCCGCCGACCCGCACGTGGCGCTGCTCGACGCGGCCGTCGGTGCCACCCACGCCGCCGCCGAGGTCCGCGACGTCGTCGCGGCCGCCGCCTCCGCGGTCCAGGCCCGGGACGCCGCGGCCGGCATCACGGTCGCGGCGCAGCAGATCGCGGTGTCTGGGGACGAGGACGCGAAGGCGGCGGTCGCCAAGGTGGAGGAGCAGGCCCGGTCGACGGACGGCTACACCAACGGGACCATCCCCCTGAAGGTGCTCTGCACGGTCGCGTTCGCGCCGGGCCAGCACCTGCGCTGTGATGCGGCCGAGGCGCTGGCGCGGCTGAACGCGGCCTACCGGGTGGACTTCGGCCGCGACCTGAAGATCACGGGCTCGTACCGCACGCTCGAGGAGCAGATCAGCACCCGAGCGGCCAAGGGGACGATGGCCGCGGTGCCAGGCACGTCCAACCACGGCTGGGGCCTGGCGATCGACCTCGACCAGGTGAACGGCTACCGGTCCGCGCAGTACGCCTGGCTCAAGGCCAACGCGATGACCTACGGCTGGCACCACCCGACCTACATGGACGAGGGCGGCCGCGGCCCCCACGAGCCATGGCACTGGGAGTTCGGCACGTCGGACGACGCCGGCACCGGCACGTCGGTGCCGATCACCGTGGGTGTCCCAGCGCCGACCACTCCGCCCCAGGCCGCGCCCCCGCCGCCCGTCGTCGAGCAGCCGAGCGTCGCTCCCGCCGAGCCGGTGCCGGCGCCGAGCGCCACGCCGGTCCCGACGCCGACGCCGAGCAGCAGCCCGACCGCGTCCACGGGATCCTCGGCCCCGTGACGCACGGGTAGGCGCCGCCGAGCCCGAGGATGAGCCGCGCCTGGCGCCGAACCCGGGACAACGCGCGCCGCGGCACTCGAACGGCTGAGGTTCCGCTGCTCAGTGTCGGATCGACTGCCCGTCCCGCTCGACTGACGTGGCGACGGTCGCACCGAACGAGTTGTGGAACAGCTCGCGGTAAGCGGGGATCAGCTCACCCCACCGTGCCGTGAGGTCGCAACGTCCCCGGCCGTCGAGGTCGGCGGCGAGGTCCTCGGCGTGCACCTGCCAGCCGGCGCCGTAGGCCGCAAGCTCGTCGACGGGGAGCCCGCGTTCCTCGATCACCAGGACCGTCGTGTCACCCGCCGGCGTGAGGGTGACCTCGACGACGGAGTCCTCCCGCTCGCCCGTCTGCCTGGTCCGCACCACCAGCCGTCGCGGTGGTTCGCACGCCTCGACGCGCCCCGTGCCCTCCCAGCCGCTGGTGAAGCGGGCGCCGAACTCCCCGCCGACCCGCAGGTCTCCGGACACCACGGCGATCCAGCGCGCGAGGCGTTCCGGTGTGGTGCAGGCCGCCCACAGGTCGGAGATGTCGGTGGCGAAGACGTCCTCGACCCGGACCGCGCCGCGGCCGTCGTCGAGCGCGTGCAGGGTTCCGACGAGCTTCATGTCGCGGCCTTCTTTCCTCGGGCGATCTCGGTGTGCAGGGCGTCGAGCCGGTTCTGCCAGAGCGTGCGGTACGCCTCCAGCCACTGGTCCAGCTCGGCGAGCGGCTCGGGACGCAGGCTGTACACGCGGTGCTGCGCGTGCTGCCGGACCTCGACCAGACCCGCCTCCCGCAGCACGCGGAGGTGCCGGGAGACGCCGGGCCGGGCGATCGGCAGTTCCGCGGCGAGCTCCCCGGCGGTCGCAGGGTGCTCGCGCAGGATCTCGAGCAGGGTGCGCCGGGAGGTGTCGGCGATGGCGTGCAGGAGTGCGTCCATGACCCGAGCGTACCCAGTCGGTTACGTATCCGCCAGGGTACGGGCGACACCCTGCCCGACTAGCGCACCGAGGTCGTGGCCACCGCGCCGGCCACCACGACCTGGAGGCAGTCGTCGAAGAGGTCGTCGGGGGTGCGTCCGTCCCCGAAGTAGTCGGTGATCCCCGCGATCAGGGTGGGGTGGGCCGCCGCGAACTCGGCGAGATCCCAGCCCTCGAGCGCGGCCTGGTCGGGGCGGGGCGCCTGTTCTTCGAGCACGTAGCCGACGGTGAACCGCTCCGTGGCCAGGGTGATGACGCGCGCCTTGCGGAGCGGGACGCCCGCGGCGACGAGGGCACTCATGGCGCGCTCGGAGAGGGAGTTCATCGCCGCGGACAGCTGCGCGGCCGAGATGACCCGCGCTCCGTCCGGGTGGGCCAGCAACGCTCGGCGGAGCCCTCGGGCCAGACCTGAGAGCCAGTCCTGCCAGGCATCGTCCGGCGTCGGCGACGACAGCTGCTCGACGAGGTCGGCGAGGATCGCGTCGGCGATCGCGGTGACCAGGGCGGCCTTGTTCGGCACGTGCCAGTAGAGCGTGGGTGACTGCACGCCGAGGCGGGTGGCGAGCTTGCGCGTCGTCACGCCGTCGAGCCCGTCGGCGTCCAGGAGAGCGACGGCCTCGGCGACGACCTGGTCCCGGTCCAACGTCATCGCTCCACCCTTTCCCGATGGTTGCCTACCGCGAATCTATCAGTGATAGAGTCTCTATCGGTGGTAGAGACCGGGCTCGAGAACGGAGAGGTGGAGGCCATGTCGAAGGATGACGCCCTGCAGGGTGCGTGGCACGAGGCGACGCACCGCCTGCCAGGGGTTCCCCCGCACCAGGACCGTCCGGAGGGGCACCAGGGCGAGAGCCGTCACGGTCGGTCGCTCCAGGACCGCGGCGCCGGCTCGCACCAGGGTTCCGCCCCGGCGCACGATCGCCCGCCGCGGGTCCTGGTCGGCTGGCAGAACTGGATCGCCGGCCGGATTCCGCGCAAGGCCGACTGAGCGGCCCACAATGGGGGCGTGACCCTCTCGGCACGACGCCTCGGCCGGCTCGACCACGAGGCTGCTCGCGACATGTTCGCCCTGATGGCCGCGGTCTTCGAGGAGCCCTCGGAGCCGCTCGGTGACGCGTCCGTGCATCAGCTCCTGACGACGAGCTCGTTCTGGGCGGTCGCTGCCTTCGCGGGGGAGCGGGTCGTCGGTGGCATCACCGCGCACACGATCCCGATGACCCGGTCGCCCTCGTCGGAGCTGTTCATCTACGACCTCGCCGTGCACGACGGGTACCGCCGCCAGGGCGCCGGGCGGCTTCTCGTCTCCACGCTGTGCACGCAGGCACTGGAGGCCGGGGTCTCCGAGATCTTCGTCCCTGCCGACGACGACGACGTCGACGCGCTCGCGTTCTACCGCTCGCTCGGGGGCGAGGAGAGCGCCGTCACCTTCTTCACCTGGTCGGCGCCGCCCTCGTGACGCCCGCCGTCAGCCGGCCTCAGCCGTCGCGCTGCACCCGGTAGTCGAGCAGCAGGACACCGGTGCTCGTTCGCGTGCAGTCGGCGAGCCGCAGGCGCACCGGTCGCTCCGTCTCCCGGAAGAGGCGCTTGCCCGTCCCGAGCAGCAACGGGTGCACGAAGAGGCGGTACCCGTCCACCAGGTCGTGCGCGACGAGGTCCTGGACCAGGACGCCGCTGCCCAGCACCGCGATGGATCCGGAACCCTGCGCCTTCAGGCGGGTGACCGCGGGCACGAGCTCGTCGTCGAGCACCTGGGCGCCGTGCCAGGCGAGCTCGGAGGGCGTCCGCGTCGCGACGTACTTCGGCGTGGCGTTGAGGTGCGCGGCCATCGGATCCGTGTCGGGTTGGTACGGCCAGAACGCGGACATCTTGTCGTAGGTCCGGCGTCCGAACAGGTACGCGGTCGTGCCGGCCAGCCCCTCGGTCGCGGCGGCCGTCTGCACGTCGTCGCCGTAGGGCGCTGCCCATCCGCCGTGCTCGAAGCCGCCGTCGCGGTCCTCGTCCGGCGAACCCAAGCCCTGCATCACGCCGTCCAGCGTGATGAACTCGATGACCACGAGATTCCGCATGTCTGCACCGCCCTCCCGGGACCGGCGTCGTGCCGGTCTCTCGACACCTGTACGAACGGCGGCGGGCCAGATCGACAGTCGGCGAGCAGCCGGCATCACCGACCTTCGGAGTCCGGCCTGGGCTCAGAGCGTCTCGATGATGAAATCCGCCCCGGCCGACCAGGCGGCCCCGGCACGTCTCCGATGACCGCGCGGACCGAGCGCGTTTCGGTCTCGCCGCCGCTCGGTCACGCCCGGCTCACGCCCGGCCCGACAGCGGGCTGCACGGACGCGCCCGCGAGCGACCGGTCTGGTCCCCACGCGGCGGCGACCAGCAGGCACAGGCCCGCGGCGGCGGTGAACGACCCGGAGACCGCCTCCCACCACGGGCGGGTGTCGTAGTCGCCGATGGCGTAGGTCAAGGACGCGACCAGCGGCGAGGCCAGGAACAGCAGCACGGGCGTGGCGCGCGCCCATCCACGAGCGCTGACCGCGAACCTCACGAACAGGACCGGCGGCCCGAACACCCAGGCGCCCAACGTCCACCCGCCGAGCACCGGCGCGACCACCGCGCCGGAGAGCCCGGACCGGAGCACCGCCACGCCGACCGCGACGACTGCCAGCTCGGACGCGACCAGGACGACCGCGGTGACAGGCCCGGGTCGGCGCGGGTCGAGCGCCCAGGGCAGCAGCGGGAGCGCGAGCGCGAAGGCCAGCAGCGACAGGCCCGCCAGCTGAGCGGCGCTGCCCACGGGCACCCACGGCTCGGTCGGGGGGAGGAAGTCGACGAGGTGGTCCTGCCGCGCGGCGCAGGCCTCCGCGCCCGAGCACGACCCCCAGCGCTGCCAGGACGCCGCGAAGAGCAGCACGCCCGACGCCACGAGGGCGAGCGCGGCCACGAGCCTCAGCACCCTCCGTCGCATCGGACCCCTCTCTGGCCCCATTGTGCCGACGGCGCAGGGTGGACGGGAGGTGGACGGGAGGGAGGAGCAGGACCGGGCCCTCAGCGCTTCGCGGGTCGGCGGACCGGGTCCGTCGGCGCAGGGTGGCGCCAGCGCAGGGCGCGGACACTCTGCGACCGCCAGAGCGCGACGACTCGAGCCAGGAGGGACGCAGCACCCATGGAGACCCCCTTCGCGAGGTGACGCCGCCTGCAGGCCACTCTGCGCGCGGCGGCCGCAGGACGCACCTGGGCGGGCGCCGCGATGATGGAGGCATGGTCCTGCCCTCCGGCTATGCCCTCCACGTCGGGCCGCCGAGCCTCGACGACTACCTGCGCCTCCGCCGTGTCTCGGGTCTTCGCGCGAAGTCGCCGGAGCAGGCCGCAGGTGCGGTGCAGGGCAGCTGGTCGTTCTGCCACGTCACCGCGCAGGACGGGCACACGGTCGCGATGGGCCGCGTGCTCGGCGACGGCGGCTGGTACTTCGTCGTCGCCGACATGGCCACCGACCCCGATCACCAGCGCCGCGGACTGGGGCGCGCCATCCTCGACCACCTGCTCGGTGACATCCGGACGCGCGCCCCGGGTGATCCCTACGTGACGCTGACCGCCGACGCCGCCGGGGCCCGACTGTACGAGCACGCGGGTTTCACCGCCTTCACCTCCGACCAGACGGGGATGCAGCTGGTCCTCGCACCGGTTCCTCCGGCCTGACCCGGGCGGCGCCACGAACGGGGCGTATCTCGCGAATGCCCCGGCGCGCTACGGTCCACACAGGCATTCCGGCGGCGCCGGACGGTGTGGGGACCACGAGCGCGCGGCCTGGCCCGGCTCGGAGAGCGAGGGGCAGATGGCCGACGTCGCAACGAGGGCAGAGCCCGGACCGAGCCCGACCCCCGCCGCCGACCGCCGGCCCACCGTCGGCGACAGCAGGCGCCTCGACGACCGATGGCCCGACCGGTTCGCGGCGGTCATGTTCCTCGCGAGCGCACTCGTCCTCGTCGTGGCCGCCGTCCCGCCGTGGCGGCAGTACTTCGCGCGCGAGGACGACCTGGTCTCGATGCTCGTCCTCCCGATCATCCCGAACCTCGTCTACTCGGCCCTGCTCGCCAGCGTCGGGATCGCCCTGCACCGCCGGATGCGCGCGGCATGGTGGGTCCTGCTCGTCTGGTGGGTGGTCCTGCCGCAGCTGGACCGGCTGCTGCGCCTGCTGGACGGCGGCTCGCCCGTCAACGCCGTCGGCTTCGTGCTGATCACCGCGGTCCTGGTGCTCCTGCTGCGCGCGCGGCGCCAGTTCGGGGCCAAGGCGGTGCGGGGCAGCTTCCTGCGGGCGCTCGCCCTGTTCCTCGTCGGCGGCGCGGTGACGCTGGTCGTCGGGTCGTCGCTGGTCACGCGCTTCGGAGACGCACCCACGACGGCCTCGTCGGCCCTGTTCGTCTGGGACAACATGCTCGGTGACATCGGCTCGGTGGACGACGCCAGCATCGCGACCGCGCCGCTGTGGGTGCACGGCGTGATCAACCTGATGGCGGCGGCCACCATCGTGGGAGCCACCGTCCTGCTGTTCCGGTCGCCCACCTGGACCCACACCCTCGACGCCGCCGACGAGGCGCGCGTCCGCACGCTGCTGCGGGAGTTCGGCTCCGAGGACTCGCTCGGGTACTTCGCCACCCGGCGCGACAAGTCGATCGTGTGGGAGTCGGGGCTCGCCGCGACGGCGCGCGCCGGGGTGTCGTACCGGGTCGTCGGGTCGGTCAGCCTGGCCAGCGGGAACCCGGTCGGCGACCCGCAGCTCTGGGCCGCCGCGATCGACGAGTGGCGCCGGCAGGCGCGTACGAACGGCTGGTCGCTCGCCGTGATGGGGGCGGGCACCGCCGGCGCCCTCGCGTACACCGGGGCCGGCCTGACCGCATGGGAGATCGGCGACGAGGCGATCCTCGACATGCGGTCGTTCTCGCTGACCGGCCCGGGGATGAAGGCGGTGCGGCAGTCGGTCACCAGGCTGCAGCGTCGCGGGTACACCACACGCGTCTCGAAGCACGAGTCGGTCGACGCCGAGCACTTCGCGGCGCTGGACACGGCGGCCGCGGCCTGGCGTGGGGACGGCGGCGACGAGCGGGGCTTCTCGATGGCCCTCGGCCGGCTGGGCGACCAGCTGGACGGGGACTGCGTGCTGGTGGAGGCGTACGACGGCGACGGCGTGCTGCGCGCGTTCCTCAGCTTCGTGCCGTGGGGCCGCACGGGGGTCTCGCTCGACCTCATGCGCCGGGACCCGACCGCCGACAACGGGTTGGTCGAGCTCATGGTCTCGTCGCTGGCCGAGCGGGCGACCGCGTTCGGCGCCGGCCGGGTCTCGTTGAACTTCGCGATGTTCCGGGAGGCGTTCGAGCGGGGCGCCGAGGTCGGAGCCGGCCCGATCGCACGGCTCTGGCGGCAGTCGCTCGTCCTGGCCAGCAAGAACTGGCAGCTGGAGTCCCTGTACCGCTCGAACGCGAAGTACCAGCCCGAGTGGCAGCCGCGGTTCATCTGCTTCGAGTACACGTCGGACCTGCCGCGCGTCGGCACGGCGGCGGGCAGCGCCGAGGGCTTCCTCACCCGGCCGTCGCTCCGGCTGCTCAACCGTCGCGGCGGTCGGTCCACGGATGCCGAGGCGCTGGTCCGTGCCGGCGACGAGTACGCCGCCCAGGTGGAGGCGCAGATCCCCGAGGAGTCGGACGCGGTCGAGGAGGCGATGTCCGCGCACCGGCTGCCCGAGCAGCAGCGCGTCCGGCGCGCCAAGGCCGACCGGCTGCGCGCGCAGGGCATCGACCCGTACCCCGTGACCTACCCCCGCACGCACACGCTGGCGGTCGTCCGGGCCGAGGCGGGGGAGCTCCCGCCCGACACCGCGACCGGGCGGCAGGTCTCGGTGACCGGGCGGCTCATCCGCAAGCGCGACGGAGGCGGGCTGGGTTTCGGCACACTGCGCGACGGCAGCGGGGACCTCCAGGTCATGGTCGGCGCGGACGCCGTCAGCGCCGCTGACCTGGGGCTGTGGCGGCACGACGTCGACCTCGGCGACCACCTCGGCGTGACCGGCGAGGTCATCACCACGCGGCGCGGTGAGCTCTCGGTCCGCGCGACGTCGCTGCAGATCACCAGCAAGTCGCTGCGGCCCCTGCCCGACAAGCACAAGGGGCTCACGGACCCCGAGGCCCGCATCCGCGCGCGCTACGTCGACCTGATCGTCCGGCCGGCGGCCCGCGACATCGCCTACACGCGGGCGACGGTCGTGCGCAGCGTCCGGGACTCGCTGCACGCCCGCGGGTTCACCGAGGTCGAGACGCCGATGCTCCAGCTGATCCACGGCGGGGCCAACGCCCGGCCGTTCGAGACGCACATCAACGCCTACGACATGGACCTCTACCTGCGCATCGCCACGGAGCTGCACCTCAAGAGGCTGGTCGTCGGCGGCATGGAGAAGGTGTTCGAGATCGGTCGGCAGTTCCGCAACGAGGGCGTGGACTTCAAGCACAACCCCGAGTTCACGTCGCTCGAGCTGTACGAGACGTACGGCGACTACGACACCATGCGGGTGCTGACGCAGGAGATCATCCAGGAGGCCGCGACCGCGGTGTACGGCTCGCCGCTCGCCCGGCGGGCCGACGCGGACGGCGCGGTCACCGAGTACGACCTGTCGGGCACGTGGCCCGTCAAGACGGTCTGCCAGGCGGTCGGGGAGAAGCTGGGCGAGGAGATCACCGCCGACACACCCCTGACGGAGCTGCTCCGGCACGCCGACGCGATCGGGCTGGAGCTCGAGCCCGACGCCAGCTGGGCCGTGGTGCTGGAGGAGATCTACGGCGAGCTCTGCGAGAGCACCACGACGACGCCGGTCTTCTACACCGACTTCCCCAAGGAGAACTCGCCGCTCACCCGCCAGCACCGGGTGGACCCGCGCCTGGCCGAGAAGTGGGACCTGGTGATCTTCGCCGCCGAGCAGGGCACGGCCTACTCCGAGCTGGTCGACCCGCTGGAGCAGCGTCGCCGGCTCGTCGCCCAGTCGCTGCTGGCGGCGGCCGGCAACCCCGAGGCCATGCAGGTCGACGAGGACTTCCTCACCGCGCTCGAGTACGCGATGCCGCCGACGGGGGGCATGGGGATGGGCATCGACCGGCTGGTCATGAACCTGACCGGCCTGAGCATCCGCGACACGATCCTCTTCCCGCTGGTCAAGCCCACGGGACGCTGAGTGCGCCTCCTGCTGCTCGCCGACACCCACGTCCCTGCCCGCGCCCGGGACCTGCCCGCGGCCGTGTGGGCGGCCGTCGACGAGGCGGACGTGGTGATCCACGCCGGCGACTGGGTCGCGGAGAGCCTCCTCGACGGTCTCGAGGCCCGGACGAGTCGGCTGGTCGGCTGCGTCGGCAACAACGACGGCCCCGGGCTGCGGGCGCGCCTGCCGCTGGTCGCGCGGGTCGAGCTGGCGGGCGTGCGCGTCGGCGTCGTCCACGAGACCGGCCAGGCCGGCGGGCGCGAGCGACGGTGCGACGACGCCTACCCGGACCTGGACGTCCTCGTGTTCGGGCACAGCCACATCCCGTGGGACACGACGACCCCCGCCGGGATGCGGCTGCTCAACCCGGGCTCGCCGACCGATCGCCGCCGCCAGCCGTTCGCGACGTTCATGACGGCGTCGGCGGTCTCGGGTCGCCTGGAGGACGTGGTGCTGCACCGGGTCGAGCGTCCGGGGACCGTCAGGTGAGGATGTTGACCGCGCGCGCCAGGACCACGGCGAACGTGGCGAGCGAGACGACGGACTGCCACGCCATCAGCATCTTCGCGGTCCGGCTCAGCGGCATCGTGTCCGTGGGCGAGAACGCGACGAGGTTGGTGATCGACACGTAGAGGTAGTCGAGGAACCGCGGCTGCCAGCTGTCGAACTGGTCGGAGTACTCGCGGATCGCGTCCTGCGTGAACCAGAACGACGTCAGCTCGACCTCCGGCTGCGCCCGACCGGTCGGGCCGCCGCGGTCGAGCTGCCAGAACAGCAGGGCGAAGCCGACGGTCGTGACGACGAGGATCTGCGCCCCCTCCGCGAGCAGCTGCTGCACGCTGACCGGCCGGACCGTCAGGACGTCGGAGATCAGCAGGGCGGCCGACGAGGTGCCGGAGATCGCGAGCACCAGCGCGAGCGCGAAGCGCAGGAGGTCCACGAGCCGGGGCGACGCGCGCAGCACGCCGTCGACCAGGACGATCACGACGACGAGCGTGACCTCGATGATCGGCACCAGGAGGATCGGGCCGAGCACGATGCGGTCGCGCATCAGCACCTGGGCCAGCACGGCGACCGCCACGGCGCTCAGCGGTGCCAGGCGCGCGCCGAGCGAGGCGTACCGACGGGGGTTCGCCTCGTCCACGAGCACCTGCCTCCCCGGGTGGTCCGCCGCGTCGCCGCAACGAGGTGCTACGAGCTCGCCGACCCGTCGAGCAGCTCCCACAGCGCGACGGCCTCGCTGCGCGACGAGACGCCGAGCTTGCGGTAGCTCGAGATCGCCTGGGTCTTCACGGTGTTGCGGGAGACCCCGAGCCGCTCGGCGATGAGGGGGAACGTCAGGTGCGTCGCGAGCAGCGGCATGAGCCTGACCTCGGCGGGCGTCAGCGTGTCGGGCCGCCCGCGCGACGCGGCCTCGTGCACCTGCGCGCGCAGGGCTGCCACCCGGTCCGGCAGGTCGCCCAGCCCCGGCCGGCGGTGCAGGATCTCGTCCGCCTGCCGCACGGCGGCCGACGCGGCGTGGATGTCCCCGACTCCCAGCGAGGCCTGCGCCATGGTGAGCAGCGCCTGCGTGGACACCACGGGGAGGGCGTGCGTGAGCAGGGGGCGCAGCGCGAGCGCGTCGCGGGCGTGCCCGACCGCCTCCTGGCGGAGCCCGAGGTGCACGGCGGTGCGGGCCGACCACGCGTGCACCAGCGCGCTGGTCCAGTACGTCCGGTACCCGCCCTCGGCGACGATCCTCGAGGCGCGCCGGACGGCCCTGACCGCCGCGGACCAGTCTCCGCGCTCGACGGCGACAGCCGCGCGCTCGCACAGGTCCATCGCCACGACCGGGTCCGCGCGCGCGACCTCGGCCGACTCGATGGCCTCGACGAACAGGTCGTCCGCGCTGTCGAGGTCGCCGTCGAGCAGGTACGCGAGGCCCTCGGTGTGGAGCATCGCGGCACAGAACGGGCTCGCCGGCGACAGACCTGAGCGCGCAGCCCGGGCGTCGACCCGCATCTGCTCCGTGCCGTCGCGGCCCTCGATGGCCCGGAGGTAGGCGACGGTCCCGCTGACGGTGCTGCCGTCCGGGAGCGTCCCCGACCCGGGGGTCGTGAGGGCCAGCTCCGACCACCGCTGGGCGCGCGCCGCCTCGCCGAGGAGGCCGAAGACGAGGGCCGCGTGCGCGGCGATCGCGGGGAAGATGTCGACGTCCCTCGCCTCCTCGAGCCACGACATCCACTGCTGGACCGTGTCGATGCGTCCGGTCGTCCACGTCGGCTGGGCGAACAGGAGCACCAACCGGGCGAGCTCCGGGAGGTCGCCCCCCCGGTTGGCATGGTCGATGGCCTGGTCGGGCAGCTGCGCGGTGGTGTACCAGCGCGCCGCCCGGCGGTGGAGCTCGGGCACGAGCATGGGCTCCTTGCGGTGCAGCTCCGCGCTCAACAGCTCCCGGAGCAGCGGGTGGCAGCGGTACTCCTGCCCGTCTCGACCCACCGCCTGGATCACGCCGTGCGCCCCCAGGTGCTCGAGCGCGGCGCCCGACGACCGCACCCGCAGGACCGCGTCGCAGGCGGGCCCGGAGAGCTCGTCCAGCACCGAGCAGCGGACCAGCAGGGCCGTCTCGCGCGCACCCACGCCGGTGAGTATCTCGGTGCGCAGGTACTCCCGCATGAACCTGTCGTCGCCGGTGAACTCGAGCGGCTCGTCGAGCCACCCGCCGCGCTCCCGGATCGCCATCCCGGCCAGCTGCACTGCCACCGGCCAGCCCTCGGTCCGGTCGTGGAGGGCGGTCGTCGCCTCGGCGGAGAGGCTGACTCCCGAGCGCGCGAGGACTTGCGCTTCCTCGTCGGGGAGCAGCGACAGCTCAGCCACGCCGATCTCGAGGAGGTCGCCCGCGGCGCGGAGACGCGCGATCGGCAGTCGCGGCCGCGCCCGCGACGCGAGGCCCACGCGCCAGGAGTCGGGCAGCCGGTCGATGACGTCGGTGAGCACGTTGAGGCTGCCGGCCCGGGTGATCGCCTGCACGTCGTCCAGGAGCAGCGTCAGCGGCGGGCGGGCCCGGGCCGCCGCGGCCAGACCGGCAACGGTGACGATCCCGGGCCCCGCGCCGACCGCGTGGCCGAGCGCCGTCAGCAGCGTGGCGGGGTCGTTGTCCGCATCCGTGCAGGTGTGCCACGCTGCGCCGCTCCCGACGCGGTCGGCCCACTGGCCGAGGACGGTGGTCTTCCCGTACCCCGGCCCGGCGATCAGCGCGACGACGCGGACGGTGGAGGCGGAGAGGGTGTCGACGAGGGCGTCGCGGGGGACGAGACCGACCCCTGCGCGACGTCGACGTACCGTGACAGGCTCCGTCTGACGCGGGATCGCCGACGGCTTCTCCACGCTGGACGAAACGGGCCAAACGTGACGTTCCCCCACGTGACGTCACGCTACCGCTGAGGACCACCGGCGCCGCAACCCCTTCCGGGCGGCCGCACGGGCCACCATCATGCTGAGAGGGTGACGACGTGGCGGTACGCCCGTGCTGGACTCGTCGTGACCGGACGCGGGCGAGGATCGTGGAGGTCATGACGGTGGAGGAGGTCGTGATGCCGGTCGCGGCGGCCCATGCAGCAACCGGTGCGACGTCATGACGCCGGCCCCGCCCTCGGGCCGGCAGTACCGGATCGAGGCCGGCGACCACCACGCCGTCGTCACGCAGGTCGGAGCCACGCTCCGGGAGTGCGTGCTGGAGGGGCGCCCGGTGCTCGACGGCTTCGACGTCGGCGAACGGGCGCCCGACGGCCGCGGTCAGGTGCTGGCTCCCTTCCCGAACCGGCTGGCCGGCGGTCGGTACACGTTCGACGGGCAGACGTGCCAGGTGGCGATGGACGAGCCGGAGCGCGGTAACGCCATCCACGGCATGGTGCGCTGGCTGGACTGGGCCGAGGTGTCGTCGACGCCGGACGGCGTCGTCCTCGAGCGCGTCCTGCGCCCGCAGCCCGGCTACGCGTGGGAGCTGACCCTGAGGGTCGGTTACCACCTCGCCGACGACGGGCTCACGGTCTCCGCGTCGGCGAGCAACACCGGCGGCTCGCCCGCGCCGTTCGGGATGGGCTTCCACCCGTACCTGGGCCTCGGCGGGGCCGTCGACGGCCTCGAGCTGCAGGTGCCCGCCGACAGCCACTCCCCGGTGCCCGCCGACCGCGACGAGCCGCCGTCACCGGTCGACGTCACCGGCTCGCACCTCGACTTCCGCGAGCCCCGGACCATCGGGCCGGAGGTCCTCGACACGGTGTTCGGCGACCTCCGCCGGGGCGACGACGGACGTGCGGTCGCTCACCTGGTGGACCCGGCGACGAGCCGCGGCGTGCGCCTCTGGGTCGGCGAGGCGTTCCCGTACCTGATGGTCTACACGGCCGACGGAGTGGTCCCGGCCGAGCGCCGACGGCTGGCCGTCGCCGTCGAACCCATGACCTGCCCGCCGCACGCGCTCCGGTCCGGGGCCGACCTCCTCACGCTGGGGCCGGGGGAGTCCTGGAGCGGGGCGTGGGGGCTGTCGGTGGGATGACCGCCGTCGACGCAGCCCGCCGCGCACGGTCCGTGCTCGTCTACGGCGCCGGGCTGGTCCAGGGGCAGGCGCTGGTCTCCTTCCCCGCCGCGAGCGCGATCCTCCTCAGCCCCAACGGCTACGACCGCGGTGCCGCGTCCGCCGCCTGAGCGTGTCGCCGCCGGAACGGACAGACTGGACGGAGCCCGGGAGGTGCCATGAACGGAACGAGCAGCCCGCGTCACATCGCGCTCGTCGCGCACGACAACAAGAAGGTCGAGCTGCTGCGCTGGGCGGAGTACAACCGCGGCACCCTCGCGCGTCATCACCTCTACGCCACCGGCACGACCGGCACGATGCTGGAGTACGAGCTCGGGCTCCCGGTGCACCGGTTCCTGTCCGGTCCGGTCGGCGGTGACCAGCAGATCGGGGCCCGCATCGCCGAGGGCACCATCAGCATGCTGATCTTCTTCTGGGACCCCCTCGAGCCCCAGCCCCACGACCCGGACGTGAAGGCGCTGCTGCGTATCGCGACCGTCTGGAACGTGCCGATGGCGTGCAACGTGTCCACGGCGGACATGATCATCTCGTCGCCGCTCCTGTCCGGGGACTACGAGAACACGCGACCCGACCTGGGCCCCCGCACCTGGGAAGGAACCCCGGAAGAGGCCTGACGCGTCCTCACCGACCCAGGGCGCGGCCCCCCGACGCGGCCACCGTGCGCTCCGAGACCGCGATGTCGGCGCGGGCGCCCGCCGCCGCGCCGGCGGCCCACCCCCGGCCGGTGAGCCGACGCGTCGTTCGACGCACCCGAGGGAACGCCTCGGCCACGGCGGCGTCGACGTCGCGGTCGCGCGCGGCCAGGACCAGCTCGCTCGACGTGCCTTCCGTCTCCGCCTCGGTGAGCACCTCGGCGTAGAACCGACGCAGACGGCCGGCGACGATCGCGGCGAACCCGGCGGCGAACGCGCGCTTGTCGCTCGCCGTGCCGCCGTGGGCGTACATCTCGGCCAGCATCTGCGGCTCGAGCGACCCGGCCAGGACGGCCGCCATCGACATGTCCGCCGCGAACCCGAACGCGACGAAGTCCGTGCCGGTGCCGCGCCGCACCCGCAGCGGCCGGCAGCCGAACGCGCCGTAGACCGCGTTGCGCAGCTCGATCCGGTCCGCCACCCACGAGCCGGTGACCGGCACGTCCGTGCGGACCGGCTGGCGCGCCCGCTCGCTCGTCATCCGGACCGCGGCCTCGTCGATGCTGTGCCGGAGCATCAGCTTCTCGGCGCGAGCCCGGGCGAGCTCGCGCTCCGGCTCGTGCGGTGACCCGCCGTCCGCGATCGCCAGCAGCGTGCGGATCAGGGCCAGGGTCTCGTCGGCGGACTTGGGCATCGGGGCTCCCGGGGGTGCGGTGGAGTCGCCACCGTAGGGGTCGGCTCCGACAGGACGCCCACCGTTGTGCACAGCGGGCCCGACGGGTGGGTCGGGCCTGGCAGGCTGGGCGCGTGACCACCCGCGACGCCGCCCTCGCCGTCCTCCGCCGTCTGGTGGGCAACCCCGACGCCGAGTTCCACGAGGGGCAGTACGAGGCGATCGAGACGCTCGTCGACGAGCACCGCCGCGCGCTCGTCGTGCAGCGGACCGGGTGGGGCAAGTCGGCGGTGTACTTCGTCGCCACCATGCTGCTGCGCCAGCGCGGCGCGGGTCCCACCGTCCTCGTCTCGCCGCTCCTCGCGCTCATGCGCGACCAGGTCGCGGCCGCCGAACGCGCCGGCGTGCGGGCCGTCGCCATCAACTCGACCAACGCGCACGAGTGGGACCAGCTGCTCGCGCGGCTCGCCGCGGACGAGGTCGACGTCCTGCTCGTCTCGCCCGAGCGGCTCAACAACCCCGCGTTCCGCGAGAACCAGCTCCCGGCCCTCGTGCGGCGCCTCGGGATGCTCGTCGTGGACGAGGCGCACTGCATCAGCGACTGGGGCCACGACTTCCGGCCCGACTACCGGCGGCTGCGTGACCTCATCGCGACGATGCCCGCGGGCGTCCCCGTCCTCGCCACGACCGCCACGGCCAACAGCCGGGTCGTCGCCGACGTCGCGGAGCAGCTGGGCAGCGCGGGGGATTCGGCGGTCGACGTGCTCACCATCCGCGGGCCGCTGGCCCGCAAGTCCCTGCGCCTCGGCGTGCTCCGGCTGCCGGACGCGCGGACGCGGCTCGGCTGGCTGCTCAGCCACCTGGGCGACCTGCCGGGCTCGGGGATCATCTACACGCTCACGGTCGCCGCGGCCCAGGACACCGCCCGGCTGCTGCGCGAGGCGGGGCACGACGTCCGCGCGTACACCGGGCAGACGGACCCGGCGGATCGCGAGGACGCCGAGGCCGCGCTCAAGGCCAACGCGGTGAAGGCGCTGGTCGCGACGAGCGCGCTCGGCATGGGGTTCGACAAGCCCGACCTCGGCTGGGTGCTGCACCTTGGCGCGCCGTCCTCGCCCGTCGCCTACTACCAGCAGGTCGGCCGCGCGGGGCGCGCGACCGACAGCGCCGACGTGCTGCTGCTCCCCGGCGCGGAGGACGCCGACATCTGGCAGTACTTCGCGACGGCGTCGATGCCGCAGCAGGCGCGGGCCGAGAAGGTGATCGCGGAGCTGTCGGACCGCCCGCTGTCGACGCCGGCGCTCGAGGCGCTCGTCGACGTCCGGCGCACCCCCCTGGAGCTGCTGCTCAAGGTGCTCGACGTCGACGGCGCGGTGCGCCGCGTGCAGGGCGGCTGGGTGGCCACCGGGCAGCCGTGGACGTACGACGCCGAGCGCTACGCGCGGATCGCCGCGGCCCGCGAGGCCGAGCAGCGGCACATGCTCGACTACGAGCGCACCGACGGCTGCCGCATGGAGTTCCTGCAGCGGACGCTGGACGACGAGACGGCCGCCCCGTGCGGGCGCTGCGACGGCTGCGCCGGGCCCTGGTACCCGGTGGACGTCGTCGACGGCGCTGCGGCGTCGGCCGAGCGCTCGCTCGACCGCGTCGGCGTGCCGGTCGAGCCCCGGGTCCAGTGGCCGGTCGGCGCCGACCGCCTCGGCCTGCCCGTGCGCGGCCGGCTCGCGGAGGGCGAACGGGCCCTCGAGGGCCGGGCGCTGGCCCGGCTCACCGACCTGGGCTGGGGGACGGCGCTGCGCGCGGTGTTCGCGGCGGGCGCGGCCGACGCGCCGGTCACCCGGGCCATGCTGGACGGCTGCGTCCGCGTGCTCGCGCAGTGGGGCTGGGACGAGCGGCCCGTCGCGGTCGTCGCCCTGCCCTCCCGACGCCGTCCGCTGCTGGTCGACTCGCTCGCGCGCGGGCTCGCCGAGATCGGCCGGCTCCCGTACGCAGGCGCGCTCGCGCTGCGGGACGACGGTCCGCGGGGCGAGCCCGGGGGCAACAGCGCGTTCCGGCTGGCGAGCGTGTGGGAGCAGTTCGACGCCTCCGCCCTCGAGGTGCCGGGAGGACCGGTCCTGCTCGTCGACGACCTGGTCGACAGCCGCTGGACCATGACGGTCGCCGCGCGCGAGCTGCGCCGGGCCGGCGCCTCGGCGGTCCTGCCCTTCGCGCTGGCCCTGCGCGGGTGATCGCACGAACGCGCAGGCGTTCTGCGCACCTGTTGCGCACGGGTCGGCGGTCTGCGCTAGACGGTCCTCGTGCAACGCCCGCGGTGCGACGACCAGCGTGATCTACCGGGACCGCGACGTGGTGCCCAAGGGCGCGAGCGGGTACGTGTACACGTTCTGCTGACGTCGCCGGGGCGGGCGGGTCAGGACGGCCCGCCCGCCTGGGGCCGGGGCATCTCGCCCGCGTGCAGGGGGGTCGAGTGCCGACGCCACACCTGCCAGCCGTCGGGCGTCGACAACCAGGTGTCGGTGAGGATGAAGATCCCGCTGCGGTCGGCGCCGGCCACGGTCGCGGCCATGTAGACCTTCTGCAGGTGGACCGCGACGCCGTCGTGGACGTCCCACGCGGACTCGAGCAGCTCCCACCCGGTCACGACGTAGGTCGGCAGGGTGGCCAGCCACTCGGCCCGCGCCACGCGCGCCGGAGCCGGGTGCACGAGCACGAGCGCGTACTCGGGGTGCAGGTACGCGGCTGCCGCGTCGGCGTCCCGGACCGTCCACGCGGCGTGCCAGGTCGCGTCGGCCTGCTGCGGCGTCATGGCCATGGCCCGACCCTACTCACGGATGTCGAGTCGTCTTCGTCACAGTGCCCATCGCCTGGACTCACCGGACCGGATCGGGCTGCGTGCCCTAGTTTTGGCCCGTGACCGCACCTCTTCCCCCCAGCGACGCCACGCAGACCGCTGCGCAGAGCCTCGCGAGCCACGAGGTTCCCGAGCCGCTGCGCAACGACGTCCGCGTGCTGGGCGAGTTCCTCGGACGCGTGCTGCGCGAGGCCGGCGGCGACGACCTGCTCGCCGACGTCGAGGCCCTGCGCGAGCTCGCCATCCGGGCCCACAACGGGCCGGACGCGGAGGCCCTGGCGCAGGCCGAGGACCTGGTCGCGGGCTTCAGCATGGCCCGCGCCGAGGAGGTCGCCCGGGCGTTCACCTGCTACTTCCACCTCGCCAACACGGCCGAGGAGTACCACCGCGTGCGCGTCCTGCGGGAGCGTGAGGCCAGCCTGCTGCCGCACCACCTCGCGCCCGACGACTCGCTCCCGGCGGCCGTCGCGCAGCTGGCCGACGAGGTCGGCGAGGACGTCGCCCGGCAGCGCCTGGCCGAGCTCGAGTTCCGACCGGTCTTCACGGCGCACCCGACGGAGGCGCGCCGACGTGCCGTCTCCGGTGCCATCCGGCGGATCGCGGAGCTCGTCGCCGAGCGCGACCTGCGCTACATCGGCGGGATGTCGCTCGCCGAGAACGACCGTCGTCTGCTGGGCGAGATCGACACGCTGTGGCGCACCGCGCCCCTGCGCGAGGCCAAGCCGTCGGTCCTCGACGAGGTCCGCACGGTGATCAACGTGTTCGAGGCGACGCTCGCCGACGTGCTGCCGGCGGTCTACCGACGCCTCGACGACTGGCTGCTGGCCGACGCGGCCGGCACGACCGCACCGGCCGTGCGGCCGTTCGCCCGCCTCGGTACCTGGATCGGTGGCGACCGGGACGGGAACCCGAACGTCACCGGGCAGATCACCGAGGAGGCCGCGGCGATGGCGTCCGAGCACGCGCTGCTCGAGCTCGAGTCGTCGGCGCGCAAGACCGCGCACGGGCTCACGCTCGCCGCGTCGGGCACCCCCGCGTCGAGCGAGCTGAGCTCGCTGTGGCAGAAGCAGCGCGGCCTGTCGGCGCCGCTGGCCTCCCGCATCGCCGGAGACGCCCCGAACGAGCCGCACCGCCGGGTGGTCTACTTCCTGGCCGAGCGCATCGCCGCGACCCGGACGCGCAACGCCGATCTGGCCTACGGCTCCGCGTCCGAGCTCGAGGCCGACCTCGACGTGGTGCAGCGCTCGCTCGCGGCCGCCGGCGCGCCCCGGTCGGCGTACGGCGACCTGCAGCGGCTGATCTGGCAGGTGCAGACGTTCGGGTTCCACCTGGCCGAGCTCGAGGTGCGCCAGCACTCGCAGGTGCACGCCGGCGCGCTGGCTGACCTGGCGAAGAACGGCGTCGACGGCACGCTGGAGCCCCGCACGGTCGAGGTGCTCGACACGTTCCGCGCCATCGGTGCCGTGCAGCGGCGCTACGGCATCCTCGCCGCGCGTCGCTACATCGTGTCGTTCACGCAGTCGGCCGAGCACCTCGCGGCGGTCTACGAGCTCGCCGACTACGCGTTCGCCGGCGTCGACGCGCCGATCATCGACGCCATCCCGCTGTTCGAGACGTTCGCCGACCTCGAGGCGTCGGTCGACATCCTCGAGGGCGCGCTCCAGCTCCCGCAGGTGCAGCGCCGCCTCGCGGAGAACGGCCGCCGGGTCGAGGTCATGCTCGGCTACTCGGACTCGTCGAAGGACGTGGGCCCAGTCTCGGCGACGCTCACGCTCGATGCCGCCCAGCGCCGGATCACCGAGTGGGCGCGTCGCAACGACATCCAGCTCACGCTGTTCCACGGCCGCGGCGGTGCGCTCGGGCGCGGCGGCGGCCCCGCCAACCGAGCGCTGCTCGCCCAGCCTCCGGGTTCGGTCGACGGCCGGTTCAAGCTCACCGAGCAGGGGGAGGTCATCTTCGCCCGGTATGGCGACCCCGTGATCGCCGCCCGGCACATCGAGCAGGTCGCGGCGGCGACCCTGCTGGCCGGTGCGCCGTCGGTCGAGCGACGCAACGCCGGGGCGACCGAGCGGTTCGCGCCGCTGGCCGCCCAGCTCGACGAGACCTCGCGGGTCCGGTTCCACGAGCTGGTCAAGGCGCCCGGGTTCCCGCAGTGGTTCGCCGAGGTCACGCCGCTCGAGGAGGTCGGGATGCTGCCGATCGGCTCCCGGCCCGCGCGCCGCGGCCTCTCGGTCGAGTCGCTCGACGACCTGCGGGCCATCCCGTGGGTGTTCTCCTGGTCGCAGGCCCGCATCAACCTGGCCGGCTGGTACGGCCTGGGCACCGCGCTGGCGGCCACCGACGACCTGGCCGAGCTGCGCGAGGCGTACGCCCAGTGGCCGCTCTTCGCCACGATGATCGACAACGTCGAGATGTCGCTGGCCAAGACGGACGAGCGGATCGCGGAGCGCTACCTCGCCCTCGGGGACCGCGACGACCTCGCGAGCCTCGTGCTCGAGGAGATGGTGCTGACCCGCGACTGGGTCCTCGCCATCACCGAGAGCGAGGCGATCCTGTCCCGCCGCCGGATCCTCGGCCGGGCCGTCCAGCTGCGCAGCCCTTACGTCGACGCGCTGTCGCTGCTCCAGCTGCGCGCGCTGCGCGGCCTGCGCACGGGCGACGCCCCCGAGCAGGCGGACGACCTCCGCCGGCTGTTGCTGCTGACCGTGAACGGCGTCGCCGCCGGGCTGCAGAACACCGGCTGAGAGGCCGCTACGGCCCCGTCGGGCCGAACCGCTCGGTGCGGATGCGCTCCGGGTCGTGGCCGAGGTCGACGAGGGTGTCCGCGACCAGCTCGACGAACGGCGTGGGTCCGCACACGAACACGTGCGCGCGCTCGTCGGGCGGGAAGCACGCCTCGCGCAGGACGTCGGGGTCCACCCGACCGATCCGTCCCGTCCACCCGTCGGGTCCGCGCCGCGTCCACACCCGCGTGATCTCGACGTCGGCGCCGAGCGCCTCGAGCTCGTCGGCGTAGATGGCGTCGACCGGCGTGCGGACGGAGACGACCAGCCGGAACGGTGCCACGCTGCCTGCCAGCTTCCGGGTGCGCAGCATCGACATGAGGGGCACCAGGCCGGAGCCGCCCGCGACCAGCTGGACGGGGTGGGGGTCGGTGGGCTGCCAGACGAACCAGTGCCCGACGGGTCCGCGGAGCTCGAGCTCGTCGCCGACCTGCAGGTCCTCGGTGAGGTACGGCGAGACCTCGCCGTCGTCGACCACCTGGACCGTCAGCGCGATCCTGGGGTCGTGCGCGGTGGGGTCGAGGGTCATTCCCGGCAGGCCCATCGTGCCGGGGGAGGCCAGCGAGTACGAGCGCTGCGTCGAGTAGCCGTCCTCGGCGGTGAGCCGGACGTCGACGTGCTGCCCGGACAGGGCGCCGCGCCAGCCGGGGACGTCGAGCTCGAGCGTCATCGCGGTGGGCGTCTCGGCGGCGCGGGCCACCAGGGTGCCCACCATCCAGGGCAGCGCGTACAGGTTCTCGTCGGGGGTGTCGGAGGGCACGCTCAGTCCCCCCAATACCGCTGCTCCTTCCACGGGTCGCCGTAGGCGTGGTACCCGAGGCGCTCCCAGAACCCCCAGGTGTCTTCCGTCATGAGGTCCAGGCTGCGCACCCACTTCGCGGACTTCCAGAAGTAGAGGTGCGGGACCAGCAGCCGCGCCGGGCCGCCGTGCTCGGGCGGGAGCGGGGCGCCGTCGTACTGGTACGCGATCCAGGCCTTGCCACCCCGCAGGTCCGCGAGCGGCAGGTTCGTGGTGTACCCGCCGTCGCAGTGCGCCATCGCGTACTGCTCCTCGGGCGCGATCTCGACGCCGTCGAGCAGGGTGTCCAGCGAGATGCCGCGCCAGGCCGAGTCCAGCTTGGTCCACTTGGTGACGCAGTGGATGTCCTTGACGATGTCGTCGTGGGGCAGGTGGGTGAGCTCGGACCAGGTCCAGCTGGCCCGCGTCGCCCCGCCGCCGGTGATCGAGAACGTCCAGGTGGACAGGTCGGCGCGCGGCGTCGGACCGGCGGACAGCACCGGGAAGCCACGCTCGAGGTACTGGCCGGGAGGGATGCGGGGGTCGACCTCGCGCTTGCCGCGGAACCCGCGGGAGATGATCGCCATCAGGCGGCCGTGCGGTGGGACATGGTCACTCCCGTGGGTCGGAGACGCTCCGACTCATCATGGGCCAGGGTCCCGCAGACGCGCCAGAGGCCGGCCCGACGGGTGTCGGAACCGGCCTCTGATCAGTGCGTATTGCGTCAGCCGCGCGAGTAGACGACCCGCGGGCCGCCCGACGCCGAGCCGGAGCCKCCGCCGGCGCCACGGCCGCTGCCGCCGCGGCGACGACGCTGGCCGGACG
>NZ_JBFUIK010000021.1:0-74986 GCF_056401915.1 Cellulomonas sp. P4_D11 | reverse complement strand
CCGTCGGGCCGTGCAGGGCGGCCCGGGTGCGTCGGCGCAGCGCGCGCTCGGCGCGCTCGTCCCGCTCGGCCAGGGTGCCGAGCACCGTCTCCAGGCCGCCGAGCACGCGGGTCCGCTCGGCGACGACCGCGGGGTTCCAGTCGCGGACGCGGCGGTCGGCCTCGTAGGCCTCGGCGGCGGCCGTGACCACGTCGTGGGCGGCCTGCACCGCGGCGTGCTCGGCCGGCGCGTGCTCGGCGACCGTGTGCAGGCTGACCAGCCGGACGCCCGGCAGCGAGCGGACGCCGGGGTCGACGTCGTGCCGCAGCGCCAGGTCCACCACGGTGAGCGAGGCCGACGACGACGCGCGGGCCGCGGCGAGGGCGTCGACCCCCAGGACCGCACCGGCGGCGCCGCTGCAGGCGACCACCAGGTCGACGTCGGACACCTCGGCGGCGAGGTCGGCCGACGCGGGCAGGGACCGGACCCCGCGGGCGGCGGCGAAGGCTCCGGCGCGACCCGAGGCGGAGTAGACGCGGATGTCACCGGCGCCGCGGGCCTTGAGCGCCGCCAGGGACGCGCCGGCGTACGAGCCCGTGCCGATCAGCACGCAGCGCACCGAGGACCAGTCCGGCAGGTCCCGCTCGGCGATGTCGAGCGCGACACCGACCACCGAGCGGCCGGCGGCGCCGAGCCCGGTGCGGCTCTCGACCAGCCGCGAGACCCGGGACGCCGCCTGGAACAGCGACTCCAGGCCGGAGGTGGTCGTGCGGTCGCGGCGGGCGGAGGTCAGCGCCCGGCGGACCTGCCCCGCGATCTCGCGCTCGCCGACGACCATGGAGTCGAGACCGCTGGCCACCGAGAAGAGGTGCTCGGCGGCGTCGGTGCCGGCCCGGACCCGCAGGTGCGTCGCGACCTGCTCGGCGGTGTAGCCGGATCGGGCGGCGACCGCGTCGGCGGCCGCGGCGCGCGCCGACGGGGTGTCCGCGGCGTCGTCGACCTCGAGGTACAGCTCGAACCGGTTGCACGTCGCCAGGACGACGGCACCGGACACGAACCTGTGCACCGGCGAGGCCACGAGCTCGGACGCGACGGCCTGGACGTCCGACGAGAGACGTTCCAGCACATCGAGGTCGAGGTCGTGGTGACTCGCGGCGAGGGACAGCAGCACCACGTCCCCGAGTTAATCACTTCGACAATTGTCCGGCACAATCGAACCTGTGAACCTTCCTTCCTCGCACCCCCTCGTCGCCGGCCGCACGAAGAATTCTTCGCTGGTCCGTGCGTATTCCGGGGAGCAGCCCGCTCGGCGCCCGGTGTGGTTCATGCGACAGGCCGGACGGTCGCTGCCCGAGTACCGGGCGGCGCGCACCGGCACCGCGATGCTCGAGGCCTGCCTGGACCCGGCGCTCGCCAGCGAGATCACCCTGCAGCCGGTCCGGCGGCACGACGTCGACGCCGCGATCTTCTTCTCCGACATCGTCGTGCCCCTCAAGCTGGCCGGTGTCGACGTGGAGATCAAGCCCGGCGTCGGCCCCGTGATGGGCTCGGCGGTCCGGACGGCCGACGACGTCGCCCGCCTGCGCGACCTCGGCCCGCTCACCCCGGAGGCCCTGCGCCCCGTGTCCGACGGCGTCGCGCTGACGGTCGACGCCCTGGGCCACACCCCGCTGATCGGCTTCGCGGGCGCGCCGTTCACGCTCGCCGCTTACCTGGTCGAGGGCGGCCCGTCGCGCGACCACCTGGCGGCCCGCACCCTCATGCACGCCGACCCGGCCACCTGGACGGCCCTCACCGAGTGGGCGGCCGACATCACCGGAGCGTTTCTGCGCGCCCAGGTCCTGGCCGGCGCGAGCGCGACCCAGCTCTTCGACTCGTGGGCCGGCTCGCTCGGGCTCGCCGACTACACCGCGCACGTCGCCCCAGCCTCCGCCCGCGCGCTGGCCCACGTCACCGACCTGGGCGTCACCAAGGTCCACTTCGGCACGGGCACCAGCGAGCTGCTGGGCGCCATGCGGGACGTCGGTGCGGACGTCATCGGCGTCGACTACCGGCTGCCGCTCGACGAGGCGAACCGCCGCCTGGGCGGCACGACGCCGCTGCAGGGCAACATCGACCCAGCCCTGCTCGCCGCGCCGTGGCCGGTGCTGGAGGCCCACGTCCGCGACGTCGTCGCGCGCGGCTCGGTCGCCCCGGGCCACGTGGTGAACCTCGGCCACGGCGTGCCCCCGGAGACCGACCCGACGGTGCTGACCCGCGTGGCCGAGCTGGTCCACCAGATCTGATGCGCTGGGACGCGATCGTCGTCGGGGGCGGGATCGCGGGCCTGGTCGCCGCGCGGGAGCTGGCGGTCGCCGGCCTGCGGACGCTCGTGCTCGAGGAGCGGGACGCCGCCGGGGGAGCGGTCGCCGGGCACACGGTCGCCGGCCTGCGGCTCGACGCCGGGGCCGAGTCGTTCGCCACGCGGGGCGGCGCGGTCGCGGAGCTGCTCGACGAGCTCGGGCTCACCGCACGCGTCCGGACGCCGGAGCCGCTCGGCTCCTGGGTCCACCTCCCGCGCGGCGACGGGCCCCTGCCGCGCACCGGCCTGCTGGGCGTCCCCGCGCACCCGTGGGCGGCGGACGTCCGCCGGACCCTCGGGCTGGTCGGCGCCGCGCGCGCGAGCCTGGACCTCGTGCTCCCCCCGAGCGACGAGCCGACCCTCGGCGGGCTGGTCCGGCGCCGGATGGGCGCGCGCGTGCTGGACCGGCTGGTGCGGCCCGTCGTCGGCGGCGTGCACTCGGCGGACCCCGACGACCTCGCGGTCGACGCCGTCGCGCCGGGGCTCACGGACGCCGTCCGCCGCGAGCGCGGCTCGCTCGCGCGCGGGGTCGGGTCGCTGCGCGCGTCGGCTCCCGCGGGGTCGGCCGTGCAGGGGATCGACGGCGGCGTGCACGTGCTGGTCGACGCCCTCGTCGCGGACCTCGAGGCCCGTGGCGGCGAGGTCCGGACGGGCGCCGCGGTCGCCGACGTCGCGCGCGACGGGCGCAGCTGGGTGGTGGCCGGCGAGCACGCCGACCGCCTGGTCCTGGCCACCCCCGCGGCCGTCGACCTGCTCGGGCTCGCCGTCGGCCGACCCGACCCCGGCGCCCAGGTCACGCTGGTCACGCTGGTGCTCGACGCCCCCGCGCTGGACGCCGCGCCCCGCGGCACCGGTGTGCTCGTGGCGCGCGAGGCCACCGACGTCGCCGCCAAGGCGCTGACGCACGGCACGGCGAAGTGGGCATGGCTCGCGCGAGAGGCCGGACCCGGCCGGCACGTCGTGCGGCTCTCGTACGGGCGGGCGGGGTCGCCGGCGGACGCGGACGTCGACCTCGCCCTGCGCGACGCCGCGACGCTCCTCGGCGTGCCGCTCGCCCCGGACCGGCTGGTCGGGCACGCGGTCGTCCGGTGGACCCAGGCCCTCCCGCGGCCGAGCGCCGCGCACCAGGCGGTGGTCCGCGACGTCCGGGCCGCGGTGGGCGCGCTCGACGGGGCCGCGGTGTGCGGTGCGTGGGTGGCGGGCAACGGGCTGGCGTCGGTGGTGCCGGACGCCCGCGCCGCGGCGCGCTCGGTGCTCTGACGAATTCCTCGCGCATTTTCTGACAACGCGTCGGCAACCGGTGCAAGAATGTCGCGGGTCACATTTTCTGCGCCCGCTCGCGGCTATTTGCTGACAAGTTGTCACGACCGCGTCACGTATTTTCGGCGCTTCGACATCCCCGCGGTTGAGAGGGACACTGGCGACATGGCTCAGCACGTGCGCGTCGGGACTCGTGCGAGCGCGCTCGCGCTCACGCAGACCGGCCACGTGGTCGACGCCCTCGCCATCCTCGGGCGCGGCGACCTCACCCTCGAGACCGTCCACGTCCGCACCGACGGCGACCGCCTGACCGGCTCGCTGCAGAGCCTGGGCGGCACCGGGGTCTTCGTCACCGCGCTGCGCGACGCCCTGCTCGACGGGCGGTGCGACGTCGCGGTCCACTCCCTCAAGGACCTGCCGACGGGCGAGGCCGACGGGCTGCGGCTCGGCGCTGTCCCGCCGCGGGAGGACCCCGCCGACGCCCTCTGCGCGCGCGACGGGCTGACGCTGGACCTGCTGCCCCCTGGCGCGCTCGTCGGCACCGGCTCCCCGCGCCGCGCGGCCCAGCTTCTCGCCGCCCGCCCGGACCTGGTCGTGGTCGACATCCGCGGCAACGTCGACACCCGGCTCGGCCGCGTCTCGGGCTCCGGTACCGGGCCCGGCGACCTCGACGCCGTCGTGCTCGCCCGCGCGGGGCTGGCGCGGCTCGGCCGGCTCGACGCGGTGACCGAGGCGTTCGCGCCCGGCGTCATGGCCCCGGCCCCGGGTCAGGGCGCGCTGGCCGTCGAGGTCCGTGCCGACCTCGCAGCCGACGCGCCGCTCGCCGTCGCCCTGCGGGCGCTCGACCACCGCCCCACGCATCTGGCCGTGGTCGCCGAGCGCGCGCTGCTCGGCCGCCTCGAGGCCGGCTGCGCGGCGCCGATCGGCGCGTGGGCGCACCTCGCCGACGACGGCCGGACGCTCGAGCTGGACGCCGTGGTGGCGCGGCCCGACGGCGGCGAGACCCTCCGCCGCGGCCTGAGCACGACGCTGGGCACCGACAGCATCGACGACGCCCGCCGGCTCGGCGCCGAGCTGGCCGAGACGCTCCTGGGTGCCGGCGCCGCCGACCTCGCCGCGCTCGGGACCGTCCGATGACCGCTCCGCCCGTGCTGCCGCTGTCCGGCTGGCGCGTCCTGGTGCCCCGACCCTCCGCGGGGCGCAGCCCGGCCGTGGTCGCGCTGGCGGCGGCCGGCGCCGAGGCCGTCGTCGTCCCCCTCATCGAGACCGTCCCGCCCGAGGACCCGACCGAGCTCGACGACGCCCTGCTCGCGCTGGAGTCGGGCTGGTACTCGTGGCTCGTCGTCACCAGCGCCGCCGCCGTCCCCGTGCTGGTCGACCGCGCGCAGGAGAGCGCCGGCAGCCTCACGCAGCTCCTCGCCGACGGGCACGTGCGCGTCGCCGCCGTCGGCCCGGGCACCGCGCGGGCCCTGCGCGACGTCGGGGTCGAGCCCGACCTGGTGCCCGGCGGCCAGTCCACGTCCCGCGCGCTGGTGGAGTCGTGGCCGGCGCCCGCGGATCCCGCGCGCGTGCTGTTCCCTCGCGGGGACCTGGCCGCGCCGACGATCACGGACGGCCTGCACGCCCGGGGCTGGGACGTCACCGACGTCGTCGCCTACCGGACCGTCCCCGCCGCCCCGCCCCCCGACGACGTCCGGCGCGACTGGACCGAAGGCACCATCCACGCGGCGCTGCTGACGTCGGCCAGCACGGTGCGGGAGCTCGCTGCGCGCCTCGGCCCCCCGCCGGCCAGCACCCTGATGATCGGCATCGGCCCGTCGACCGCCGCGGAGGCCGCGCGCCTGGGCCTGCCGCTCGCGGGCGTCGCGACCGAGCAGACGATGACCGGCATGGTCGACGCGCTGACCCGCGCGGTCCGCACCGTCCTGCCCGTCCCGATCCCCAGCCCCGAGGAGCTCTGATGACGGACCCGTCCCCCCGCAGGATCCGCCCGCGCCGGCTGCGCGCCACGCCTGCGCTGCGCCGTCTGACCGCGGAGACGCGCCTCGACGCCGCACAGCTGGTGCTCCCGGTGTTCGTCCGGGAGGGTCTCGCCGAGCCGCGCGAGATCAGCTCGATGCCTGGGGTCCACCAGCACACGCGCGACTCCCTGCGGAAGGCGGTCGCCGAGGCCGCCGGCGCGGGGCTCGGCGGCGTGATGGTCTTCGCCGTCCCGACGGTGCGGGACGCCGTGGGGTCGCAGGCCACGGACCCGGGCGGCATCCTCAACGTCGCGATCGCGGACGTGGTCGCGGAGGTCGGCGACGCCCTCGTCGTGCAGGCGGACCTCTGCCTCGACGAGTTCACCGACCACGGCCACTGCGGCGTCCTGACGCCGAGCGGCGTGGTCGACAACGACGCGACCCTGGTCCGGTACGCGGAGATGGCCCTCGCGCAGGCGGAGGCCGGCGCCCACGTCGTCGGGCTGTCCGGGATGATGGACGGCCAGGTCGGACACGTGCGCGACGCCCTGGACGCCGCGGGTCGCGACGACGTCGCCGTGCTCGCCTACGCGGCCAAGTACGCCTCGGCGTTCTACGGCCCGTTCCGCGACGCCGTCGAGTCGCAGCTCGAGGGGGACCGCCGGGCCTACCAGATGGACCCCGCGAACCGCCGCGAGGCCGTCCGCGAGGTCGAGATCGACCTGGCCGAGGGCGCCGACATCGTCATGGTCAAGCCCGCGCTGGCGTACCTCGACATCCTCTCCGACGTGGCCGCGATGTCCACGGTGCCGGTTGCCGCTTACCAGGTGTCGGGTGAGTACGCCATGATCGAGGCCGCCGCCGCGCGAGGCTGGATCGAGCGCAGACGGGCGATCCTCGAGTCCGTGCTCAGCATCCGGCGCGCCGGTGCCGATCACGTTCTCACGTACTCTGCGACAGAGCTGGCCGGTTGGCTGGCAGAGGAGATCCGATGAGCGTCACCAGCACGGCGGGCACGAGCACTCTGAGCTCGGAGGCGTTCGCGCACGCCCAGGCCGTCATCCCCGGCGGCGTCAACTCGCCCGTCCGCGCGTACGGCAACGTCGGCGGCACCCCCCGGTTCCTCGCGTCCGCCCGCGGCGCCTACGTCACCGACGTCGACGGGACCGAGTACGTCGACCTGGTCGGCTCGTGGGGTCCCGCCCTGCTGGGCCACGCCCACCCCGAGGTCGTCGAGGCGGTCCGCGAGGCGGCCGGGCGCGGCCTGAGCTTCGGCGCCCCGACCCTGGCCGAGGTGGACCTGGTCGACGAGATCCGCTCCCGCGTCCCCGCCGCCGAGAACGTGCGCCTGGTGTCCACGGGCACCGAGGCCACCATGACGGCGCTGCGCCTGGCGCGCGCCTCCACCGGCCGCGACCTCGTCGTGAAGTTCGCCGGCTGCTACCACGGGCACGTCGACGCGCTGCTGGCCTCGGCCGGCTCCGGCGTCGCGACGCTCGGCCTGCCCGACTCCGCCGGCGTCTCCCCCGCGGTGACCGCCGAGACGATCGTCGTCCCCTACAACGACCTCGAGGCGATCGAGGCCGCGTTCCGCGAGCACGGGGACCGCATCGCCGCGGTCATCACCGAGGCCGCGCCCGCCAACATGGGCGTCGTGCCGCCGCTGCCGGGCTTCAACGCCTCGCTGCGCCGCCTGACGCTGAAGCACGGCGCGCTGCTCATCCAGGACGAGGTGCTCACCGGCTTCCGCGTGGGCTACTCCGGCTGGTGGGGGCTCGAGGGCCTGCGCGAGGGCTGGGCGGCCGACATCTACACGTTCGGCAAGGTCATCGGCGGCGGCCTGCCGGTCGCCGCGGTCGGTGGGCGTCGGGACGTCATGTCGCTGCTCGCGCCCGTCGGCCCCGTCTACCAGGCGGGCACGCTGTCCGGGAACCCCGTGGCGACCGCCGCGGGCCTGGCCACCCTCCGCCTCGCCGACCAGTCCGTGTACGCGACCGTCGACGCGGTCTCCGCACAGCTGCGCGCCGAGCTGGGCGCCGCCCTGTCCGCCGAGGGCCTCCCGCACGCCATCCAGTGGGCCGGCAACCTGTTCAGCACGTTCTTCGGCGCCGACGCCGCGGCGCACGGGGCGCGCGACTACGACGCCGTGAAGGCGACGGAGTCGTGGCGGTACGCGCCGTTCTTCCACTCGCTGCTCGAGTCCGGGGTCTACGCGCCGCCGTCGCCGTTCGAGGCGTGGTTCGTGTCGGCCGCGCACGACGACGCCGCGGTGGACCGGATCGTCTCGGCGCTCCCGGACGCCGTCCGCGCCGCCGCCCGGGCGACCGCGCCGACCGCCTGAGCCGTCCTGACCGGCCCGAGCGTCAGCGTGCGCCCGCGGGCGGGTTGACCCAGGCGTCGTGCCGCGCCGCGAGCTCGTGCACGGTCGGCGGCAGCTCACCGGAGACCAGGCCGGCGAGCGTCACCTGGTCGAGCACGTCGCGGACGCTCACCCGTAGCGCGACCCAGACCTCGAGCAGCGCCTCGGCCGACCCGGCGTACTCGAGCGCGGTCGGCCGCTCGTCGCGCACGGTCACCAGGGGCCCGTCGACCGCGCGGATGACGTCGGCCAGCGTGATCTCGTCGGCCGGCCGCGCCAGCCGGTAGCCGCCCGAGCGCCCGCGGATGCTGGCGACCACGCCACCGCGGCGCAGGTCACCCAGGATCCGCTCGAGGAACGCGACCGGGAGCTGCTGCCCGACCGCCAGGTCGTCGGCCCGCACGGGGTCGCCGTGGGGGGACGACGCCAGCTCGGCGCACGCCCGCACCGCATAGTCCGCCTTCGCCGAGACCCGCATGCAGCGATTGTGCCCCGCGACGTCGTCGGAAATACCCCCCAGGGGTATGGTGTTGCAGAGATTGCACCCGCTCGACCCTTCTGGAGGCCCCCATGCACGGTTATACGGACGCCAAGGACGACTACCTCAAGCGCCTCCGCCGGGTCGAGGGCCAGGTCCGCGGCATCGCGCGGATGGTCGACGAGGACGTGTACTGCATCGACATCCTCACCCAGGTCGCGGCCGTCACCAAGGCACTGCAGGCCGTGAGCATCGGGCTGGTCGAGGACCACCTCGCCCACTGCGTCGTCGACGCCGCCCGCCAGTCCCCCGAGGAGGGCGCGGCGAAGGTCAAGGAAGCCGCCGACGCCATCGCCCGCCTCGTCCGCAGCTAGAGGAGAACCCCACCATGAGCACCAGCACCACCACCACGTTCGGCGTCGACGGCATGACCTGCGGGCACTGCGTCGCCGCGGTGACCTCCGAGCTGTCCGCCCTGCCCGGGGTCCAGGACGTCGCGATCCAGCTGACCGTCGGCGGGTCGTCGACCGTGTCCGTCGTCTCGCAGTCCCCGCTGGCCGACGCCGCGATCAGCGAGGCGGTCGTCGAGGCCGGCTACGCCGTCACCCCGCGGAGGTCCTTGCTGTGAACGACTCGACCGTCGATCTCGCGATCGAGGGCATGACCTGCGCGTCCTGCGTCGCGCGGGTGGAGAAGAAGCTCAACCGGCTGCCGGGCGTCGAGGCGACCGTGAACCTGCCGCTCGAGTCCGCACGCGTCACGATGACCGACGGGCAGCCCGCCGACACCGCGGCGCTCGTCGCGGCGGTCCGCTCCGCGGGGTACGACGCGACGGTGGTCGGCGCGCGCCCGGAGGCGCACCACCCCGCGCCACCCGAGCACCGGGGCTCCTCCGCCGACTTCATGCACCACGACATGGACCCGTTCGAGCACGCGCTGTCCGGCCACGCGATGGCTCCGGGTCACGACATGGACGCCGACGAGGACACGTCGGCCCCCACCGACGCCCGGGGCACCGAGCTGCGCGCGCGCCTGCGGGTCGCCGTCGTCCTCACCGTCCCCGTGCTGCTGCTGTCGATGATCCCCGCACTCCAGTTCACCGGGTGGCAGTGGGTCGTCGCAGCCCTGGCGCTGCCGGTCGCCACGTGGGCGGCGTGGCCGTTCCACCGCGCCGCGTTCCGGGCGGCCCGCCACGGCGCCTCGACCATGGACACCCTGGTCTCCATCGGCATCATCGCCGCGACCGGCTGGTCGCTGTGGGCGCTGCTGCTCGGCGGGGCCGGCGAGCTCGGCCTGACCATGACGCCGTCCCTGTGGCCCCGTGCCGAGATGGGCATGGAGGTGCCCGAGCTGTACTTCGAGGTCGCGGCCGTCGTCACGACGTTCCTGCTGGCCGGCCGCTACGCCGAGCACCGCTCGCGGCGCCGCGCCGGCGACGCCCTGCGCGCGCTGCTCGACCTCGGCGCCAAGGACGTCGCGCTGCTGGTCGACGGGACCGAGCACCGGGTCCCGGTCGAGCGCCTCGCGGTGGGCGACGAGTTCGCCGTCCGCCCCGGCGAGAAGGTGGCCACCGACGGCGTCGTGGTCCGCGGCACGTCCGCGCTCGACACCTCGCTGCTCACCGGCGAGCCCGTGCCGGTGGACGTCGGCCCCGGCGACGAGGTCACGGGCGCCACCATCAACACGTCCGGCGCGCTCGTCGTGCGGGCCACGCGCGTCGGCTCGGAGACCCGGCTGGCGCAGATCGGCCGGCTCGTCGCGACCGCCCAGACCGGCAAGGCCCCCGTCCAGCGCCTGGCCGACCGCATCTCCGCGGTGTTCGTGCCGATCGTGCTGGTCCTCGCCGTGGGCACGCTCGCCGCCTGGCTGCTCACCGGCTCCGGGGTCCAGGCCGCCTTCACCGCCGCCGTCGCGGTCCTGATCATCGCGTGCCCCTGCGCCCTCGGCCTCGCGACGCCGACCGCGCTCCTGGTCGGCACCGGCCGCGGCGCGCAGCTGGGCGTCCTCATCAAGGGCCCCGAGGTCCTCGAGCAGACCCGGACCGTGGACACGGTCGTGCTCGACAAGACCGGGACCGTGACCGAGGGCCGGATGGCGCTGGTCGACGTGGTCGGGGAGCCCGACGTCCTGCGCTACGCGGCCGCGGTCGAGCAGCTGGCCGAGCACCCGATCGGCCGGGCCATCGCGACCGCCGTCATCCAGCACGAGGGCCCGTCGGGCGCCGACGGCGTCGTCATCGGTTCCGACCAGGTCCACGACTTCCGCGCGGAGGCCGGTCACGGTGTCTCCGGCGTCGTCCGCACGGCGCACTCGGGCGTGGGCCTAGGCCGTCGCGTGCTCGTCGGCCGCCCCGCCTGGCTCCGCGACCAGGGCATCGACCCGACCGCGTACCAGGAGCCGTTCGGCGCGGCCGAGGCAGACGGCGCCACCGCCGTCATGGCCGCCTGGGACGGAGCGCCGCGCGGCGTCCTGGTCCTGCGCGACCCGGTCAAGGCCTCGTCCGCGCAGGCCGTCGCCGAGCTGCGGGCCCTCGGGCTGCGCCCGGTCCTGCTCACGGGCGACAACGCGGGCGCGGCCCGGACGGCGGCGCGCGAGGTCGGCATCGCCGACGACGACGTGTTCGCCCACGTCCTGCCCGCCGACAAGGTCGCGGTCGTCGCCCGCCTGCAGCAGCAGGGCGCCCGCGTCGCGATGGTCGGCGACGGGGTCAACGACGCCGCCGCCCTGGCCACCGCCGACCTCGGGCTCGCCATGGGCACCGGCACCGACGTGGCGATCGAGGCCGCCGACATCACGCTCGTCCGCGGCGACCTGCGCTCCGCCGGCGACGCGATCCGGCTGTCCCGCCGCACCCTGCGCGTGATCAAGCAGAACCTGTTCTGGGCGTTCGCCTACAACGTCGCCGCGATCCCGCTGGCCGCCCTCGGCCTGCTCAACCCGATGATCGCGGGCGCCGCGATGGCCTTCTCGTCGGTCCTGGTCGTCGGCAACTCGCTGCGCCTGCGCCGCTTCGCCTGACCTCGCCCCGCCCGACGAGGGCCGCCGCTCAGTGGAACCGGCGGCCCTCGTCGCGGCGGTACGCCGTCACCGCCATCGCCGCGAACAGCGCGGTCCACGCCAGGATCACAAGGATCGCCCCGGTGTACGCCGGGGCACCGGTCACGGCCTGCACGGCCAGGTCGCGGGCGGCGCGCGACGGCAGCACCTTGGAGATCGCGTCGAGCCACGGTGGGAACGCCTCGGGCGGCAGGAACAGCCCGCCGGCGAACGCGAGCGGGAAGAGGGTCGCTTGCACGACGGCGATCGCGGCCTTCGAGCTGAGCCGGTAGCCGATCGCCAGGCCCAGCAGCAGGAACGGGACCGCTACGGCGGGGACCATGACGATCGCCGCGAGCGCCTGCGCCGGCGTGACGGTGGCGGCGGTCGCGACCGCCCCGAGGAGCACCAGCGGGACGAGCGCGAGGTACGACCACAGGACGCCGTTGAGCACGCGGCCGACCAGGCGCGGCCCCGCACCGGCGGGCAGGGTGCGCAGGAACGGGTCGAACGGCAGCGCGCGGTCCTCGGAGACGCCGACGCCGAACGAGAACAGGCACGTCGACATCACGGCGAACACGCCGAGCTGGGCGATGGCGGCGGTCGCGTAGAGCGGGTCGTCGGCCACCGTCCGCTGTGGGATCACGAAGAACAGCAGCGCCAGCGACGGGAACAGCAGGTTGCCGATGACCGCGATGGGGATCCGGATCGTCTCGAGGAACTGGAACCTGGCGTGCAGCACGGCGAGCGACCAGAACGGTCGGGGCGCCAGCGTCGTGGTGCTCATCGGACGACCTCCTCCTCGTGGGACTCGTGCGTCAGCGCCAGGAAGGCCTCCTCCAGCGAGGCCCCGCGCATCTCCAGGTCGCGGAACGGCACCTCCTCGACGACGAGCGCGCGGACCAGCCGGTCCGCGTCGTTGGCGAGGACCGTCCATCGGCCGTCGGGTCCCTGCTGGGCGCTCTGGGCACCCGGCAGCCGCGCGAGATCGACCGACGCCCCCGGAGGCAGCGACAGGATCACCCGGCGCAGGGCCACGAGACCCAGCACGGACGCCAGGCTGTCGTCTGCCAGCACCCGACCTGCGCCGATGACCACGACACGCTCGGCGAGCGCCTCGATCTCCTCGAGGTAGTGGCTGGTGAGCAGCACGGTCGCGCCGTCGGCGTGGTAGTCGCGCAGCGCCTGCCAGAGGATGTGCCGCGCCTCGACGTCGAGGCCGGTGGTCGGCTCGTCGAGGAGGACGAGCCGCGGCCTGCCGACCAGCGCGAGGGCGACCGCCAGCCGCCGCTTCTGCCCGCCGGACAGCCCGCCCGTCTGCCGCCCGACCAGGTCCTCGAGCCCGAACCGCGCGAGCACCTCGGCGCGCGTCATGGGAGACGGGTAGTGCTTCGCGACGAGGTCGACCACCTCGCCGACCGTCAGCGTCGGTGGCAGCCCCGTCTCCTGTGGCGTGGTCCCGAGCCCGATCCGCGACGACGCCTTCCGAGGGTCGCCCCCGAAGAGCCGGACGTCGCCGGAGTCCTGCTTCCGGAGGCCGCTGACCAGGCTGAGCAGCGTGGTCTTGCCGGCGCCGTTGGGCCCCAGCAGCCCGACCAGCTCTCCCTCGCCGACCGTCAGCGACACGTCGTCGAGCGCGGTGACGGCGCCGAACGTGCGGGTCACCCCCGTCAGCTCCACGACGGCGCTCACGAGGCACCGTCCAGCAGCGCCCGCAGCGAGCGCGTGTACCGCTCGAACGCCGACCGTCCGGTCAGTGTGAGCGCCACGTAGGTGGCCGGCGTCCGGCCCTCGTGCGTCTTGGTGATCGTCACGTAGTCCGCCTCCTCCAGTCGGCGTAGGTGGGTCGAGAGGTTGCCCGCCGTCATGTCCAGCAGCTTCTGCAGGCGGGGGAACGCGATGCGGTCGTGGGCGCCCAGCGACGCCAGCGTCGCGACCACGCGGAGGCGGGCCTGCGCGTGGATGACCGGGTCCAGCTCGACGTCAGCCACGGTTGCGCGCTGCCTCGGCCGCCGCCGCGACGAGCATCCCGCCGCCGCCCGCCAGCGCCATGAGCAGGTAGGACCCGGGCAGCCCGGCGAGCGTCGCCGCCGCACCGACGAGCGCGATCCAGCCCCCGAGCACGTACATCGCGGTCGACCGCCAGAGGATCCCGCCCGCGAGATACAGCAGGCCCACCACCAGGGCGGCGATCGCGTTGGCCGCGAGCGCGACGACCTCACCGGACGCCCCCGCCTGTCCCAGCCCGCCGACGATCATGCTCTGCGCCAGGAACCCGATCGCCCACGCCCACCCGAGCATCGCGCCCTGCCGCGCACTCGAGCCGGCGATGCCGCGCGTCCGGCGGGTGATGTGGACGATCGTCACGACGAGCGCGAGCACGCCGCCGCCGACCGCGATCACGCCCGCCGCCACCGACGGGGTGTCGTCGTCGCGGGCCGTCCACCACATCGCCCCGTACCCGACCAGCCAGACCGCGCCCCACACCCCGAACAGCAGCGCGCTCGACGGCCGCACCTGCGCGGTCCGCGCCCGCTGCGCCGCGATGATCGCCAGCGCGTCGGCGACCTCGGGCGCGGCGTCGGCCTCGGCCGCCCGGCCGTCGGGGGCGGTCCCGTCGGCATCGCGCGGATCGGTACTCATCGTGGTCCTCCATGACTTTGCGCTACAAACTACTTTGTCGTGCACCGACTGGCAACCCCTTCCGCCGGGTCGTCGTGCCGCCCGACCGCGGTGGCGATGTCCAGCGGGCGTCCAGGTGGCGTCCAGGGAGGCGGCCTACGCTTCGACCATGACCGCGCCGACGCCGACGCCCGACGGGGCGAGCCCCGACGCTCCCGCCCGCAGCGACGTCGACGTCGTCCCGCGCGAGAGCGACCTCTCCACTCGCATCGCACCGCCGCCGGGCGACCGGGCGTACCGCCGCCGGATCACCACCGAGATCTGGATCGTCCTCGGGCTGTCGCTCGGCAAGTCGGGCCTGTACGCGGTGGTCAACATCATCGACCGGCTCACAGCCGGGCCGCCGCTGGGCGACCAGTCCACGACCCTCAACCCGAGCCGGTCAGCGCGACCGTGGCTCGACCTCACGTACCAGCTCCTGCAGGTCGGGTTCGCGCTGGTCCCGGTCGCGCTGGCGCTGTACCTGCTGTCGGCCAACGGGAAGTCGGCGGTCCGCCGGATCGGCCTCGACTTCACGCGGCCGTGGCGGGACCTCGGCGTCGGCGTGGGGCTGGCCGCGGTGATCGGGATCCCCGGCCTGGGGCTCTACGCGGTCGCCCGGGCGCTCGGCCTGGCGGTCCAGGTGCAGGCGTCGGCGCTGAACTCGGCGTGGTGGACCATCCCCGTGCTGCTCCTCGCGGCGCTGCAGAACGCGCTGCTGGAGGAGGTCATCGTCGTCGGGTACCTGATGGAGCGGCTGCGCGAGCTGCGCTGGAGCGCACCGGCGATCGTCGTCGCCAGTGCGCTCCTGCGCGGCTCGTACCACCTGTACCAGGGCTGGGGCGCGTTCGTCGGGAACGCGATCATGGGCCTGGTCTTCGCCGAGTACTACCGGCGCAGGCGACGGGTGATGCCGCTGGTGGTCGCGCACACGATCATGGACATGGTCGTGTTCGTCGGCTACGCGCTCGTCCCCGCCGCCTGGATCGCGGCCCTGGGCCTCAACTGACCGCGGGTCAGACCGTCGCGGAGGTGGTGCCCAGGTCCTTGGCCAGCTGCTTCGTCGCGAACCCGCTGACGATCAGGATGACGCCGGCGACGAAGGCGAAGAGCCCGAGCAGCACGACGATGACCTTGACCACCGTCTGCGGGTGGGTGAGGAGCAGCAGGGCGAAGAGCGTGTTCACCAGGCCGAAGGTCAGCACCCAGTACCAGCCGACGTCGCGCGCCCGGTAGAGCACGACCGACGCGATGATCCCGAGCACGCCGAGCAGCAGCACCCACGCGGCGATCAGGTAGAAGAGGACCTGAGCGGTCTCCGGCGTCCAGACCACCACGACGATCCCGAGCAGCAGCCCGATGATGCCCGAGAGCAGGAACCAGCCGGCGCCGGGCTCCTTGCGGTTGGCGAACCACTGGGCGATGGCGATGAGCCCGTCCAGGATGGCGAAGATGCCGAAGATCCAGACGAGGGCCGTCACCGACCAGAGCGGCTGCACGAGCATGAGCAGCCCGAGGATCAGCAGCACCACGCCACGCAGGACCGGCAGCCACCACGAGCGGCGGAGCGCGGTGGAGACGTCGGCGGCGGTCAGGTCGTCGGACATCGGGGCCTCCACGGGGAAGTCGGGCGAGGGAGTGCTCCCTCCGGCGTCACGGTAGTGGACGATCCCGACAGAGCGCTCGGACGCGCGCATACCCGTCGAAGCAGGTCACGGGGCCGTGACGAGCGCGACAGCATCGTCGGCCAGCCCTGCCGGGCACAGACAGCCACGCTGCCTAGACTCGCCCCTATGTCCGCGACGCCCGCCAGTCGCGCGGACGTCGAGGCGGCCGCCGCCGCCGACGCCGCGCCCGCTGACGCCGTCGCGCTCCCGACGCGGACCACGACCGACGACGTCACCATCGTCGACGTCCCCACGGTCCGCGTGCACCACCCGAGCGACCTGCTCGGCACCATCCTCTCGGCGCTGGGCGTCGCGCTCGTGCTCGTGCTCGCGACGTACGCGCACAACACCACGTCGGGCGTGGCCGAGGACGTCCAGGGCTTCGCCACGCTGCTCAACCGGATCCTGTTCGTCCCGCGGCGCGGGCTCGAGGTCTTCGTCGTCCTGGCGGTCCCGCTCGCGGTGATCACCGAGCTGGCGTTCCGCCGGCTGGGCCGGCAGCTGCTCGAGGGCCTGATCGCGGCCATCGCGGCGCTGATGCTCAACGAGGCCGTGCTCTGGGCCATCACGACGTTCGGCTCCGAGGAGCTGACCATCGGGATGTCGATCCGGGCGAACGGCGAGTGGGTCGTCACGCTGCCGGGCTACGTCGCCCTGCTGGTCGGCCTGCTCACCGTCGTCGGCCCGCGCGGCCGCCGCCGGACCGTCAAGTGGTCCTGGAACCTGCTCTGGGTCGCCATCGGGGTCCTGCTCATCACCGCCGGGGTGTCGCTGCCGGGGCTGGTCGTGTCGTTCCTGCTCGGCCGGGTCACGGGCCTCGGGGTGCGCTACCTGTCGGGCGTGCAGTCCGAGCGGGCGTACGGCGCGAGCCTGGTCGCGGGTGTGCGGCGGGCCGGCTTCGACCCCGTGCAGCTGCTGCGGGTGGCCGACGAGACCACGTCGACCGCGCCCGACGCCCCCGAGCTCGACGGCGACTCCGCTGCCCGCGCGCTGACCCGCTCCACCGACCACCGCCTGTACGAGCTGACCACCGCGGAGGGCGAGGAGCTCGACCTGGTCGTCATCGACGGCGACCGGCAGGTGGTGGGCATGCTCACCCGGCTGTGGCGGTCGCTGCGGATGCGTGGCCTCGAGGGCCGGTCGGTCGTGTCGCTGCGGCAGGCGGCCGAGCGCACCGCACTGCTCGCCTACGCCGCGCGCGCGGCCGGCGTCCGCACGCCCAAGCTGCTGAGCATCGCCGAGGCCGACGACTCGATGCTCCTGGTCCAGGAGCGCCCGGGCCGGGCCGTCCCGCTCGGCGACCTCGACCCCGCGGAGCTCACGGACGACGTGCTGCAGGAGATCTGGGCCCAGCTCCAGCTCGCGCACGACGCCGGCATCGCCCACCGCTCGCTGACCAGCGACGTGCTGCTCGTCGAGAGCGTCGTCGGCAGACCCGTCGTCTGGGTGACCAGCTGGGAGCAGGGCGACGTCGCGTCCTCCGAGCTCGCCCGCCGCATGGACGTCACCCAGCTGGTCGCGCTGCTCGCGCTCCGCGTCGGTGCGACGCGCGCGCTCGACTCGGCCGTCGCCGTGCTCCCCGACGAGCACATCGCGGAGATCGGCCCGCTCCTGCAGACGATCACGCTGCCGCGGCTGACCCGCAACGAGATGCGGGCGAACAAGAAGGTCCTGGCCGAGCTGCGGTCCGCGCTGGTGACCCACCTCCCCGAGGCCGACGTCGAGCCCCAGCAGCTCGTCCGGTTCGGCGCGCGGACGGTGCTGACGATCGTCGTGCCGATCGTCGCCATCGTCTTCGTCATCACCAGCATCAACGTCGACGAGATCACCTCGGCGCTCGCGACCGGCGACTGGCGCTGGACCGTGGTCGCGTTCGTGCTCGGGCTGCTCACCCTCGTCGGCGCCGCGCTGGCGTTCGTGGCCTTCTCGCCCGTGAAGCTGCCCCTGTGGCGCGCGACCCTGGTGCAGACCGCCGCCACCTTCGTCGGGCTCGCCGCCCCGGCGGGCATCGGTCCGGCGGCCCTGAACCTGCGGATGCTGCAGAAGCGAGGGGTGTCGACCACGCTCTCGGCGGCAACGGTCGCCCTCGTCCAGGTCAGCCAGTTCGTCGTGACGCTGGGCCTGCTGCTGGTGCTCACCCTCTTGTCCGGCGACACGGAGTCGCCCCTGCCCATCTCCCCGGTCGTGCTCCTCGTCATCGGCATCCTCGCCGTGTTGGTCGCCTCCGGGCTGCTGGTGCCCAAGGTGCGCCAGTGGGTGCTCGCCAAGACCATGCCGACGTTGCGCCAGACCTGGCCGCGCCTCATCGAGGTCCTCGGCCAGCCGTGGCGTCTGGCCCTGGCCATCGGCGGCAACCTGCTGATGACTCTCGGGTTCATCTTCGCGTTCGACGCCAGCCTCGCGGCGTTCGGGCAGGACGCCACCCTCATCCAGGTGGCCCTGGTCTACCTGGCCGGCAACACCGCCGGCGCCCTGGTGCCGACGCCCGGCGGCATGGGTGCCATCGAGCTCGCGCTGGCCGGCACGCTCACCAGCATCACGGGCATCAACCCCGGTATCGCGACCTCGATCGCGGTCCTCTTCCGGGTGGCCACCTACTGGCTGCGCATCCCCATCGGCTGGGCGGCGATGCGGTACCTGCAGCGGACCGGCGAGCTCTAGCCCGAAGACACCTCCGGGCCGGCACCTGTGCGGTACCGGCCCGGAGCCTCGTGCTGGGTCGCCGTCAGGCGAGCGCCTTGGCCTTCAGCTGGGCGTACTCGGCCTCGTCGATCGTCCCTGCATCCAGCAGCGCCTTCGCGTCGGCGATGTGCTCCGCCGGCGACTTGCTGCTCGACGCCACCTCACGGATGTACGTGTCCGTGTCCGACTTGGCCTGCTGGACCGCCTGGACCTGCCGCTCCGCCATGCCCTTGCCGCGAGCGATCACGTAGATCAGCGCGGTCAGGAACGGGACGACGATCAGGAAGATGATCCAGACGGCCTTCCACCAGCCGCTGAGGGCGTGGTCGCGGAAGAGGTCTCCGATGATCTGGAAGAGGATGACGAGGTAGGCGAAGAACAAGAACCACCAGATCAGCAGCCAGAACCACTGCGCAAAGCTGTTCATGCGACCTTCTCTCAACTGCGGCCGACCCCGAGTGGCAAGCCCGTTGGGCAGAGGCTAACGGACATTCGTCGCGAGATGCACCAAAGTTCCGCCGCGTCGCACCGCTGACCTGCACCATCGCGCAGCGCCGGACATGGCGGAGCCCCCCGGACCCGAGGTCCGAGGGGCTCAGCGATGGAGAACGTCCTCAGGCGGCAGCGTGCTCACGCTGCGCCGGCACCAGCTCGATCGCGCTGCGACGAGCAGCGAGCCCGGCCCACGCCTGGACGCGGGGGGAGGGGATGGCCGGGGTGAGGTTCGTCTCGGACGGGTCGACTGAAAATCCGCGCTGGTCCATGACTCGGTCCTGTCTGTTCGGTAGCCCGGCTGACCCTGTAGGTCCCGTGGCTTTGCGTCCCCTCCTTGCAGAGGGTTTGCCGTTTCGCTGACAAGTCAGACATTAGAGCAACGTGAGAGGCCGTGGAAGCGTGTCAACGGCACCAAAATCGGACATTCGTCCATTTCACCCACTCGGCCGTATCTCACGCTTGGGCGCCGCACTCCTGTTGTTGCTCATCCGAAGGTGAAGGAGAACGCCTGGACGCCTTCCGAGGCGGACAGCTCGACGGTGCCCTGGACGATCTTCTTGCCGCTGACCAGCGGGTACGCCTTGGGCGAGCCGTCGACCACGATGTCGGTCCGGTCCACGACCTTCCCGTCCTCGTCGCGCACGGTCGCCGTGACCGTCCCGGTGCCGCCCATGACGGCCTGCACCACCTTGGCGTGGAACCGCAGGCGCAGGGTCGCGTCCGGGCCTGCGGCGGCGCCCTGGTAGTCCGTGGTCCAGGTCCCGCCGAACGCGACCGTGTCGGCCGCTTGCTCGTCGGGCAGCGCGTAGGTCGCCTGCCCCTCTCGGTAGTCGCCGGACACGTTGGTGTGCTTGCTGACGGACAGGAACGTCTCCGGGGTCACGTCACCCTGCGGCGTCGTGTCGTCCACCTGCGTCCGCGCGGGCAGCGCCACGCCCGGGTCGGCCTGGGTGAGCAGCTCGCGGATCAGCGTCTCGGTCTGCGCGTAGCCACCCTCCCCCTGCGAGACCTGGCGGATCTGGCCGTCGGCGTCGATGAGGTAGTGCGCCGGCCAGAACCGGTTCCGGTACGCGGTCCACGTGGCGTACGAGTTGTCCTGGGCCACCGGGTAGGTGATGCCGAGCCGCTGCGCCCCGTCGACGACGTTGCGGGTCTCGCGCTCGAACGCGTACTCCGGCGTGTGCACGCCGATGACCACGAGCCCGTCGTCCTGGTACGCCTCGTCCCAGGCGGTCACGTGCGGGACCGAGCGCTGGCAGTTGATGCAGGAGTACGCCCAGAAGTCGAGCAGCACGACCTTGCCCTTGAGGTCCGCGAGGTCGACCGCCGCCCCGTCCGGGGTGTTGAGCCAGGCGTCGATGCCGCGGATCGCCGGCGCGGGCCCGCAGTCCTCGAGGGTCGCGGAGTTGTTGGTGCAGTCGGCCAGCTGCCGGTTCTCGTCCGTCACCAGACCGCCCAGGTCGAGCTGGCGCTGGACCGTCTCGTTCGCGGCGACCTTCGTCTGCAGCGCGTCGGTGTAGCCCGGCAGCGCCCGCTGGATCGCGTCGGTCAGGTTGAACGCCAGCGCGAGGGCCAGCGCGATCATCAGCGCGCCGCCCGCCGCGCGGATGCCGCGCTGGTGGGTGCGGAACGCCGCGATCCGCTCGGCCACCTTGCGGCCCGCGAGCGCGAGGACCAGCAGGGGGATCGCGGCGCCGAGCGCGAAGCTCACCGTCAGCACGACCGTGCTCAGGCCGACGGTCCCGGTCGCGCCCGCCACGGTGATGGCCGCGAGCACCGGCCCCGCGCAGGGCACGTAGACGGCGCCGAGCCCGAGGCCCAGCACGAATCCGCCGTGCCCGGCGCCGGGGGCGCGCTTCGGGGTCAGGCGCTGGAACGGTCGCTCGAGGACCTCCTCGAACTTCGGCACCAGCAGCCCGATCCCCAGCAGCGCCAGCACGGCGATGCCCGCCCAGCGCAGCAGGTCCTGCGGGAGCCCGAGGACGTTGAGCAGCACGGTGCCGACGAGCGTGACCAGCGTGAAGCTGGTGACCAGGCCGGCGATGACCAGGTACGGACGGCGCGCGGACGCCTTGTCGCGGGCGCGGCTCTCCTTGGTGGGGGCCGGGGGCTCGAGGGTGGCGACGCCGCCCGGCGTCCACGCCGTCGCGCCGGACAGGAAGGACGGCTGCGCCATCGCCCCCACGGAGCCGGCGGCCCCCTTCGTCGTGGGGCCCGACGCCACCTTGACGGTCGGGCGGCCGCGAGCCCCTTCCACGCCGCCCGCGAAGAACACGACGGGCAGCACGGGCAGGATGCACGGCGAGATGCCGGTGATGAGGCCACCGACGAGCCCGATGAGCGCGAGCGTGAGCAGGTCCATGGCGCAGGTTCGGCGCGACGACCCCCATGGATGGGTCATGGGCGCGTCGAGAGCTCGTCGAGAACTCGTCGGCAGTCCCACCCATCCGCACCGCCGACCGCCCCGAACCACCCCCGAAGAGACGACCGGGCGGGTACCCACCCGGACCACGTTCAAGGGAGAGTCATCATGCGCACCACCCACCGCACCCGCATCGCCGCCGTCCTGCTCGCCGGCGTGACGGGCCTCGCCCTCACGGCCTGCAGCAGCTCCGGCTCGACGGACGACACGGCGGGTTCCGACTCGTCGGCCGCCATGGAGACGCCCATGGAGACGCCGTCCGAGATGCCCAGCGACGATGCGATGACGGCCGACCCGGCCGCCGACCTCGTCGGCCCCGGCTGTGCCGACTACGCCGCCGCCGTCCCCGACGGTCCCGGCTCGGTGACCGGCATGTCGACCGATCCCGTCGCCGTGGCGGCGTCGAACAACCCGCTGCTGACCACGCTCGTCGCGGCGGTCTCCGGCCAGCTCAACCCGGACGTCAACCTGGTCGACACCCTCAACGGCAGCGAGTTCACGGTGTTCGCGCCGGTCGACGACGCCTTCGCCAAGATCGACCCGGCCACCATCGAGTCGCTCAAGACCGACGGCGCCACGCTGACCAAGATCCTCACGTACCACGTGGTGCCCGGCCAGCTGTCGCCCGACATGATCGACGGCACGCAGACCACCGTCGAGGGCGGGACCGTCGAGGTCACCGGCACCGGCGACGACATGATGGTCAACGGCGCCAAGGTCATCTGCGGCGGCGTCCACACCGCCAACGCGACCGTCTACCTCATCGACTCGGTGCTGATGCCGACGATGTGACGACCCGGCGGACCGGTCGCCCCGGCGGCCGGTCCGTCTGCGCTCCCGGCCACCCCTGACGGCCGGTGAGCAGCGGAGCCCCCTCGCAGGGTACGGCGAGGGGGCTCCGTGGCGTCCGGGCGCGGATCCCTCACCCGAGGCGCCCGCGAGCGTGCACCTGATCGCTCCCCGCCCGGCGCCGGCCCGGCCCCGCTCGGCGCCCGCTCACCGCTCGCTGCTCATCGTCATGCGAACCGGGCAGCCCTCCCGCGCGAGGTCGTCAGTTCGGGACGAAGTCGTGGGTTGCAACGCACGACGTCGTCCCAGACTCACGACCTCGCCGGCATCTCGCCGCTCCAGCGACCGTAGGTCTGCGCCCCGGCCCCCGGACCACGGCGGGCACCCGAGCCCGCGCCCGCGCCCGCGCCCGCGAGAACGTCACTTCGCCGCGAGAACGGCAGTTCAAAGTGACGTTCTCGCGGCGGACTGACGTTCTCGAGGATCTTCGGGGGGGCGGCGGCGCGGGAGGGCGGCCGGTGTCACCGGCACGCGGGGGGACGCAGGTGCTGCCGGTGGCGCGGTGAGGTGCGGAGAGCTGGCGTGCGGGACGTGCCGGTGCCGGCGGCGCGCGGGTCGGGTGCGCGGCGGGTCAGGAGGCGGGTCAGGTGACGGAGAGGACGACCAGGGGGGTGGTCGTCGGCTGGTCGCTGCCGCCCGCCGGTTCGACCGTGACCGCCAGGGCGTCGCCGGACGAGAAGTCGTCGGCGAGCTGGCGGGCGGAGCCGGAGGAGTCGGCGAGGACGCCGGCCGAGGCCGCCTCGTCGCCGCTGACCACCCAGAGCTGGTAGACGTGGTCGTCTCCCGGGTCGGGCAGGCCCGCCGCGCTGAACAGGGCCGCGTCGTCGGTGAGGATCGCGGTCGCGACGCCGCCGCCGGTCATGTCGCCGTGGACGACGACGGCCGAGGGGTCGGTGAGCAGGTCGGCGAGCGCCTGTTGCTGCTGCTCGAGCTGGTTGGCCCGCTGCGCCTGCTGGACCGCGAGCGTGGTGGGCACCGCGGCGCCGATGACGACCGCCGCCGCGACGGCGAGCCAGCGCCCGGGAGCACGACGGCGGCGGCGCTCCACGAGATCCGGAACAGGGAGAGCCTCCGGGCCGGCACCCGACGGAGGAGCGGCAGGGAACGCAGGGCCGGCGTCGGACGACGGCGCGTCCTCGGTCGCCGACGGGGGCACCACCGTGAGGCCGGAGCGCGGGGCGGCCGGGGGCTCGTCTGCGGGCGTCGCGACGTGGCGCGGGCCGCTGAGCGGGCCGAGCTGGGGAGTGCCGACGATCGCGGCGAGGACCGAGGCCCGCAGCGCGGCTGGGGGGTCGCCCGCGACGGCGTCGCCGAGGGTGGCCGCGACGGCGGTGAGCTGGGCCAGCTCGGCGGCGGCGGAGGGGTCGGTGGCGACCAGCTGCTCGACTGCGGCGCGCTCGTCGGGGTCGACCGCGTCCAGCGCGTAGGCGCCGAGGAGGGAGCGGGCGTCGTCGTCGGGAACCGACGTGGTCATGAGCTCACCCCCAAGCAGTCGCGCAGGCGGAGCAGGCCGTCCCGGATCCGCGTCTTGACCGTGGGCAGCGGCGCGGCGAGCTCGTCGGCCACCTCACGGTAGGTCCGGCCGCCGTAGTAGGCGAGGACCACCGCCTGCTTCTGGGTGGGCGTCAGGGTGCCGAGGCAGTCGCGCACGCGGACCTGCTCGAGGGCGGACTCGACCTCGTCGGCCACCACGTCGAACTCCCGCTCGGTGCTCTCGTCGAGAACCCGCTGGTCGCGGTCGCGCTGAGCCTGCACGGCGCGGACGCGGTCGACGGCCCGGCGGTGGGCGAGCGTCAGCGTCCAGGTGCGGGCGGAGCCGCGGACCGAGTCGAACCGGGCGGCCGTGCGCCAGACCTCGACCCAGACCTCCTGCGCGACCTCGGCGGCGTGGTCCGGGTCCCGCAGGACGCCGAGGCAGGTGCCGAAGACGCCACGCCCGAGCGCGTCGTACAGCGCCGCGAACGCGGAGTCGTCGCCCTGCGCGACGTCGGCGAGGAGGGACTCGGCGGAGCGGGGCGCACCGGCCTCGACCTCTCCTCGCTCCACGCGGGCCAGTGTGCCCCACCGGACCGCCGCTCGCCGCTCGGCGGGCGCGCGCCCGGCGCCGAGGTGCCGGGGCGGGCACGTCGGTGGCGTCGGCAGCTGCAGCAGAGACATCGGTCCGTCGTCCAGTGGTGTGCGGATGGGTCAGCGAGGGTTCGTCGCCGACCGCGCCGCGGATGGCTCTCAGACCAGACCGATGTCGCCCAGGTCGCCGCCGCGCGACCCACCGAGGTCGTCCTCGGCGAGCCGGACCACGAGCTGGGTCTCCCAGCCGGTCATGTCTGGCTCGATCCGCGGGTCCGAGAGCTGCAGCTCGAGGCGACAGCCCCACGCGTCGCCCTCGGGGGTCGACCACCGGTCGACGCGCAGTCCCGCGGCCTCGGCCCACGCCAGCAGGTCGGCCATGACCTGCACGAGCTCGTCGGGCGGCCCGACGTGGCTGGTGACGACGTACCGGCCGGCGGGCAGCAGGCCCGGGACGACGTTGCCGTCGGCCCAGTGCACCGCCTCGGCCAGCGGCACCCCGGCCTCGACGATCATGCCGCGGTCCGGGTCGATGACGTCGTACCGGAAGAACGGCGGGCCTGCCGGGGTCAGGCTGTGGTCGGCGAGCCAGGCGAACAGGTCCGCGAACCTGTCCGCCACCTGCGAGAACGTGCTGGGCGTGACCGTCCGGCTGATGCCGACGTAGGGGACGGCGGGCCGGTCCACGAGCACCGGGACCACGGTGGTGCGCTTCATCCGATCGGCCTCCCGCCCCGAGGCTACGACCGCGGGGCGGGGGGTGCACGGCGTCCTGCGCGACGGGCTCAGCGGCGCAGCGCGACGGCCGCGTCGAGGTGCGCGTCGCGGCGCTGTTCGTGCGCCCGCAGCTCGGTGTGCTGCCAGGCCTCGGCGGGCACGGCGGCCGGTCGGGCGAAGCGCGCGCGGGACGAGCGCAGGACGAGGCGGGGGACGGGGATGCGCACGGTGCGCACGTCGTACGTCAGCGCGACCATGTCACGCCTCCTTGGATGCGATGGGCGAGCTCGGGTGGGGGGCACCCTCGGGCGCCTCCGGACCTGGTGCGGGATCGACATGGAGATCGGGGTGCGTGGTGGCGAACCAGCGCATGAGGAGCGCGCCGGCCGGCCGGGACCCGGCGTCGCGGGCCCGGTCGACGAAGGGCATCAGGAGGGCGCCGATGGCGTCGAGCAGCCCCTCTGTCTCGTCCGGGGTGGCCCAGAAGGTGTCCTTGGTCATCGACGTCGGCAGCGCGGTGCCGGCCAGCTCGTCGGCGCGGTCCGCGCGTTCGCGCAGGAACCGCACGAAGCCCTCGGTCTCCTGGCGGACGGTCACCTCGGCCAGCTCGACGACCGCCCGCACGGACCCCGGCACGGACTCGTCGGGCACGAACTGGGTGCGGTCGGCGCTCGGCCGCCACGGCCGCTCGCGGCCGCGCTGCTCGGCGGGCTCGATGAAGCCGTAGCGGGCCAGGAGGCGCAGGTGGAACGAGCAGTTGGCGACCGACTCGCCTGTGTGCTTGGCGCACTGCGTGGCCGTGGCCTCGCCGACGTCGGCCAGGTAGTCGAGCAGCGCGAGCCGCAGCGGGTGGGCCAGCGCGCGGATGCGCTCGGGGTCGCTCCGGCTGCTCCGGGTGTCTGCGCTGAGGTCGTCCTGCGAGGTCATGGCTCGACTGTAAGACTCGCAACGACCGTTGCGCAAGACTTATTGCGAAAGAGATGTTGCGAACGACGAAGGCCCCCACCGCCATGGTGGGGGCCCTCGCCCTGTCGCGCGGGAAGAGCTAGATCACTTGAACGCGTCCTTCACGTTCTCGCCGGCCTGCTTGATGTTCGCGCTGGCCTGATCCGCCTTGCCCTCTGCTTCGAGACGCTCGTCGTCGGAAACCTTGCCGGCCGCTTCCTTGACCTTGCCCTTGGTTTCTTCCGCAGCGTTGCTGATCTTGTCGTCGAGACCCATCAGAATCACTCCTCTCGGGTTGGCAACACCTCGACGTTAGGACGTGCCCGCGGGCTCCGCATCCGGAGCGACCGCCGCCTTGAGCGCACCGAGCACCTGCTCCCAGTTCGCCGTCGCGTGAGACGCCTCCTCGGCGGAGCCGTTGCCGTCCTGCTCGAGCGTCACGGTCGTCGAACCCCCGTGCTCGTCGAACGTGAAGGTCAGGTGGTGGTAGTTCTCGGGGACGTCCGGCTGCCCGCTGAGCGGCGAGAAGTGCGTGTACCGCAGGCGGTTCGGGCGGTCGACCTCGAGGATCTCGCCATGGTCCTGGAAGGGCTTGCCGTCCCACTCGCCGTCGAACGTGATGGGCACGCCGACCACGTACGTGCTGGTCACACGCGCGCCCATCATCCAGGTGGCCTCGGGGTCGACCAGCGTGTCCCAGACCCTCTCGGCGTCGGCCGGGATGTCGACGGTCGCACGGGCGACGTGGTTCTCGGAGTTCTGGTTCTCAGACACGAGCGCCTCCTCGGACGCGGTAGAGGTCGGTGAGCGTGAAGATCTCCGACCCGTGGTGGATGATCTCGCGGTTGATGTGGGCCACGAGGTGGGCGAACGGCGACTGCTGGTCGATCTCGGTGGCCTGGCTGAGCCCGACGGTGAAGATGTCGTCGTCGGACATGTCGGCGACGCCCGCCCGCCAGAGATCGGCGACCCTGGTCAGCTCGGCGACCGCCGGCCCGACCTCGCCCGAGTACGCGAGCGTCGCCCGCCTGGCCTCGTGGTCCCCGAACGTCCAGTCGTACCGCTCGCTGAGCACTTCGGTCAGGTGGGCGACCAGCCAGGCGATGGTGCGCGGGCCGGGGTGGTCGACGCCCTCAGGCCACTCCACCACCCACTCGCCGGTCCCGAACGTCCGGGGAGCGGACGTCTCCGACCGGCGCCGCACGCTGAGCGCACCGGGCGCCGGCTCCCAGAGGAACTCGTCCTGCGTGACGGTCTCGAGCCGCTGCGCGAGCTCCCACCAGGAGAACTCGAGCTGCCCGCGCACCACGGCGCGCGGCGTGGGGACGCTCAGGATCGACCAGTCGAAATCGTCCATCGGACGGACTCCTCGGGAGGGCGCAGAACTGCCGACGCCCCGACCGTAGCCACGTCCTGTGACACCCGCCCGGTCAGGCGGCCGGCCGCTCCGCCTCCGGCGTCTCCTCGCGCAGCCGCGGCTCGGTGCGGCGGTACGGCGCGAACCCGGCCTTGTCGGCGTAGAACGCGCGGACGACGTCCATGTCGGCGGCGACGTCCCCGGTCAGGTGCAGCGTCGGCCCGAGGCCGGTCGTCATGGTCGTGCGGTCGACGTAGCCGAGCGTCACGGGCAGGTCCGTCGCGCGGGCGATCCGGTAGAACCCCGACTTCCATCCGGAGCCGCTGCGGGTGCCCTCGGGAGTCACGACGAGGTAGAAGCGGTCGCCGCCCTGGATGCGGGCGACGAGCTCGTCGACCAGCCCGGCCGGGTCGCGACGGTCGACGGGGATGCCGCCGAGGCCCCGCATGATCGGGCCGGCTGGCCCCTTGAACAGCTGGTGCTTGCCCAGCCAGCGGATCTTCAGGTCGGCCTCGCCGGAGATCGCGAGCATGAGGATGAAGTCCCAGTTCGACGTGTGCGGGGCCCCGATGAGCAGGCCGGCGCCGTCCACGGGCACGCGCTCCGTCTGCAGGTTCCAGCGGCTGAGGCGCCAGTAGGCGCGGGCCAGGGTGCGTCGGAGGCTCACCTCTGGACGGTACCGGACCTCCGACCGACGGCCGTGCGCGGTCCCAGTCACACCCGTCTGTGCCATTTCTCCGCTTCCTCTTGACTCGTCCCGTCCGACGTTCGTAGTGTCTGCTCACGACGCCGCAAGAACTTGACACAGGTACGCACAAAGTTGTGTGTCGACTCGAAAAGAACGCGGTGTCACCCGTCCCCGCTGCACCGCGGCAGCGGAGCTGCTGTTCGCCGCGCTCGCGCCGGCGGGGCACCGACGCCCCGCGGCCGGTCCGGTACCCGTGCGTCCAGCGTCGGGCGTGCAGGTCCGCCGGTCCGAGCACCGACCCCGCCCCCGGGCGGGAGAACGAGGACGACACATGAGAAGGAACGCCAGGCTCGCCGTCGTGGCACTCGCCACGGGGGCGCTCGTCGCACCGCTCGGCCTCGCGCTCGTCGCGCAGGGTGCCGCGGCCGCGGCGCCGAACCTCGCCGCGGGCAAGCCCGCCACCGCCAGCAGCACCGTCGACGTCTACGGCGCCGGCAATGTCACCGACGGCAACCAGTCGACGTACTGGGAGTCCGCCAACAACCAGTTCCCGCAGTGGGTCCAGGTCGACCTCGGCAGCGCCGCCACGGTCACGGACCTCACGCTCAAGCTGCCGACGGGCGCGTGGGGAGCCCGGACCGAGACCCTCACCGTGCAGGGCTCCACCAACGGCTCGACGTTCACGACGCTCAAGGCGTCGGCGGGGTACACGTTCGACCCGGCGAGCGCCAACACCGTGAACGTCGACGTCACGGACACGTCGGTGCGGTACGTGCGCCTGAGCGTCACCGCGAACACCGGCTGGCCCGCAGGCCAGCTGTCCGAGCTCGAGGTGCACGGCAGCGCCGACCCGACCCCGACTCCGACAACCCCCACGCCCACGACGCCGCCGACCGGCCAGAACCTCGCGCTGAGCCGCCCGATCGTCGCCTCGTCGACCGAGTGGACCTACGCCGCGACCAACGCGGTCGACGGATCCCTGACCAGCTACTGGGAGGGCGCCGGCGGGCAGTACCCGAGCAACCTCACGGTCACGCTCGCGTCGGCCAGCCAGCTCTCGGCGGTCACCGTCAAGCTCAACCCGGACCCGGCGTGGGGCAACCGCACACAGACGTTCGAGGTGCAGGGCCGGACCGGGACCGGGGCGTTCGCCACGCTCGCGTCGTCGGCGGGCCGCGCGTTCAGCCCCTCCACCGGCAACACGGTCACGGTCCCGGTGAGCGGCACCGCGAGCGACGTCCGGCTCGTGTTCACCGGCAACACCGGCGCGGGCAACGGGCAGGTGGCGGAGCTCCAGGTGTTCGGCACACCGGCACCGAACCCCGACCTCACGGTCACGGCGGTCACCGGCACGGCGAACGCCACGGAGTCCACGCCCGTCACGCTGACCGCCACGGTGAAGAACGTCGGCACCTCGGCGTCGGCGGCCACGTCGGTCGCGTTCCAGGTGGACGGCCAGAACGCCGTCAACGCCTCGGTCGGCGCCCTGAGCGCCGGCGCCACCGCCACGGTGACGGCGTCCATCGGCGCCAAGGCGGCCGGCTCGTACACGATCGGCGCGACGGCCGACCCGGCCAACACCGTGGTCGAGCAGAACGAGTCGAACAACGCGTACACCAACCCGACGAAGCTCGTCGTGACCCCCGTCGCCAGCTCCGACCTGGTGCCCGTGGTCAGCTGGAGCCCGAGCAACCCGGCCGCGGGTGCGGTCGTCACGTTCACGGGCGCGGTCGCCAACAACGGCAACATCGCGACGTCGACGGCGGCCCACGGCCTGACCGTCACCGTCAAGGACTCGACGACGGGCACGGTGGTCAAGACCTTCACCGGCTCGGTCAGCGGCGCGATCGCGGCGGGCGCCACCAGCGCCTCCGTGAACCTGGGCACGTGGACGGCCGGCAACGGCACGTACGACGTGTCCAGCGCGGTCGCCGCGGACTCGACCGAGGTGCCGGGCAAGCAGGCCAACAACGTGGTGACCGGCGGGATCTTCGTCGGCCGCGGCGCGCGCCTGCCGTTCGACATGTACGAGGCCGAGGACGGCCGGACCGGCGGCGGCGCGACCCTCGTCGGCCCCAACCGCATCGTCGGCGACCTCGCCGGCGAGGCCTCGGGGCGCCGCGCCGCCACCCTGTCCGCCACGGGCTCCTACGTGGAGTGGACGACGAAGAACCCGACGAACACGCTGGTCACGCGGTTCTCCATCCCGGACAACGCGGCCGGCACGGGGCAGTCGGGCAGCATCGACGTCTTCGTCAACGGCACCTACCTCAAGCGTCTCGACCTGTCGTCGCGGTTCGCCTGGCTGTACGGCAACGAGACCAACCCGAACAACCAGCCGGGCGCCGGAGGGCCACGGCACATCTACGACGAGGCGAACACGCTGCTGGGCACCACGGTCCCCGCGGGCGCGGCGATCCGCCTGCAGCGGACGGCCAGCAACCCCCTGCCGGTGACGGTCGACTTCATCAACACCGAGCTGGCCACGGCCGACCCGAACCCCAACCCGGCTCAGTACGTGCAGCCCACCGGGTTCACGCACCAGGCCGTGCAGGACGCCCTGGACAAGGCCCGCATGGACACGACCGGCGCGATCAAGGGCGTCTACCTGCCCGCCGGCGACTACTCCACGTCGAGCAAGTTCCAGGTGTACGGCAAGGCGGTCGACATCGTCGGCGCCGGCCCGTGGTTCACGCGTTTCTTCGCCCCGTCCGGTCAGGAGAACACGGACGTCGGGTTCCGCTCGGAGGCGTCGGCCAACGGCTCGAGGTTCCGCGGGTTCGCGTACTTCGGCAACTACACCTCGCGCATCGACGGCCCCGGCAAGGTGCTCGACTTCACCAACGTCTCGAACATGACCGTGGACAACCTCTGGGTCGAGCACATGATCTGCATGTTCTGGGCGTCCAACATGGACAACAGCACCATCACCAACTCCCGCATCCGGGACACGTTCGCCGACGGCATCAACATGACCAACGGCAGCGCCAACAACCGGGTGGCCAACATCGAGGCGCGCGGCACGGGTGACGACTCGTTCGCCCTGTTCGCGGCCACCGACGCGGGCGGCACCGGGCAGACCGGCAACGTCTACGAGAACCTGACGTCGCTGGTCACCTGGCGGGCGGCAGGCCTGGCGGTCTACGGCGGGTACGGGAACACGTTCCGCAACATCTACATCGCGGACACGCTCGTGTACTCCGGCATCACGATCAGCTCGCTCGACTTCGGGTACCCGATGGACGAGTTCGGCTCGGGCGCGCCGACGGTGTTCCAGAACATCTCGATCGTGCGGGCCGGCGGGCACTTCTGGGGCAACCAGACGTTCCCCGCGATCTGGGTGTTCTCCGCCTCGAAGAAGTTCCAGGGCATCCGGGTGAGCGACGTCGACATCGTCGATCCGACCTACTCCGGGATCATGTTCCAGACGAACTACGTGGGCAGCCAGCCGCAGAACCCGATCACCGACACGACGTTCACCAACGTGTCGATCAGCGGTGCCCGCAAGAGCGGCGACGCCTGGGACGCCAAGTCCGGGTTCGGGATCTGGGTCAACGAGATGCCGGAGGCCGGGCAGGGCCCCGCGGTCGGCTCGGTGACCTTCACCAACCTGCGCCTGAGCAACAACGCGCAGGACATCAAGAACACCACGTCCACGTTCACCATCAACCGGAACTAGGAGGCCCCCCGAGCGCCCGGGCCTCCCGAGGGGCCCGGGCGGTCGACGGCGGACGGTCGGTGTGCGGTCCCGGCCGTCCGTCGTCGCGCCACCCCTGTCAGCCGGCGTCCCGCCGCAGCAGCAGCACGGTGACGTCGTCGACCGAGGCGGGGTCGCGGCACTCGCGCAGCACCTGGTCGAGGTCGATCGCCTGGTCGGGGTCGTCGCTGCGGTCGACCAGCCGCCGCAACCGCCGCAGCCCGTCGCGGAGCGAGGTCTGCCGCGAGTCGACGACGCCGTCGCTGTAGAGCAGGAGCCCAGCGCCGGGCTCGAGCCGCAGGGTGCTCGTCGGGACCGCGCCCGAGCCCACGCCCAGCGGCCGGTCGATGGGGAGATCCAGGAGGACGGCGGACCCGTCGACCTGCAGGTGCAGCGGGCGCGGGTGGCCGGCGACCGACAGGGTCACCTCGCCCGTCCCCACGTCCACGAGCGCGACCGCCACGGTCGCCATCTCGAACGGCATGGTCCAGCGCACCACGTGGTCGAGCGCCGCGAGCGTCACGGACGGGGAGTCGCCGCGCAGCAGGTAGGCGCGCAGGCCGTTGCGGATCTGGCCCATCGCGGCCGCGGCGGACAGCCCGTGACCGGCGACGTCGCCGACGACGACCGCCAACCGCCCGTCGGGCAGCACGAGGGCGTCGTACCAGTCGCCGCCGACGCGTCCGCCGGCCGCCGGCTCGTAGCGCGCGTCCACCGACCAGCCGTCCGGCGCCGGCAGCGACGCGGGCAGCAGGCTGCGCTGCACCAGCTCGGCCGCCCGGAGCTGCAGCCGGCCCCGCTCCAGCAGCACCTCGAGCAGGTGCCCGCGCAGCTCCTCCGCCGAGCGCACCTCCCGGTCGGACCACGGCTCGCACTGCCCGCGCACGGTCTCCCGCCACAGCTCGAACGACTTGCGCGGGCTCAGCCGGACGTCGTCGCCCTCCCGCCGGGCGATCGCTTTGTTGTGCGGGTCGCCGCCCCAGTCCACGTTGTGCACGGCCTCGTGCCGCAGCCACACGAGCGCCTGGCCGTCGGGCAGGCGCAGCGCCAGGAGCCCGGCCACGTCGGGCAGCGCCGCCGCGAGCCCCGGCTCCTCGGACCCGAGCGCTCCGCGGACCACGACCTCCGCCTGCTGCTCCGCCACCCACGCGAGCAGGGCCGTCACGTCGGCGGGCACGCGCCCGACCGAGTCGACCACCCCGTCGGCCGAGACGATCGCCCCCTGCGCGGGCACCAGGTCGAGCAGGGCGGTCCCGGTGACCAGCGCCGTCGCCAGCGCGCGGTCCTCGTCACGGCCGGCGGCGAGCAGGCGCGCCTGGGTGCGGCCGGCGCGGATCCGGTCCTCCAGCTCGTCCTCCTCGACCCGCGCGACCAGCCGCAGCGAGAGGCTGGACCCGAGGAACTCCGCCGCGGCCCGCACCCCGTAGGGGGGCTCGTGCGGACCGGAGTAGTGATGGCACGCGATCAGACCCCACAGCCGGCCGTCCCGCAGCAGCGAGATCGACATCGACGCGGCGACGCCCATGTTGCCCAGGTACTCGAGGTGGATGGGCGACACGCTGCGCAGGATCGAGTGCGTGAGGTCGAGCGGCAGGCCGGAGGCCTCGTCGAGACCCGGCTCGATCCGCGCCGGCACGTAGGAGACGTCCGAGATGAGCCGGACCCAGTTCTTCTCGTACAGCGCCCGGGCCTGGGGCGGGATGTCGGTGGACGGGTAGTGCAGCCCGAGGAACGGGTTGAGGTCGGGCCGCATGGCCTCGGCGACGACCTCGCCGTTGTACTCGGCGTCGAAGCGGTAGATCATCACGCGGTCGAACCCGGTCAGCGCCCGCACCTCACGGGCCGTGATGTCGTACAGCTGCGCGAGCTCGTGGGTGTGGTTGAGCTTCTCGACCGCGCCGCGCACCGCCTGGTACGTGTTCGGGAACGAGAACGGCCGCGGGCCCGACGCCAGCTCGAGCTCGACGACGAGGAGCGTGTCCTCACCGACGGCGATGCGGTGCAGCACCGCGTCGAGCTCGAGGTCGCCGTGCGGCGTCGCGGCCGTGACCAGGATCGGGTTGCGAGCCCGCAGGTTCCCCCAGGTCCGGACGTGCAGCTCGACCACGTCCGCGCCGCGCGACCCGAGCAGGTCCGCCAGCGTGCCGCCGAGCACCTCGTCGAGCGACCGCCCGAGCACCGCGCCGACGTTCTCCGAGGCGTGCCGGACCACCAGGTCCGGCTCCGAGACCGCGAGCAGGACGCCCCACGGCTGGATGCTGCCGGGGATGTGGATGGGCTCGCGCGCGCAGTTGTCGAGGTCGACCGGCTCGTCGCTGGCCAGGAAGGCCGCCCCGCCCGTCTCCGCCATGCCACCCGCCGTCCTGTCCGCCCGGTCGCCGACGACGCAGGACCGTAGCCGACCACACTCGCACGATCGAGCCCGGTGCGGGTGCGTCCGGGGTCAGCGGCGTGCGGCCAGCCGGGGCGGTACGGTCGCGGCGGCCCGCGAGCGCCGGACGAGCTCACCGGGGATCCGCAGCGCGCGGGACCGCGACGGCATGAACCGCACGAAGAACCCGACCCGCATCAGCCACGCGACCCACCCGGTGAGCGGCAGCCCGTACAGGTCGGCGACACCGCGCCCGACCCCGAAGGACGCCGCCTGCCCGAGCCCGAGGTAGCGGAAGCGTCGGCCGGACCGGCCCGTGAGCGCGCGCGCCACGTTGCGCCCGACGTGGTCGCCCGCCTTGATGGCCCACAGCGCGTTGGCCGTGACCGGTGCGCCGGTGCGCGGGTGCGCGACGGACGCGGCGTCGCCCGCGGACCAGACGTCGGGCGCGACGAGCAGCTCCCGGGTGGTGACCAGGCGGCCGCGCTCGTCGCGCGGGAGCGTCTCGAGCCCGGGCAGGGCGACCGCGCGCTGGCCGGTGGTCGCCAGGACCACGCGGGTGCCGACGACGGAGCCGTCCGAGAGGGTCACCGACTCGTCGTCGGCCGCGACGACCCGCAGGCCGGTCCGGACGTCGACCCCGAGCCGCGCGAGCTCGGCCACGCAGCGGGCCGCGAGCCGCGGCTGCTCGTCGTGGAGCGCCGGGACGACCCGGTCGCCCGACTGGACCAGGACGACGTCCGGGGCGCGGGCCGCGAGCGCGGCGGCGAGCTCGACTCCCGCGAGCCCGCCGCCGACGACCACCACGGGACCATCGACCACGCGCACGTGCTGGAGCAGCTCGGCCAGGTCGCCGGGCCCGCGCAAGGTGAGGGCCTGGCCCTCCAGACCGGCCAGCGGCTCGCGTGCCCCGGTGCCGACGACGAGCGCGTCGTAGCCCATCCGGTGCTCGGCGTCGTCGGCGAGGTAGTGCACCCGCCGCGCGGCCAGGTCGACCCGCGTGACCCGCGCGTGCAGGACGCGGGCGCGCGGCATGGCCTCGGTCAGCGGCGTCTGCGTGAGCTCGATCGGCAGCAGGCCGGCGACGACCTCGCCGGTGAAACCGTGGAAGTTGTGCATGGTGTCGGCGCTGAGGACGACGAGCTCGACCGCGCCGCGGTTCAGCTCGCCGCGCAGCCGGCGCGCGAGGGCTCCGTACGCGTGCAGCGTGACGTACCCGCCGCCGAGGAGCACGACACGCTTCATCGAGCACCGGCCGCGGCCAGCAGCGGCTGCCCGAAGCTCGTCGGCGTCGCCGCCCCGAACCCGTGGCGCGCGAACCGCCGCGCGAGGCCGCGGACGTGGGACACGTGGTCGAGCGTCGGGACGCCCGTCGAGAAGTGGCCGCGGTGGCCGGCGAGCCCGAGCAGGAACGTCTCGGCGAAGCACGCGTACGCCTGACCTCGCGGGAGCCCGATGGTGCCGCCCTTGAGCTCCATGCCGGGGATCGAGACGACCCCGCCGTCGACCACGGTGACGTCGGGCCGCGCCGCCGCGAGGTCCGGGGAGGTGTTGCGGGGCTGGGTCGCGTCGAGCACGCGGGCGCCGGGGGCGAGGTGCTCGGCGCCGAGCAGCGCGTCGGCCGAGGCCGTGAGCAGCACCACCGCGTCGCAGCCGCGCACGTCGTGGATGTCCGTGGACGTCGTCGTCGGCACCCGTCCCCGCACCTGCGCGGCGAGCGCCTCCAGCTTGGCCGCGCCGCGCGCCACCAGCAGGAGCGAGTCGACCGACCCGCCCTCGGCGAGCAGCCGGACGACCGTGGTGCCGACGGACCCCGTCGCGCCGACGACCGCGACGCGCCGCTCGGGCGCGGTGGCCAGCAGGTCCAGCAGCTGGTCCTCGACGATGGCCGCCGTGTACGCGTTGCCGTTGGTGACGCCGATGTCGGTCCGCCCCCGCAGGGTCGCGCCGCCCGCCGTGACCGTCGCCGTCAGGGCGCCGAGCCCGACGATCCCCGCGCCGAGCCGCGCGGCGTGGTCGATCGCCCGACCGACGCGCGCGCGGCCCTCGTGCGGCTCGCTGAGCAGGTGCTTCGCGCCGAACGGCACGAGCACCACGTGACCCACCGGCGCCTGGTCCAGCAGCACGCGGGACATGGCGTACGGGGGAAGCGGGAGCGTGCGGACCGCCGTGTCGACGAGGGCTTCCGGCACGCGGCCGAGGGGTCGCCAGATGCGGGCGAGGTCCTCGGCGATCCTGGCCCGCGGGTGGACCAGGAAGGCGAACGGTGCGGCGGTGCTCATCGGTGGCTCCCAGTGGCCGCGCGGCGTCGCGGCCGCGTCGTCGAGGTGGGTCTGTGCCCCGAAGGGGCGCGCGCGCAGCACGCTGATACCGCCGGTGCCGGGTGAGGTGGCGTGGGAGGAAGCCAAGCAGGGGGATGTGTCGGGCAGATGGCGCGCGGGCGGATTCACCCGCAGGTTCACACCTCCGTGCGCCAGGAGTGCTGCGGGTCGTAGCCGAGCAGGCGCCGCGCCTTGTCGATCGACAGCAGGGTCTCGCGGCCCTCGATCGGTCGCTTGACGGGGACGTCCGGGAAGTACTGCGCGACCAGGTCGGCCGACGGCGTCTCGAGGACCGTGTCGGGCGACGCCACGATGAACGCCTCGAACCCGGTGAGGTCGCTCTCGAGCGCGAGCCGGACGGCGAGCGCGCCGTCGCGGGCGTCGATGTAGCCCCAGAGGTTCCAGATCCGGCTGCGCGGGTCGTCGGCGAACCCCGGGAACGCGGCGTAGTCGGCGACCTCCATGACGTTCGAGAACCGCAGCCCGATGAGCTTGAGTGACGGGTCCCAGCGCGTGAAGTGGCGGGCCATCTCCTCCTCGACCGCCTTGCCGAGCGAGTAGGTGCTCTCCGGGCGGACCGCGTACTCCTCGTCCACCGGGACGTACGGCGGGGGCGTCTCGAACGGCAGCCCGAGGACCGTCTCGCTGGACGCCCAGACGACGTTCTTGATGCCCGCCCGGCGGGCGGCGCTGAACACGTGGTGGGTGGACACCACGTTGTTGGCGAACGTCGCGCCGCTCGGACGCAGGCCCGGCGCCGGGATCGCCGCGAGGTGCACCACCGCGTCGACGCCGTCGTACCGGTCGTCGATGCCGGTCAGGGCCTCGGTCACCTGCCCCAGGTCGGTGAGGTCGACGCGGCTGAACACCGCCTTCTGCCCCGCCGGTGGGAGCGCCGTGTCGACGTTCACCACGTCGTACCCGTGCTCGGCGAGGTCCTCCACGACCGCGCGCCCGAGCTTCCCAGAACCACCGGTGACCACGACTCGACTCATGCCGCGACGCTATCCCGCGCCGTCCGACCGCGGGAATTCAACGGATCCGGCCCGAAAGCGGCCAGATCGTTCGCATTCCCGCGTTCAGTCCGCGTCGACCCACGCGTGCGGCGGGGGGAGCAGCGCCTCCAGCGCCGGCCAGATCGCGTCAGGGAGGGGCTCCGAGGCGAGGTCGAGCGTGCGGGCGACGCGGCCCGGGCGGCTCATCCCGACGATCGTCGAGGCGATCCGCGGGTCCCGCAGCGAGAACTGCAGCGCGGCCGTGCCCAGGTCGGTGTGGAAGTCGGCGCACACCCGCCGCATGGCCTCGACCGCCTCGAGGGTCTCCGGCGGTGCAGGCCGGTAGCCGTACGTCGTCGGCCCCCCGGACTGGAACGCGAGGATCCCGCCGCCGTAGATGGCCGCGTTGAGGATGCCCATGCCCTGCCGCACGGCCTCGTCGAGCAGCGGGCCGGCGCTGCGGTCGACGAGCGTCCAGCGGTTGTGCACCAGGAGGACGTCGAACACTCCCAGGTCCAGGTATTTCGCGATCTCCTGCACGCGGCCGCCCGCGAGGCCGATCGACCCGACGACCCCGTCCTGCTTCAGCTGGACCAGCGCCTCCACCGGCCCGCCCGGCGCGGACATCTCGGCGAAGTCGAACGACTCGGGGTCGTGCAGGTGGACCAGCGGGAGGTGGTCGATGCCGAGGCGCTCGCGGCTCTCGGCGACGGAGGCGCGCACCCGGTCGGCGGAGTAGTCGCGGCCGGACGGGTCGACCTTCGTGGCGACGACGACGCCCTCGGGCACTCCGCCCTCCTCGACCAGCGCCGCGCCGATGCGCCGCTCGCTCTCGCCGTCGCTGTAGCCGTTCGAGGTGTCGATGAACCGGATCGGGCTGTCCAGCGCGGCCAGGACCGTCGCGACGCCCTCGTCGGCGGAGACGTCGCGGCCGAACAGGGCCGGCATGCTGCCGAGCGGTCCCCCGCCGAGACAGACCGCGGAGACCCGCAGCCCCGTCGGGCCGAGGTCGCGGAGCCAACCGGGCTGGCCTGGTGCGTAGTCGGGCTGCTTCATCTCGCCATCCCACCACGGGTGCGCCCGAGATGTCGGCTCGTTCGCTAGCGTCGGTCCGGAAGCGGTTCGAGCCAAGGAGCGCGCATGAGTGAGGCCGAGGTCGTCGTCAAGCCGTCGCCGCTGCAGCGGGTCCTCGACGGGATCGAGCGGGTGGGCAACAAGGTCCCGCACCCGGTGATCATCTTCCTGATCCTCATCGCGTTCATCATGGTGCTCTCCGCGATCTTCCAGGCGGCCGGCAGCACGGTGACGTTCGAGCAGGCGCAGATCGGGGCCGAGGAGCCGGTCACCGTGACGGTGGCCGCGCAGAGCCTGCTCGACGCCGACGGCCTGCGGTTCGTCTTCACGTCGCCGGTGGCCAACTTCAACAACTTCGGCGTCGTCGGCGTGATCGTGGTCGCCATGATCGGCGTGGGCATGGCCGAGGAGGTCGGCCTGATCGCCTCGTTCATCAAGCGGCTGGTCAAGATCGCCCCGCCCCGCGCGATCACGTTCATCATCGTGCTGCTGGGCGTCCTGTCGTCCATCGCGACCGACGCCGGCTACCTCGTGCTCATCCCGCTCGCCGCCGCGGTGTTCCTGTCCCTCGGCCGGCACCCCCTGGCCGGCCTGGCGGCCGCGTTCGCCGGCGTCGGCGGTGGGTTCGCCGTGAACATCCTCATCACCCCCGTCGACGGGATGCTCGCGGAGATCACCAACGAGGCGATCGCCGACCCTGCCAACCACGTGTCGATCACCGGCAACCTCTACTTCGGCATCGTCTCGACGCTGCTGGTCACCGTCGTCGTCACGTTCCTCACGGAGAAGTTCGTCGAGCCCCGGCTGGGCGCCTACCACCCGTCCGAAGGGCCGGAGACTGCCGACGAGGCACCCTCGGGCGAACTCAGCGCCGAGGAGAAGAACGGTCTGCGCTGGGCGTTCTGGGGGTTCCTCGGCACCACCGCCGTCGTGCTCGCGCTCTCGCTCCCGCCGAACGCCCTGCTGCGCAACCCCGAGACCGGCAGCCTGATCGAGGACTCCCCGCTGCTCAACTCGATCATCTTCCTGATCCTCGTGTACTTCTTCGTGATGGGGCTCTGCTACGGCAGGGGCGCCGGCACCGTGAAGGGCTCGATGGACGTCATCAACCCCATGGTCAAGACCATCTCCGGGCTGTCCGGCCTGATCTTCCTGCTACTGGTGATCAGCCAGTTCATCGCCTACTTCAACTACTCGAACCTGGGCACCATCGCCGCGGTGAACATGGCCGACGCCCTCGAGGCCGCCAACCTCAGCACCGTGTGGCTGATCCTCGGGCTCATCGCCATGACCGCCGTCATCGACATCTTCATCGGCGGCGTCGTGCCCAAGTGGGCCATCTTCGCGCCCGTGTTCGTGCCCCTGTTCATCCAGCTCGGCATCTCCCCCGACCTGGCCATGGCCGCCTACCGCGTCGGGGACTCTCCCGTGAACGTGGCCACCCCGCTCATGCCGTACTTCGCGCTGATCGTCATCTTCGCCGAGCGGTACCGCAAGAAGGTCGGCGTCGGGTCGGTCATCTCGCTGATGCTCCCCTACACCGTCGTGCTGCTCATCACCTGGAGCGCGCTGCTGGTGGTCTGGTACCTGCTGGGCCTGCCGCTCGGTCCGGGCGCGTCGATCTACCTCAACTGACGACGCGATGAGTCGCGTCGAGCGGTGGGAGCACCGCAGTGAGTGGCCGCTGTCGATCGCGGCCGTGATCTTCCTCGTCGCCTACGGCCTGCCCATCGCGATCCCGACGATGAGCCTGGACGGTCGCGTGCTCTGCGAGATCGCTGTCCGAACCACCTGGGTCGTGTTCGCCGTGGACTACTTCGCCCGGCTGTACCTGTCGGACCGACGCTGGACGTTCGTGAAGCACCACCTGCTCGATCTCGCCGTCATCGCGCTGCCGATCCTGCGCCCCCTGCGGCTGCTCCGGCTCGTTGCTCTCTTCGGGGTGCTCAACAGGATCGGATCCCACACCCTGCGCGGGCGTGTGGTGACGTACGTGATCGGCGCGACAGCACTGCTCATCACGGTCGGCGCGCTCGCCGCGACCGATGCCGAACGTGGACAGCCCAACACCAACATCGCCAACCTCGGCGACGGCTTCTGGTGGGCCATCACCACGATGACCACCGTCGGCTACGGCGACCGCTACCCGACGACGACGACTGGCCGATTCATCGCGGCCGCGCTGATGGTCGCCGGCATCGCCCTGCTGGGTGTCGTCACGGCGACCCTCGCCTCGTGGCTCGTCGAACGGGTCGCGGAGGCGACCGAGGTGGAGCAATCGGTCACGAGGGCCGAGGTCGAGCAGCTCACGGCCGAGGTCCGGCGTCTCGCGGACGAGCTCGCGGAGCTACGAAGGTGACCGGCCGTCACACAGGTCGCCGGGACCCTCTCAGCTCTCGTTCGTGAACGCGACGAGGCCGCCGCTGCCCACGCCGAACAGCCGATGGTCGACGACGGCCAGGCTCTGGACCGCGACCGGGATCGGGGCCTCCCATTCCCGTCGACCGTCGCGCAGGCCGTAGGACGCCACGACGCGGCCGGTGTCGGGGCCGGACTCCAGCACGAGGAGACGCCGGCCGTCGGTGACGACGTTCTGGCCGTAGGCCGGGATCGGAAGCCGCCAGAGCTGCCGCCCGGTGCCGGCGTCGAGGACCGTGAGCGCATCGTCGGACAGGCGGACGACCCTGCCGTCGGCGATGACGAGGCTGAGGGTCGACGTCGAGGGCCAGGCCGCCCGCCACCTCTGCTCGCCCGTGACCAGGTCGAGAGCGCCGACCCGCTCGTCGGCCTGGACGAGCAGGGTGTCGGGCATGGACCCGTCGTCGGTCGCGACCCAGGCGAAGTACGACCGGCCCAGGTCGATGACCTGCCCGGAGTCGACGTCGCGGAGCTGCGTGGACGTGTCCCCCTCGATCGCGAAGGTGTGCCCGCTCGCGCGCCACAGGTAGTCGGTGTCGTGCTCGTCGGCCACCGACCCGTCACCCCGGAGCACCGTGGTGGCCTCGAGCCAGTCGACGGCGATCTGGTCGTCGAACAGCCGGACCGAGGCGTACGGCGACCCGCTGTCGCCGCGCGGTCGGGGGAAGTCCACGCTCCAGCGCTGCGCGCCGGTGGCGGGGTCCAGCCGCTGCAGGGTGGCCGGCCCGACGCCGGACTCCGGCGTCTGTGCGACCACCACGTCGCCACCGACCGCGACGAGGGACGACCCGTCGGTCACGGGTCGGTCCAGCACCGTCTCGCCGGTCGCCACCGCGAACGCCCGCAGCCGCACCGACGCGGGCTGGACCAGCGTGGTCGTGGCGACGACGTCCTCCTCCAGCTGCACGTCGTCGGGGGTGCCCAGCTGCCACGAGTCGGGCACGACGCAGACGACGACGCCCGGCCCCGGGTCGGCCGGCGGCGCCACGCAGGAGGTCGGGTCGTAGGTGGACCGGCTGCCCGGGTCTCCCAGGTCCGGGACGCTCGAGAGCGCGGCCGTCCACAGCTCGTCGCCGGTCCCGGCGTCCAGGGCGCGGAGCGACTGCGACGCGTCGCCCGTCTGCTCCCACAGGATCAGCGCGCCGTCCCGGACCCACGCGTGGTCGAACAGGCTGAGCGCGAAGATGCCGGGCGCCTGCGGGGCCGTCCACGCGACCCCCGGCGCCTCGGGCATCGGGGCGACCACCCCCGGCAGCAGGGCGAGCGCCGCGGTCCGTGCGCGCTCCGCCCGCGTGGTCAGCGTGACGGGGACGGCGATCGCGACGGCCGCGACGACGACGGTCGTGGCCGAGAGCACCGGGTGCCGACGGATCCAGGCCAGCCCACCCCGGGCCCCGCGTGTGACGACGCCACGCGCGCGGTCGACCTCGTCGACCTGCGCGGACGGGTCGTCGCCGTGCTCGAGGAGCTCGACCTCCTCCATCTCGCTGCGCCGGCCCATGCGGGGACCGTACAAGGAGAGCTAGCCACCCGGCGTGAACGCGACGATCCCGGCGGAGCTCACCCCGAACAGCCGGTGGTCCACGACGGCGATCGTCTCGAGGCCCGAGGGCGCCTCCATGGTCCAGGCGCGGTCGCCGTCGCGCAGGTCGTAGGCCGCCAGGGTCGTGCGCTGCGGGTCGCCCCCGAGGACGATCGCGTGGCGGCCGTCGGTGACCAGGTTCCGGTTGCCCTGGCCGGCCGCCCGGACGTGCCAGGCCTCGACCCCGCTCCGCAGGTCGTGCACCTGGAGCGTCCCGTCGATGAGCACGGCGAGCCTGCCGTCGGCGATGAGCGTCGTGGTCGTCGCACTCGACGTCCGCATCGGGATCGTCCACGCGGTCTGGCTCGTCGTGACGTCGAGGGCGCGCAGGCCGTCGTCGGTCTGGAGCAGCAGCAGGTCGGGCGCCGAGCCGTCGTCGGTGGCGATCCACGCGAGGTAGGACTCCCCGGTCTCGAGACGGCGGCCGGTGTCCAGGTCGAGCAGCGCCGAGGAGTGGTCGAGACCCGGCGTCAGGCTGTGTCCGCGCTGCCGCCAGACCTGGTCGGTGTCGTAGTCCACCGAGGCGGTCCCGTCGGCTGTGAACAGGTGCGTCGCGCCGAGCCACCCGACGGCGACCCGGGAACCGAGCAGCTGGACGCCCGCGAACGTCGACCCGACCGAACCCGGATCACGCGGGATGGTGGCGCTCCAGCGCTCGGCGCCGGTGGTCGGGTCGAGGCGCGAGAGGCTCGAGCTCGCCGCCACCGCCGACGACGTCTCGGCGATCACGACGTCGCCACCGAGCGCCACGATCGAGGCGTGGTCGGCGACAGTCTCGTCCCGCAGGACCGTGCCGGTCTCGATGTCGAAGGTCCTCAGGCGCAGAGCCGTCGGCGCCACCATGGTGGCGTCGCCCAGGACGTCCTCGCCGGTGCCGAGCATCCACGACTCCGGCACCAGGCACACGACGACCGTGTCCCCCGGTGCGACGCAGGTCGTGGGGTCGTCGACCGAGAGGTACGGCGGGTCACCCAGGTTCGGGGCCGTGGTCAGCGACGTCCGCCACAGCTGGTCCCCCGTGTCGGCGTCGAGCGCCCGCAGCGACTGGCGCAGGTTCGCCGACTGGTCCCAGAGGAGCAGAACCCCGTCGCGGACCCACGCGCGGTCGGGGACTGCCAGCACGTAGTCACCCGGGGCGGATCGTGACGTCCACGCCACCCCCGGCGGGGCCGCCAGCGGCGCGAGCACCGAGGGGAGGGCCGCCACAGCCTCCGCCCGCTCGCGACCGGCCTGCGCCGAGCGAGCGATCGGGACGACCGTCAGGACGGCGAGCGCCAGGACCGTGGCTCCGGCGAGGATGCGGTGGCTCCCGACCCATCCGAGCCCGCGGTGAACGGTGTCCCGCACGGCGGAGCGGGCGCGGTCGACCTCGTCGTCGCTCGTGGCCACGACCGGACCGCCGGGCTCGACGAGCTCGACCTCCGCCATGTCGCCGCGACGGGCCATACGGGGGACGCTACCCGGCCTGACGGGCTCCGGCGCCGGCCGAGCAGGTCACCGGCCGGGTGCGACGAACGTCGACGCGACCTCCACCAGCAGGCGCGTGCCGAAGCCGGTGGCACCCTTGGTCCGCCACGAGTCGTCGGCGTCGGACCGCATGGTGCCGGCGATGTCGAGGTGCGCCCACGGCGTCTCGCCCACCCACTCGGCCAGGAACAGCGCCGCGGTGATGGCCCCGGCGTACTCGCCGCCGAGGTTCTTGATGTCCGCGACCTCGGAGTCGAGCTGTTTGCGGTAGCGGCGGTCGAGCGGCAGGCGCCAGACCTGCTCGTCGGTCTTCTCGGCGGCCGCCTCGACCAGGTCGAGCATCCCGTCATCGTTGCCGATGACGGCCGCGGTCAGCATGCCCAGGGCGGCCAGGGCGGCCCCGGTGAGCGTCGCGATGTCGACGATGGCGTCGACGCCGTCCTCGTTCGCCAGCGCGATCGCGTCGGCCATCACCAGGCGGCCCTCGGCGTCGGTGTTGACCACCTCGATCGTGCGGCCGGCCCGGCTGGTGAGCACGTCGCCCAGCTTGGTCGCCGAACCGGACGGCATGTTGTCCGTGCACGCCAGGTACGCGCTGACGGCGACCGGCACCTCGAGGTCCGCGAGCGCCGTCATGGCCGCGAGCACCGCGCCGGCGCCGCTCATGTCCATCTTCATCGCCGCGTGCATGGCGTTCGACGGCTTGAGGCTGATGCCGCCCGAGTCGTACGTGATGCCCTTGCCGACGAGGCCGAGGTGCCCCGTCGGGTCGGCCGCCGGGGTGTAGCGGACCACGATCATGCGGGGCTCGATCACGGACCCGGCGTTGACGCCGAGCAAGCCGCCGCAGCCCATCTCGACCAGCGCCTCCTCGTCGAAGACCTCGATCTCGAGGCCGTGCTCGCCGGCCAGCCACACGGCGATGTCCGCCAGGTCCGGGGCCGTGAGGTGGCCGGCGGGAGCACTGGCCAGGTCCCGCGACAGGGATGCCGCGCGCGCGAGCACCCACCCCCGCTGGGCGCCCAGCCGGGCGTCGTCGGCCGACGCGTCGTCCACCAGCAGCACGATCTCGCGCACGGGGACGGTGCCGGGGTCGGTCGTGAGCGCGTCGTAGCGGTAGCGGCCGAGCAGGATGCCCTCGACGACGGCCTGCGCCGCGCTCTCCACCGACGCGCCCGCGCTCGCGAGGTCGGTGGTCAGCACGTCGTCGCGCCCTGCCGCCCGGGCGAAGGCGGCACCGGCATCGCGCAGGGCCGCGTCGGACGGGTCGTCGCCCACGCCGGTCGCCACCACCGCGCCGCCCTCGCGCGGCAGGATCAGCGTCTCGCCGACGCCCCCGCGAAAGCCCCACTCGGTCAGGCCGGCGCGGTCCAGCGGCACACCGGACGGCACCTCGCCGGTGGCGGTCACGGCCAGGCCGAGCGCGCGCCCGGCGCCGGCCCCGAGCGACGCGACGCGGACGGACACCTCCTCGAACAGCGCACGGGACGGGATCGGGTCGAAGGTCATCGTCGTACTCCTCACGTGGGCCAGATGACGGGGATCAGCAGGACGGCGACGACGAACCACGCCGCCGTCGTCGCCAGGCCGAGCTTCCAGTAGTCGGAGAACGTGTAGCCGCCCGGCCCCATCACCATCATGTTCGCGGGCGTCGCGATCGGTGTCAGGAACGACGCGGCCCCGGCCACCGCGACGAGCATGAGGACCGGTGCGAGCGCGACCCCGGACTCGCCGGCGATGGCGATGGCGATGGGCGCGACGATCAGCACCGTGGCGGTGTTGCTGACCACCTGGCCGAGCAGGAGCGTGAGCAGGAACAGCGCCGCGAGGACGACGCGCGGCCCGCCGTCGCCGATGAGCTGGAGGACCCAGCCGGCGACCAGGTCGGCCGCACCGCTGGACGCGATCGCGACCGACAGCGGGATGAGCCCGCCCACCAGGACGACCGTCTCCCACGAGACCGCGCGGTAGGCGTGCGAGACGCTCACGACGCCCGTGATCACCATGGCGGCGGCACCGACCAGCCCGGCGATCGCCGGGGGGACCACCCCCGTGGCCAGCAGCGCGACCGTGCCGACCAGCACGATGATGGCGCGCCACGCCTTCGGCCCCAGGGCGACCGTCTGCCGGCGGACGAGCTCGGGGTTGTCGACGATGAGCACGTCGTCGTCCGCCTCGAGCGCCTCGACCACCGGCCACGGCCCGTGCACCAGCAGGGAGTCGCCCTCGGCGAGCGTGAGGTGGTCCCCGCCGCGGTCCTTGCCCAGCCGGCGCACGCCGAGCACGGTCACCCCGGAACGGACGACCCCGGCGAACACCACCTCGCCGATCAGCCGCGAGCGCGGGCGCACGACGACCTCGCCGACGCCGACCTCGCGGCTGAGCAGGGCCTCGCGCGTGCTGCGGGTCAGGGGCGTCGTCGCGACCGCGAGCGCGTGCCGCTCGACCAGGTCCGCGATGCCGGCGCTGTCCCCCGTCACCACGACCACGTCCCCCGCGCTGAGCACGTCGTCCTCGCCGGCCGGCTGGCCGGACGCGCGCTGCACGCCGATGAGCATCACGCCGTCGGGGACGGACACCTGGTCGCGTCGCCTGCCGACGACGTCCGAGCCGACCTCCACCGCCAGCCGGAAGAAGCCGGCGTCGAGGCTGTAGTGGTCGACCAGGGTGTCGATGTGGGACGAGTAGTCGGCCGGCAGGGACGTCGGCGTGCGGTCCGGCAGCAGCCGTCGCCCGACCAGCAGGGAGACGCCGATGGTCGCGAGCACGAGAGGGACGCCCATCAGCCCGAACTCGAAGAACCCGAACTTCTCCCCGGTCGCCTGCTCGAGCGCGTCGGAGACGATGACGTTGACCGTGCTGCCGCTGAGCACCAGGAGCGCACCGGCGCTCGCGGCGAACGCCAGCGGCATGAGCATCTGCGACGTCGTCTGCTTCGAGCGCCGGGCGGCCACGACCACGATCGGGATCAGCGCCGCGGCGGCGCCGTTGGGCGTGACGAGCGCGGCCATGACCGCCGACAGGCCCATGAGCGCGACCAGGAGCCGGCCGCGGCCCGTTCCGGCCCGGGCGATGAGCTGCTGCCCGGCCCACGCGGTGACGCCGGACGACTCGAGGCCCTCGGCCAACACGAACAGCGTCGCGATGAAGATGACGACCGGGTCCCCGAAGCCCCCGACCGCCTCGGCGGCGGTGACCAGGCCCGTGAAGTAGAGGGCGAGCGCGGTCAGCAGGGCGACGACGCTGACGCTCAGCCGGTTCCAGATGAACAGGCCGACGCACCCCGCGAGGACGAGCAGGCTGACGGTGGCGTCGGACACATCGCCAAACTAGGGCACCGGGACGGGCTCGCGGACCTGGCTCGGCGCGCCCTTCACCAGCAGCCGGACCAGGAACGCGATCTCGGAGAGCCCGCCCACCATGCCGAGCGTCGTCGAGAGGGCGTCGGCGTCCGGGGCCACCAGCTCGACCGCGAACCCGGCGACGTACCCGAGGCCGCCCGCCACGAGCGCGTACCCGAAACCTCGCGGCACGACGCCGGACCGGACCACGAGGTAGCCGAGCGGCACCAGCCACGCGCCGAAGAAGATCTGCGCCACCAGGTAGCCGACCCCGTGCAGGTCGAGGAACAGCACGGCGAGCTCGTCGGCACCCCGCTGCGCGGCCAGCAGCGCGCCGGCCTGGTTGACCATGTTGAGGCACTGGATGGCCACGCTGACGGCGTTCATGGTGAGCATCGCGACGGCGGCAGTTCGGTCGACGTCCCGGAACAGCGCGTACAGCGCGATGCCGACCAGCAGGAAGCAGGTGAACGCGACGAGGTCGGCAGCGAACGCGACCTTCATGAGCCCGGCGTTCTCCCGGAGGGCGTCGGCGACGTCGTCGGCACCCCGGACCCTCGCCCGGGCGAACAGCTCGGCGAACCCGCCGAGGACGGCGACGACGAGGTAGAGCAGACCGGCGAGGCGTGCGGTGCGCATGGCTGTGCCTTTCGTCAGGGCGTGCGGGACCGCGAGACGGCGACCGTCTCGTGCGGGGTGGTGCGTGGGTCAGCCCGGGTACTGGAAGACGTCGTCGAGCGCGACGCCGAACACGCGGGCGATCTGGAAGGCCATCTCGAGCGACGGCGAGTAGCGCCCCTGCTCGATGGCGATGACGGTCTGGCGGGTGACGCCGATGCGCTCCGCCAGCTCGGCCTGGGTCATCTCGCCGTGCGTGAACCGGAGGGTGCGGATGGAGTTGGTGACCTGGGTGGGCTTCACCATGTGGAGAAGTCCCGGCGGTAGGCGGCCAGCTTGGTGGCGGATCCGAGGATCGCCGACAGGACGAAGCAGAGGTAGACGACGTTGGCGATCCAGAACCAGTCGACCTCGAGCATCGCGAGCACCATCGCCGCGAGCGCCCCGATCACGACGAACGACTGCCCGGTGTACTCCCCGAGCCGGTTGATCTCCCGGTCGCGCTGGTCCTTGACGTGGCCGTCGCGCCGGTTGGCCAGGGAGACCAGGATGGTGCCGACGATGGAGGCGACGATCGCCCCGCCGATCGACCACAGCAACGGGCCCACGTAGGCGACCTCGACCAGCGGCACGTCGCGCGCGCGGCTCAGGACGACCGCGAGGTACGTGCCGTACGCGAGCACGGCGACGATCGCGAAGACCCAGACGTTGCGTTCCTCGTACGACATCGGTGCTCCTAGGCGACGGTGAGGACGGTCTTGCCGCGGGCGTGCTCGTCCTGCAGGCGACGCAGCGCCTCAGCGGCGTCGCTCAGAGGGTAGGTGCGCTCGACGGCCGGCGTGACGTGCCCCGCCTCGATCAGCCCGCGCAGCTGGTCGAGGCTCGCCCGGCTCCGGGTGACGGCGAGCGGCCGTAGGTGCTGGCTGACGAACGGGTTCACGACGACGGCCCGCAGGATCCGGCCCATCGGACCGATCACCCGGCCCCCGCCGCCCGACGACATGACCAGGGTGCCCGTCTCCGTGAGCGCGCGTCGGCAGGCTCCCAGCGTGCGGTTGCCGACGAGGTCGACCACCCCGTCGTAGCGCTGCCCGGTGCTCGTGAAGTCGGACCGGTCGTAGTCGACGACGTGGTCGGCGCCGAGCGCCCGGGCGGCGTCCGCGTTCCGGCCGCTGCACACGGCCGTCACCTCGGCGCCCCGCGCCTTGGCCAGCTGCACCGCGAACGTGCCGACGCCGCCCGACGCACCGTTGACCACGACCTTCTGCCCGGGCTCCACCGTCTCGACGCAGCGCAGCGCCGTCCCACCCGCGAGCGGCACGGCGGCCGCCTCGGCGAAGGAGAGGTTCGCCGGCTTGCGGGCGACGACGGCCGCGGGGAGGCAGACGAGCTGCGCCCACCCACCGTGGTCGGCCTCCGCGTAGACCTCGTCGCCGACCTCGAGGTCGGTCACCCCGGCGCCGACCGCCTCGACCGTGCCCGCCACGTCCTTGCCGGGGAGCGCGTGCTTCGGCCGCAGCAGCCCGGTGATCATCCGGATCAGCGAGGGGCGCCCGGTCACCACGGCGACGTCGGCGAAGTTGAGCGACGACGCGCGCACCCGGACGAGGACCTCGTCAGCCGTGGGCACCGGGCGCGGAACCGTCCCCCACGTCAGCACGTCGCCGGGAGCGCCGTAGGCACTCTGGACGATCGCCTGCATCCTGCCGGGCTCGGTCTCGAGCGCCATCGGAGTCTCCCGTGTAAAGAATTGTTGACACGGCGAACGTAAGACAGACCGGACATCATGTCAAGAGTTCTTGACATGGCAGGATCGCCGACATGGACGTCGTGGTGCTCTCGGGAACGGTCGGGGTAGGAAAGACGACGGTCGCGGCGGCGCTCCGCACGGCGCTCCTCGCCCGCGGGCGCGAGGCCTGCGACCTCGACGTCGACGAGCTGGCGCACCGCATGCCGGCGACCGACGACGACCCCTTCAACGAGACGGCTGTCGTCCGGCACCTGCGCTCGATGCGCGAGCACTGGCGCGCGGCCGGCATCGAGGTCCTGATCCTGCCGCGCGTCGTCGAGGACGCCGCGCAGCGCGACGAGTACGCCGACGCCCTCGGCGTTCCCGTCCGGGTCGTGCGCCTCGACGCCCCCGCCGCCACCCGCCGCGCGCGGCTGCTCGCCCGCCACGCGCCGGGTCCGGACCGCGACTGGCACCTCGACCGGACCGACGAGCTCGCGGACCTGCTGGAGGCCGCCGGCGTGGAGGACCTGGTGGTCGTCAACGACGCCGGCGCGGCGACCGCCACGGCCGAGGAGATCGTGGAGCGACTCGGCTACTAGGCCACGCCGGGCGAGGCGCCCTGGCCGCCTACAGGACGCGCGCGAGGTCCTCCAGCGCCGCCATCGGGTCCGCGCCGACCGGCATGAGGACCGTCGTCGTGACGCCGGCGTCGTGCAGCTCCCCGATCCGCTTCCGCGCGCCGTCCACGGTCCCGACGACCGCGAGCTGGTCCACCCACTCGTCGGGCATCGCTGCCACGAAGCCAGGACGGTCGGGTGCCGCGGCCCGCAGCGCGCGGAACTCGTCGGCGAACGGCAGCGGCGCGATGTGGACGTCCCAGTCGGGCTCGCCGATCCACTCCAGCGCGGGCCGCGCGACGTCGCGCGCCGCCGCCGCGTCGTCGTCGACCACCGCGACGCAGTACGCCACGATCCGGTGCTCCCGCGTGGGGGCGATGTGCCGGAGAGCGTCCGCGACGTACTCGGGGGTCACCGGCTCGGCGAGGATCGTGCCGTCCGCGGACCGGCCCGCGAGCGCGAGCGACTTGGGTCCGCGGACCCCTGCCAGGACCCGCGGGACGTGCGGCGGCGGTGAGCTCAGGTCGACCCCGTGCAGCGTCACGTACCGGCCGTCGGCGTCGACGGAGCCGCCGCGGAGCACCGCCCGGACCGCGTCGAGGTGCTCCCCGAGCATGGTCAGCGGGCTCTGCGGCCAGGCGCTCACCTGCCGCATCCACCCCGGCATCCCGTGCCCGATGCCGACGTCGACCCGACCGGGGAACAGCTCGGCCAGCGTCGCGGCCTCCATCGCCGTGAACGCCGCGTTGCGCACGGCGGCGGGCAGGATGCCGATGCCGACCCGGATGCGCTCGGTCATCGCGAGCGCCGCCGCGCCCTGCGCGACGCCGCCGCGGAAGAAGCAGTCCTCGACCACCCAGAGCTCGTCGAACCCGAGTGCCTCCGCGCGCTGCGCGAACGAGCGGAACAGGTCCGCCGGCAGGTCCCGCGGCAGCATGACGCCGACGGCGCGCTCGCTCATCAGATCTCCTTGATCACGCGCGCGGGGTTGCCGACCGCGACGACGTTGGCGGGCAGGTCCTTGGTGACGACGGACCCGGCGCCGACCACGGTGTTGTCGCCGATGGTCACGCCGGGGCAGACGATGACGCCGCCACCGAGCCAGACGTTGTCCCCGATGGTGATCGGCTTGGCCGCCTCGAGCTTGTTCCTGCGCGGCTCCGGGTCGACCGGGTGGATCGGGGTGAGCAGCTGGACGTTCGGGCCGATCTGCACGTCGTCGCCGATGTGGATGGGCGCGACGTCCAGCGCGACCAGCCCGAAGTTGGCGAAGGTCCGCGCGCCGACGTGCAGGTGGACCCCGTAGTCGACGTACAGCGGCGGGCGGATCCAGGTGTCCTCGCCCAGCGAGCCGAGCAGCTCGCGGAGCCGGTCGCCGGCGTCGTCGGCACCCTCGCGCACCGCCTGCGCGAAGCGCTCCGCGCGGGCCTGCGCCGCGCTGGTCAGCGCGTGGGTCTCGGCGTCGGCCTCGTACCAGTCGCCGGCGACCATGCGTTCGTACTGCGTGCGGGTGTCCTCGTCGGTCATGCGTCCGACGCTCTCACAGCCGCGGGTCCACCGGCTCCGACTCGAGCGCCAGCACCGCGAACACCGGCTCGTGCACGCGCCAGAGCGGCTCGCCCGCGGCCAGCCGCTCCAGCGACTCCAGGCCGAGGGCGTACTCGCGCAGCGCCAGGCCGCGCTTGCGCCCCAGCGACCGGACCTTCAGCCGGTCGAGGTGCTGCGGGTACTCGGGCCCGTAGATGATCCGCAGGTACTCGCGGCCGCGGACCTTGAGGCCCGGCTGCACCAGGCCGCGGCGGCCGTGCACCAGATTCGCGAACGGCTTCACCACCATCCCCTCGCCGCCGGCCGCGGTGAGCTCCTCCCACCAGTCGATCCCCGCCTGCGGCTCGTGGACGTCGAGCTCCAGACGTCCCGTGCGCCGGACCAGCACCGGGTCCGCGTCGACCAGCCGGTCGACCAGCCCCAGGTGCCAGCCGTGGTCGCGGTCGTGGAACGTCGCACCCTCCGCGGCGAGCACCTGGAACGGCGCGAGCTGGACGCCGTCGAGGCCGTCGGTCGGCCAGACGTAGCGGCGGTAGGCCTCCACGAAGGCGTCCGCATCTCCTGCCCGCCGCCGGGTCCGGTCGAGCAGGTCCCCGACGTCGAGCCCCCTGGACGCGGCGGTGACCAGCGCCGACACGGCCGCAGGCAGCATCGCCCGCGCGGCGGCACCCGTCGCCGCGTACTGCTCCCGCAGCAGCGGCCCGGCCTTGAGCGACCACGGGAGCAGCTCGCCGTCCAGCAGCAGCCAGTCGGTGCCCAGCTCGTCCCACAGCCCGGCGGCGCTGACCGCGTCGCGGACGCCCGCGAGGAAGACCTCCGTGAGCGGCCGGTCGAAGAACGCCCGCCCGGTCCGCGTCCAGGCGGCGCCCGTCTCGCCGACCGGAGCGCCGAACCTGCGCTGGGCGGTCTCGGCGTCGCGGCACACGAGCACGGTCGCGCGCGACCCCATGTGCTTCTCCTCGCAGATCACGCGCGTGACACCGTTCGCGGCGAACGCCGAGAACGCCTCGGCCGGGTGCTCGAGGACCCCAGGCAGCGGCGACGTCGCCACGGGCGCCATCGTCGGCGGCAGGTACGGCACCCAGCGCGGGTGCAGCGCGAACCTGCTCATCACCTCGAGTGCGGCGACGGCGTTCTCCTCCTCGATCGTGACCCGCCCGTGGTGACGCGTCTCCACCGACCGCCGCCCCAGCACGTCCTCGAGGTCGAGCACGTCGTCGGGCCGCGTCGCCGCCGGCACGAGGAACGGCTTCGCCGGCTCGTACCAGACCTGCTCGGCAGGCACCTGCACGAGCTCCTTGCTCGGGTACCGCAGCGCGGTCAGGTGCCCGCCGAACACCACGCCGGTGTCCAGGCACATCGTGTGGTTGACCCACTGCGGGACCGGCGTCGGGGTGTGGCCGTACAGGACCATCGCGCGGCCGCGGTACTCGTCGGCCCATGGGTAGCGGACCGGCAGGCCGAACTCGTCGGTCTCCCCGGTGGTGTCGCCGTACAGCGCGAAGCTGCGCACCCGGCCCGACGTCCGGCCGTGGTACGCCTCCTTGAGCCCGGCATGCGCGACGACGAGCCTCCCGTCGTCCATGACCAGGTGCGAGACGAGCCCGTCGGCCCACTCGCGCACGCGGGACGAGAAGTCCGGCCCCTCGGCGGCCAGCTGCTCGAGCGACGTCTCGAGCCCGTGGCTGACCGTGACGTTCCGGCCGTCCAGCGCGCGGACCAGCTTGTGCTCGTGGTTGCCCGGCACCGCGAGCGCGTGACCGGCCGCGGTCATCCCCATGGCCAGCCGCAGGACGCCGGGCGTGTCCGGCCCGCGGTCCACCAGGTCGCCGAGGAACACGACCTTGCGGCCCTCCGGGTGCGCCGCGTCGACCGGTCGGCCCGCGTCGTCCCGCACCAGCGCGTAGCCGAGCGTCTGCAGCAGCGCCTCCAGCTCCGACCGGCAGCCGTGCACGTCGCCGATGACGTCGAACGGCCCGTGCTCGTCGCGCAGGTCGTTGTGCAGCCGCGCGCGCACGATCGTGGCCTGCTCGACCTCCAGAGGCGTGCGCAGCACGTGCACCTGCCGGAACCCCTCGCGCGCCAGGCCCCCGACCGCGCGCCGCACCAGGTCGCGCTGCCGCTTCACCACGCGCTCCGGCAGCTGCCGGTCGCCGCGCCCCCGGTTGCGCTCGAGGCACACGTCCTCGGGCAGGTCCAGCACGATCGCGACCGGCAGCACGTCGTGCGCGCGGGCCAGCTCGACCACGTGCTTGCGAGCGTCCCGCTGCGCGTTCGTCGCGTCGACCACCGTCAGCCGGCCACGGTCCAGGCGCTTCCCGACGACGAACGACAGCACCTCGAACGCGTCCTTGGTGGCGTCCTGGTCGGTCTCGTCGTCGGACACCATCCCCCGGCAGGCGTCGCTGGACACCACCTCGTACCGCCCGAAGCGGTCGGCCGCGAACGTCGACTTTCCCGACCCCGACGCCCCGACCAGCGCGACCAGCGCCAGCTCCGGGATCTCCAGCGCGCTCATGCGGCGGCCCCCAGAGTGAACACCAGCAGCTGGGTCGGCGGCCCGACCTCCGGGTCGACGTCCCCGACCGCCCCCGCGCGGAACGTGTACCCGTACGCCTCGCACACCCCCGCCGCCCACGCCTCGCCCTGCCCGCGCGTCCACTCGAACCGGTGGTCCGTGTGCCGCATGGTCCCGGCGTGCAGCGTCGGGTACCGCACGTTGAACTCCTCGTTCGGCGTGGTCACGATCACCGTCCGCGGGCGCGCCTCGCCGAACACCGTCCGCTCCAGCGCCGGCAGCCGGTCGAGGTCGACGTGCTCGATCACCTCCATCAGCACCACCGCGTCCGCCCCCGCCAGCCGCGCGTCCCGGTACGTCACCGACGACTGCACGAGCGTGAGCCGGGCGCGCACGGTGTCGGGCATCCGGTCCAGCCCCAACCGCTCGGCCGCCTTCCGGAGGGCGCGGTGCGACACGTCGGCGCCGACCACCCGCGTGAACGCCGGGTCGGCCAGCAGCTCCCGCAGCAGCGCACCCTCCCCGCACCCGAGGTCGACCACCGACGCCGCCCGCGCGGCCCGCAGCTCCGCGAGCACCACCTCCCGCCGGATCGCCGCGAGCGGCGGCGGCACGATCACCGCGGCAGACGGGGTCGCTTCTCCCTCGGCGCCGGCGACGACCTCCTCGACGACCCCGAGCCGCTCCACCGCGTCGGCCACGTACTCGCGCCGGTGCGCGAGCGAACGCTGCAGGATCCAGTCGCGCTCCGGGTGCTCGCCCAGCCAGTCGCCGGCGCTGCGGACCAGCTTGTCCACCTCCTCGGGACCGACCCAGTAGTGCTTGCCCCCGTCCAGCGCGGGCAGCAGCACGTACAGGTGCCGCAGCGCGTCCGCGACCGTGAACGTGCCGGTCAGCCGCACGTCGGCGTACGGCGAGTCCCCCCAGGACGGCACCTGCGGGTCCAGAGGACCGACCCCGACGGACACCGTCCACCCGAGCGGCTCGAACAGGCGCGCGACCAGCGCGGGGTCCCCGTCGTCGGGCACGGCCGGCACGTGGAGCTCCAGCGGCAGCGGGACGCCGACGAGGTCCGGTCGGGTGGCGCACGAGCCGGCCATCGCGGACCGGAACACCCGGCCGAGCGCCACGGCCAGCAGCGAGCTCGCCGCGTACGGCCGGTCGTTGACGTAGTCGGCGAGCGCCGACCCGTCCCCGAACCGCCCGCCGCGCACCAGCTCCACCGGATCCACCTCGAGCAGCAGCGCGACCGTGCACCGCCGGTCGTCGGCCTCCGGGTAGAACACGTGCGCCCGACCGACGGACAGGTCGAACGTCTGCACGCGGTCGGGGTGCTTGTGCAGCAGGAAGCCCAGGTCGCTCGCGGAGTCGGCCGTCGACGTCAGGGTCAGGAACACCGGGCCATTGTGTCGACCTGCGTGCCCCGGGGCGCCGCTTTAACCGGCGGTCACCCCTGCGCCGCCCACAGGAACTGCTCGAGCAGCGGGCCCGCGGTCGTCGAGCCGTAGTCGCCGACGTCGACGAACACGGCGACGGCCAGGTCGCCGTGGATCGCGATCATCCACACGTGGTTCTGCAGGTTCCCCGCGTCACCGAACTGGGCGGTGCCCGTCTTGGCCGCCACCTCGTCGCCCGGCACGTCCTGCAGGAACGCCGCGCCACCCTCGGTGACCACCCCGCGCATGAGGTCGTGGAGCGTCGCGGCCTCGGCCGCGGTGAGCGGCACCACCGGACGAGGCGTCTCGGTCGGGGCCGCGCTCGCCGCCGTCCCGTCGTCGGTCGGCTCGGGCGTCGCCACCCCCTCGGCGGGCACCACCAGCCGCGGCACCACGGTCCCGCCGTGCGCGACGGACGCCGCGACCGTCGCCATGCCGAGCGGCGACGCCAGCACCCGGCCCTGCCCGATCATCGAGGCGGCGTGGTCGGTGCCGTCCGAGTCCCCCGGCACGTCGCCCAGGAACGCGGGAAACCCGAGCGCCGCCTGCGAGACGAGGCCCAGCGAGCCCGCGGCGTCGATGAGGGCGTCCTGGTCGGCGGAGTCGCGCGCCGAGATGAAGGCCGTGTTGCACGAGTTGGCGAACGCGGTCCGCAGCGAGATGGTGCCCAGCTTGTCGGTCGGGTACTCGGGGAAGTTGGAGAAGCTGCGCCCGTCGACGGAGACCGTCGCGGGGCACGTGACGTCGCTGTCGGGCGTGAGCCCGGACCGCAGCAGCGCGAGCGCGGTGGCCACCTTGAACGTCGACCCCGGCGCGAACTGGCCGAGCGTCGCGGTCGACATCCCCTCGCCGCCCGCGCCGCTCGCCGCGGCGAGCACGTCGCCGGTCGACGGGCGGATCGCGACGATGGCGCTGGCGGGGCCGACGCCGGCGAGGACGTCCTCGGCCGTGTTCTGCAGTGCCACGTCGAGCGTGGTCGTCAGCGGCGTGCCGGGCGTGGGCGGGACGTCGTAGAGCTGGCGGGGCGCCGAGCCGTCGGCCAGCGCGGCCGTGATCGTCAGGCCCGGGAGCCCGCGGAGCTGCGCGTCGTACTGGCGCTGGAGCCCGGACAGGCCGGCCAGGTCCCCGGCCGCGACGGCGCCGTCGGACTTCTCGACGATCTCCGCGGTGGCCTCGCCGACCGACCCGAGGATCGGCCGGGCGAACCGGCGACTGGGCGCGAGCGGCAGCGTGCCGACGACGTCGTTGACGCCCGGCATGGCGGCGAGCGTGGCCACGTCGTAGCCGGGGTCGCCCTCCCGGATGGTGATGGCCTCGACGAACGCCTTCTCGCCCGCTGCGGCGACCTTGGCGGCGTAGGCGTCGACGTCGAGACCCAGCGCGCCGGCGAAGGCCCGCGCCGCGCCGTCCTGGTCCGCCGCAGCGATGCGCGTCTTGTCGATGCCGAGCCGGTGCACCGTGCGCGGCTCGACGATCACGGCGCCGTTCGCGCCCAGCACGTTCGCGCGGTCCGCGCGCGTGCGGTGCACGGTGAGCACCTCGCCGGCCGCGAGGTCCGGCGCCAGGAGGGTCGGTGCCCAGGCGACGTGCCAGACGTCCTCGTCGTCGCGGGTCAGACGGGCGTGCGTCTCGTACGTCCAGTCGGCGTCGCTCTCGTCGACGTCCCACGTGTACCCGAGGGTCGCCGTCGCGACGTCCTTGTCCTTCTCGTCCACGGTGGTCGACACGACCGCGACCGTGGGCTGCCACGGCGCGAGCCCCTCGTACGCGGCCTCGCGCAGAGCGGTCGCCGCGGTGACGTCGACGTTCCCGCCCTCGAAGGGAGCCTTGGAGAAGTCGCCGGACGTGAGCGCCGCCGCGAGGGCCTTCGTGGCCGCCTCGGGTCCGGGCGGCTCGGCCGAGCACGCCGTGAGCCCGGCCGCCACCAGCAGCAGCGCGATCCCTCCGCCTGCCAGGCGGCGCCACGCCACCGTCCGTTCACCCGCGAACGTCATGCTGTCCCCTCGTCGTGCGGCAACCGCGCCGCCCTCTGCTCGACCAACGCTCCGAGAGCGTGTCATCACCCGGTGCCGCCGCGTGGGCGAACGACGCAGCCTTCACCGATCCTCCCCAGTTGCCTCAGGCGAACACGCCGGCGGGGTCATACGTCTGGCGGACCCGGGCCAACCTCTCGGCCGTCGCAGGCGCCCACACCGGGGTCGCCGTACCGGCGAAGTTGGGGTTGACCTCGGCTGCCGTCCAGGGCGCGACAGCCTCCGCGACGGCCGAGGCCGCGGAGGGCATGGTCGTCCGGAACTGCCCCGGGTCGACGCCGATCAGCCCGAGCGTGAACGCCGCCCCGCGTCCGGAGACGGCGGAGCCGCCTGGGACGTCCACGGCTGTCGCGCCCTCGACGTGCCGCAGCTCGGCGGCCACGAACGGGTGCTCGGCGCCGGGCCCGACGAGTCCGAGCCAGGCCGTCGCGAGCTCGTCGTCGGCGTGGCTGAGCAGGAGGCCGCGGACCCAGCTGGGACCGGGGTCGACGGGATCGTTGTGGATCTCGGCGGCGCGGGCCACGGGCAGCAGACCGACCGTGTCCGCGAGCGTCGGCGCAAGGGCGCGCAGGGGCGCGGCGACCGCCTCACCGGCGGCCTCGTCGCCGGGCCGGGCGAACCGGAGCACCAGCACGGTCTTCCCGCGCAGGAACGGGGGCACGGCGTCGAACGGCGGGAAGCCGATGATCGCCGCGCTGGTGGTCGTGTCGGGGTCCGCCGAGGCCGTCCACGCCAGCCAGCCGCGCAGCGCGGTCTCGATGTGCTCGGAGTCGAAGAACAGGGAGCCGGCGTAGAGCGACGGCACCGCGGCGAGCCGCAGCCGGACCTCCGTCACCACGCCGAGCCCGTGCTGTCCGCCGCGGAGCGCCCAGAACAGGTCCGGGTGCCGGTCGGCCGACGCCTCCACCAGCTCGCCCGCCCCGGTGACGACCGTGAGCGACTCGAGCCGGTCGGAGCTGAACCCGTGGCTGCGCGCGAACGGACCGAGGCCGCCGCCGAGCAGGTACCCGATCACGCCGACGTGCGTGGACGAGCCGGCGATCGGCGTGAGCCCGTGGGCATCGGCGACCGTCACGACGTCGGTCCAGTGGGAGCCGGCGCCGATCGTCGCGATCCCGGTCGCGGGGTCCACCGTGACTCCGCCGAGCCGGTGCGTGGTGAGCACGACCCCGGAGGTGACGGGCGTCCTGGCCCCGTGACCGGTGGCGAGCACCGTGACCGGGACGCCGCTCTCGGCAGCCCAGCGGACCGTCTCGACGACGTCCTGCGCGCTCGACGCCCCGACCGCCACGTCCGGGCTGTGGACCACCGCGCGGTTGTGCGCGGCGACCTCGTCGGCGAAGCCGTCGTCGTCCGGGAGCAGGACGGGACCGGTGACTCGGGAAGCGAGGGGATGGGACATGCCGACAGCTCCTTGCGGATCGGGGTCAGTGCAGGCTGCCACGAGGGCGCCCGCCGCAGCACGACCTTTCCACTCACCACTGACAAGCGAGCGCGGGTGTCGAGGAGATCAGCCGACCAGCAGGCTGACCGCCCGGTGCAGGTCCGCACGGACGTGCTCCGGCTCGGCCAGCGGGGCGAGCGTCACGCCGTGCACCAGCCCGAGCACCTGCCCGAGCAGCCGGTCCGCGGCCCAGCCGCCGTCGCCGCGGACGGCGCGCAGGGCGGCCACCTTCCGGGCGTGCGACGACACCGACTGCGGGAGCTGCGCCAGCACCCCCGGGCGCTCGAGGTTGTGCCACAGCAGCAGCCGGACCAGCGACGGGTGCGCCGCGTTGAAGTCGAGCAGCCGCACGGCGTAGGCGGGCAGGTCCGCGGCGTCGAACGGGACGGCGTCGAGGAGCTGCTCGATGCGGTCCTCGATCACCGCGTCGAACAGCTGGTCCTTGCTGCCGAAGTACGCGTAGATCCGCTGCTTGTTCGCCTCGGCCCGCTCGGCGATCCGGTCCACTCGCGCGCCGGCCAGACCGCGCTCGGCGAACTCGTCGGCGGCCGCGTCGAGGATCCGGCGCGGGGTGTCGGCGGCCATCATGCGGGCAGGGCCGTCCCCGTGAGGTCCTGGGCGACGGCCCACAGCCGCGCCGCCGTGCCGTCGTCGCGCATCCGCCGGTTGAGCCGGGCCGGACCGGTCGGGCCGACGAGGCCGAACCGCCCCGACGGGCCGTAGTACCCGCCCTCGGCCGCGAGCGGGTCGGCCGCCGCGAACAGCATCGGCTCGGCGCCCTCCGGCGGGAGCTGCGACGGGACGAAGGGCATGCTGGCGATGGGCGAGCGGTGGGTCCGCTCGCGACCGAGCGACGCCCCGGCGGTCTGCAGGTTCGTCTCGGTGAAGCCGGGGTGGGCCGCGTTGCTCCGCAGGTCCCAGCCGCGCTGCATCGAGACGCGGGCCAGCCGGCGGGCGAGGAGCAGGTCCGCGAGCTTGGACTGCGCGTACGTCCGGCTCGGGCTGTACCGGCGCCGGGTCCACTGCAGGTCGTCGAACCGGATCCGGCCCACGTTCGCCATGCCGCTGCTCATGGTGGTGACCCGCCCCGCCGGCGCCGCGAGCAGCAGCGGCAGGAGCCGGTTGGTCAGCGCGAACGGGCCGAGGTAGTTGGTGCCCAGCTGCAGCTCGAAGCCGTCCTCGGTCTCGAACCGCGTCGGCGGCGCCATGACCCCGGCGTTGTTGATCAGGGTGTCGAGGTGCGGGAGGTCGCGCTCCAGGGCGTCGGCGAACGCCCGCACCGACGCGAGGGACGCGAGGTCGACCAGCCGCACCTCGGCGGAGGCGGCGGGGTGCGCGGCCCGGATCTCCGCGAGCGCCTTCTCGCCCTTCTCGGGGTTGCGGACCGCCAGCACCACGTGGGCACCGGCCGCGGCCAGGCGCTCCGCCGCCTCCCGTCCCGTGCCGCTGTTGGCGCCGGTGACGACGACCGTGCGACCGGTCTGGTCGGGGACGTTGTACATGCGGGGCTCCTTGCCGACGAGAAACCAACTAGTTAGTTGGGACTCTGTCACCTGCGCCGCGCTCGGTCAAGAGGCAGCCGCCGCCGCAACAGGGTCGAATAGGACGCATGAGCACCGTCCCGAACATCACCCTGAACAACGGCGTCGAGATCCCCCAGCTGGGCTTCGGCGTCTTCCAGATCGACCCGGCGGAGACCAAGGACGCGGTCCTGCAGGCCTTCGAGGTGGGCTACCGGCACATCGACACGGCGCAGATGTACAAGAACGAGAAGGGCGTCGGCGAGGCGTTCGCGGAGTCCGGGCTCGCCCGCGACGAGGTCTTCATCACCAGCAAGCTGAACAACGACGCGCACGACCCCGAGGACGCGGCGATCGCGTTCGACCTGACGCTCGACACCCTCGGGCTCGACCACGTCGACCTCTTCCTCGTCCACTGGCCGCTGGCGATGGTGAGCGACTTCGTCGAGACCTGGAAGGCGATGGAGGACTTCTACCGGTCCGGCCGCGCGAAGGCGATCGGCGTCTCCAACTTCCAGCCGCACCACCTGCGACGCCTGAACGCCGAGACCACGATCACGCCCGCGGTGAACCAGGTCGAGGTGCACCCGTACCTCACGCAGGAGGAGGTGCGCGCGTTCGACGCCGAGCACGGCATCGCGACCGAGGCGTGGAGCCCGATCGCGCAGGGCAAGGTGCTGGACGACCCCACGATCGTGCGGATCGCGGAGTCGCTGGGCAGGACGCCCGCGCAGGTCACGCTGCGGTGGCACCTCCAGCGCGGCGACATCGTGTTCCCCAAGTCGGTGACCCGCAGCCGCATCGAGGAGAACTTCGCGCTCTTCGACTTCGAGCTGAGCGACGTCGACCTCGCGGACATCTCCGGGCTCAACCGCGACGAGCGCACCGGCCCGAACCCGGACACGTTCGACTACGTGCCTCGGTAGTTTTGCGGTTGGGCTGTCGATCCGGCTGCTCCCCGTTCGTACAGACGGTGAGCAGCCGGCCCGACGCCGGCGCCGCACCCACCGAGGAGGACGTGATGAGCCACTACCTGCTGAGCGTGATGGAGCCCGCCGGGCCGATGCCCGACCCCGAGTTCCTGGAACCGATCATGAACGCCGTCGGCAAGGTCGACCAGGCGATGAAGGACGCCGGCATCTGGGTCTACGCGGGCGGCCTGCACGACCCGAGCACGGCGACCGTGCTGCGCGCCCAGGACGGCGACGTCGTGACCACCGACGGCCCGTTCGTCGAGGCCAAGGAGCACCTGGGCGGCTTCACGATCGTCGACGTCGACGACCTCGACGCGGCCCTCGACTGGGGCGGCCAGCTGGCCGTCGCCACGACCCTGCCCATCGAGGTGCGGCCGTTCCGCTACCAGTGACGACGGACCACCAGTGACGACGGCCGCCGACGACGCGGTCGCGCGGGTCTTCCGCGCCGAGCACGGCCGCGCCGTCGCCGTCCTGACCCGGACCTTCGGCGACCTCGACATCGCCGAGGAGGCCGTGCAGGAGGCGTTCGTCGCGGCCGTGCAGCGCTGGCCCGTCGACGGGCTCCCGCCGAGCCCCGCCGGCTGGATCATCACCACGGCCAAGCGCAAGGCCATCGACCGGCTGCGGCGGGAGGCCTCGCGCGACGACCGGCACGCTCAGGCCGCTCTCCTGCACGAGCGCGAGGAACCCGTGGAGGTGGGGCCCGTGCGTGACGACCGGCTCCGGCTCGTGTTCACGTGCTGCCACCCGGCGCTGTCGGTCGAGGCGCAGGTGGCGCTCACTCTCCGGCTGCTCGGCGGCCTGACCACCGACGAGATCGCGCGCGCGTTCCTGGTGCCGGAGCCGACGATGGCGCAGCGGCTGGTGCGCGCCAAGGGCAAGATCCGCGACGCCCGGATCCCCTACCGGATCCCGCGCGACGCCGACCTGCCCGACCGCCTGCGCGCCGTCCTCGCCGTGGTCTACCTCGTGTTCACCACGGGCTCGGCCGCGCTCGTGCGCGAGGACCTGTGCGCCGAGGCCGTCCGGCTGGGCCGCGTGCTGGTCGAGCTGATGCCGGACGAGCCCGAGGCGCTCGGGCTGCTCGCGCTCATGCTGCTCACGGACGCCCGGCGGGACGCCCGGGTCTCCGCCGACGGGTCGCTCGTCCTGCTGCGGAACCAGGACCGGTCGCGATGGGACGAGCGCGAGCTCGACGAGGGTCGCGCCCTGGTGCGCCGCTGTCTTCGTCGGGACCACCTCGGTCCGTACCAGCTGCAGGCCGCGATGCAGGCGGTGCACAGCGAGCCGGCCGGGACGGACTGGCGGCAGATCGTGATCCTGTACGACCAGCTCATGTCGATCGCGCCCAGCCCGGTCGTCGAGCTGAACCGCGCGGTCGCTGTCGCGGAGCTCGAGGGACCGGCCGCGGGGCTCGCGCTGGTGGACGGCCTGCCGCTCGAGCGCTTCTACCTCTTCCACGCGGTCCGCGCCGACCTCTTGAGGCGGCTCCATCGACCCTCGGACGCCGCCGCCGCGTACGACCAGGCGCTCGCCCTCACGCCCCACGACGCCGAACGCGCGTTCTTGCAGCGCAGCCGCGACGCCGTCACCCCAGGCGCGCCACCAGCCCCGCCCGCACGGTGAACCACTCGGCCGCGACGATCGAGAAGTAGGCCGTGTCGCGCAGGCCGCCGTCCGTGGCGACGGTGTGCACGCGGCGCACCCCCTCGAACCGGCCGCCGATCCGCTCGATCGCCCTGCGCGACGCGGCGTTGCGGGCGTCGGTCTTGAGGGTCACCCGCAGGGTCCGCCACGTCTCGAACGCGTGCGTGAGCAGCAGCAGCTTGGCCTCGGTGTTGATCGCCGTCCGCTGGGCCGACGCCGCGTACCAGGTGCTGCCGATCTCGGCGACGGACGGCGGGTGCTCGTCGCTCGGCGCCGGACCGAGGCTGCCGGGCGGCCACGTCGCCGGGTTCTCGAACACCTCGAGGTCGAGGAACCGGGTGCTGCCGACGATCGCGTCGTCGGCCAGCCGCCGCACCGCGAACGGCACCGCCCGGCCGGATGCCGCGTGCTCGAGGGCGGCGTCGACGTAGGCGGCCGTGTCGACCGGCCCGTCGGGCACCCAGGTGTACCCGTAGCTCCCGCGCTCCTCGGCGGCGGCCGCGGCGAGCCCTGGCACGTGCGACGGGTCCAGTGGTTCCAGCCGGACGTGCCGGCCGGTGAGCGTGAAGGGCTCGATCATGCGGTCATCCTGGCGCAGCATGGGGGCCATGGACGACCGAGTCTGGACCGTGGACGACCACCTGCGCGACGCCGACCCGGCGCACGTCGAGCTGTGGCGGGCGTTCGCCGCCCTGGTGGAGTCGACGGGGCCGGTGACCTACGCCGTGGCGAAGACGACGATCACGTTCAAGGGTCCCCGGCGCGGGTTCGCCGGCGCCCGCCCGACCCGGCAGGGCGTCGAGGGCTACCTCGACACGCTGCGACCGCTGGACGGGGACCCCCGGATCCTCCGGTCGTCCCCGTACCAGCGGAACCTGCACGTCAACCGCTTCCGGATCCGCTCGCTCGCGGACCTCGACGAGACGTTCGCCGGCTGGGTCCGGGAGGCGGCGGCCGTGGGGTCCGGCGCGCACCTCGCCTGACGTCCGTCAGGCGGTGGCGTGCTCGTTCGCGGCGCGCATCGCCCGCCGACCACCCGGGACGGCGAGCGCCAGAGCGACGACCAGCAGCAGCGCCACCCCCGCCCAGATCAGCAGCGACTCGACCGAGAACCGGTCGGCCAGCGGCCCGAAGATCGCCATCCCGATCGGCATCGACAGGGCCATGACGATGCCGACGAAGCCGAACACCCGCCCCTGCATCTCCGGCTCCACGGTCTCCTGCAGCACCGTGAACGACGGCGTCGAGAAGGCCGGCACCGACAGGCCGAGCAGGAACATGAACGAGAAGAAGACCCAGAGGTTGGTCGACAGCCCGAGCCCGACGGAGAGGCCACCGAAGACCAGCGTGGAGCCCAGGATCATGCGGACCCGGTTCCACTTCCCGGCCCACGCCGCCACGGCCGCGCCGCCGAGCACCATGCCGATGCTGAACGCGAGCTCGTTGGCGGTGAGCTTCCAGACCTCCTCGCCGAACGTCCGCACGATCATCAGCGGGGTCAGGAACGAGGGCGCCACGATGAGCAGGAACACCACCGCGTAGAGCACGAGGATCCAGCGCACGAACGCGTGGGTCACCACGTACTTCACCCCGCCGACGAGGTCGTCGAAGTAGCCCACCTGTCCGGCGTCGGAGCGCACGAGCCGCGGCACCGTGACCAGCAGGAGCAGCCCGATGCCGATGACCGCGGTGACGACGTCGATGTAGAACACCGCGACGATCGACATGCTCGCGTAGACCCCGGCGGCGGCCGCGGGCGCGATCAGCATCATGGCCGACTGGATCGTGCCGTTGATGCCGTTGACCCGCATGAGCTTGTCGCCCGGCACGATCTGCGGCAGCAGCGCGGCGACCGCAGGCATCTGGATTCCCGCGCCCGCGGACCGGATGGCGATCGCGACGAAGATCAGCCAGAGGTCGGTGGCGCCCGCCATCATGAACATCGCCAGGGCCAGCGTGACGACCGCGATGGTGGCGTCGGCCCCGATGATGAGCTTCTTGCGGTCGAGCCGGTCCGCCCAGACGCCGCCGAAGATCGAGATCACCGCCTGCGGCAGGAACCCGAACACCGCGTACAGGGCCATGACGCCGCCGGACTTGGTCTCGAGCGTCAGGTGCCACATCACGGCGTACTGCACGAGCATCGAGCCGAACAGCGAGATGGTCTGCCCGGACAGGAAGATCGTGACGTCGCGACGCCAGCCGGGCCGCGCGGGCGCGGGCGTCTCGACCTCGGTCTCCGTCGGCTCCGTCACGTCCGCCATGCTGTCAGCCCCCTCCGACACCCCGCACGGGAGATTCCGCGACGGCTGCCGAACGCGCCATGAGCAGGTTCCGTTCCCGTTGTGTGGGGGCCAGGGCGGCCGCACGCTCGAGCTCGACGGCGGCCTCGTCGGCACGCCCGAGCCAGACCAGGACGTCCGCGCGCACGGCGCCGAGCAGGTGGTACCGGGCGAGGCGCGGGTCGTGGCGGATCAGCTCGAGGGCCGCCAGGGCCGCCTCCGGGCCGTCGGCGTGCAGGACCGCGACGGCGCGGTTGAGCTCGACGACGGGCGACGGCGCCAGCTGGGCCAGGGCGTCGTAGAGCGCGACGATCGCCTCCCAGTCGGTGTCCTGGAAGGTCCGGGCCCGGCTGTGGCACGCCGCGATGGCCGCCTGCACGGTGTACGGCCCGAGCGGTCGGCCCAGGGTCGTGGCGCGCTCGAGCGACCGGAGCCCGTGCTCGATGAGCGCGCTGTCCCACCGCTTGCGGTCCTGGTCCTGGAGCAGCACGCCGTCGCCGCGGGCGTCGAACCGGGAGGCCTGCAGCTCCATGAGCGCGACCAGGCCGTGCACCTCGGGCTCGCGCGGCAGCAGCGCGGCGAGCACGCGGCCCAGGCGCATCGCCTCGTCGGCCAGGTCCCGGCGGACCCACCGGGTGCCCGACGTCGCGGAGTGCCCCTCGGTGAAGATCAGGTAGATCACCTCGAGCACCGAGCCCAGCCGCGCCGCCATCTGGTCGGCCTGCGGCACCTCGAACGGCACCTGCGCCTCCGCCAGCGTCCGCTTGGCGCGCGAGATCCGCTGGCCGATCGTGGGCGACGGAACCAGGTACGCCCGCGCGATCTCGTCCGTGGTGAGGCCGCAGAAGAGCCGCAGCGTCAGGGCGATCCGCGACTCCCGCGGGAGCACCGGGTGGCAGGTGAGGAAGACGAGCGAGAGCAGGTCGTCGCCGATGGGCTCGTCGACCACCCGGTCCGCCGCCTCCTCGTCGGCGAGCGAGCCGGCCAGGACGGCGTACTTGGTGCTTCGGTTCTGCTCGCGCCGGATCATGTCGATCGCGCGGTGCCGCGCGGTCACCATCAGCCACGCGCCGGGCTGGTCCGGGACACCCGTCGCGGGCCACTGCTCGAGCGCCGCGACGAACGCGTCCTGCGCGAGCTCCTCGGCCAGGCCGACGTCCCGGACCAGTCGGGTGAGCGAGGCGATGAGCCGCGGCGACTCGATCCGCCAGATGACCTCGACGGTGCGTCGCGCGTCGGCCATCGCCCCGCTCCTCCTCAGGCCTCCTGCGCCTTCAGGCGGTCGACGATCGCCTGCTCCTTCTCGAGCACCTCGGGCGAGACCATCTTCGCGAAGTCCTCCATCTCGAAGAACGGGCGGATCTCGAGCACCGAGCGCAGCTCTGGCGTCGACGGGCAGCGCTTGGCCCACTCGATGGCCTCGTCGAGGGAGCTCACCTGCCAGATCCAGTAGCCGGCGACGATCTCCTTGGCCTCGGCGAACGGACCGTCGACCACCGAGGTCTCGCCGGACGGCTCCCAGACCACCTTCGCGCCGGCCGCGCTGGGCTGCAGGCCCTCGCCGCCGAGCATGATCCCGGCGTTGACCAGCTGCTCGTTGTAGGCGTTCATGACGCGGAACATCTCGTCGGTGGGTGCGACCTTGCCCTCGTCCGCGCCGTCCCCCTTGATCATGACCAGGACCTTCATGGCTGTCTCCTTCGACTCGGGTGCCCGCCCGACGCTAGTGCCGAGCCGGGGCCTTCACCAGGTCGTCGAACGGGCACCGGTCGTTTTCGACACGGCTCCACGACGAGTTTCGCGGTGCCGTCCTACGGTGGCCGGATGACCGCACCAGAGGATCTCTCCGGTATCGCCCGGTTCTGGGACGACGCGGCGGCGGGCTTCGACGACGAGCCCGACCACGGTCTGCGCGACCCGCGCACCCGCGCGGCGTGGTCCGCCCGGCTCACCGGCTGGATCCCCGCCGGGCCGTGGGACGTGCTCGACCTCGGCTGCGGCACGGGGTCGCTCGCCGTGCTGCTGGCGGAGGCGGGGCACCGGGTCACCGGCGTGGACGTCGCGCCGCAGATGATCGACGCGGCCAGAGCCAAGGCCGCGGCAGCAGGCGTGGCCGCGTCGTTCGTCGTCGGCGACGCCGCCCGGCCCCAGGGTGCCGAGGTCGACGTCGTGCTCGCCCGCCACCTGCTCTGGACCCTGCCCGACCCGCCGGCCGCGCTCGCCCGCTGGGTCTCGCTGGTCCGCCCTGGCGGCACGCTGGTCCTGGTCGAGGGACGCTGGTCGACCGCCGGCGGGACCCCGTACACCCCCGATGCCCCGCCGCTGCCCTGGGACGGCGGGGTCACCGCCGCTGACCTGGTCGACGCCGTCCGCCCGCTCGTCTCGGGACTGCGGGTCGAGCAGCTCGGCGACGACGAGGCCCTGTGGGGCGGGCCGGTCCACGACGAGCGCTACGCGCTGGTCGCGCGGGTCTGAGACGCGACGAGGGCCCGACCGTCGGCCGGGCCCTCGTCTGTCTGTCCGGTCAGATCACGGTGCCGGGAACTCCAGCACCACGCTCGGGCCCTGGATGGTCGGCGTCACGGGGTCGCCCGTGTCGTTGACCACGTGGTCGATGGTGCCCGCCGCGTTCAGCGAGACCGTCAGGATGTCGTGCAGCCGCACGCCCGGCGTGACCGGCACCTCGTACGCCCGGGTGGCGTGCAGGGTCGGGTTCACGTTGGTGTAGATGTAGCTGCCCATGCCCCACGCCTCGTGGGTCGTGACCTTGTCGCCCACCTTGTAGGCGGCCCACCCGTCGACCCCGTCGTGCTGCCAGGAGGCCTGGTCGGGAGCGTCGTACGGCAGCTCGTTCTGGAACATGATCGTCTTGCCCCGCTCGCCGTTCCAGACGACGTTGTACTTCTGGTAGTGCTCGGAGAACAGGCCCGTCGCGGTGACGTCGTTGCCGTTGACCAGCACGCCCGTGTCCGCCGTGTTCACGGTCCAGCCGACGCCGGTGCCGTGGTCGGCCCGCCAGGCCCACGTGTGGTCGATGATCGTCTGGTTGGTGTTGACCACCAGGCTCTGGGTCGCCTTGCCGACGTGCTCGCCACCGATCCGGAAGAACACGTCCTGCACGGCGGTCGGGTTGCTCGCGGAGCTCAGCAGCGGCTTCTTGAGCTTGCCGTCCAGCGCCGAGATCTTGGTGCCCAGCTGGAGCAGAGCAGGCGAGCTCACCGGGCCCGCGTCGAACATGATCCCGGCGATGTCGATGCCGGGGACGTCGAGGGTCTGCATGGCGACGACGCCGTTGTCGGGGACGATCGTCGCGAGGCCGAGACCGAGCACGACCGCGTTCGGCCACAGCACGTTGAGCGTCCTGTTGACGTGGTAGACGCCGGGCGCGAACAGGACGTTCTTGCCGACGGCGAGCGCCGCGTTGATCCTCGACGCGCTGTCACCGGGCTTGGCGACGAAGAAGCTGCTCAGCGGCAGCGACCTGCCCGGCGTGCTGCCGGCGGCCCAGGTGGTCCCGGTGCTGTTGGTCGCGGCCGACGGGACGAAGACGTTGTACCGCCCCTTGGCGTCGACGTAGAGGTACGGCTTCTCGCGCGAGGCCGGGTTGGTGTCCAGCGTCGTGTACTTGTTCGTCACGAAGTCCGTGGCGGGAGCGCCCTGGACGCCGGCGAACACCTGGTTCCAGACGCTGTTGCTCCACCCGCCCACCGAGCCGTTGCGGACCAGGAACTGCTGCTGGCTCCCGCTCACGACGAACGGCAGGGCCGAGTCGGCGATGAAGCCGCCCGACGCGTACTGCGGGCCGGCCGTGCAGTAGTCCATGAGGCTGACGTTGGCCCCGGTGACGCTCACGCGGCGCATCGGCGCGGCCTGCGAGACCGCCCAGAAGTTGGCCGAGCCGCGGCAGCCGTCGGCGCTGCCCACCTGGTAGTGGATGCTCAGGTTGGACAGCGAGCGCCAGAAGTTGACCAGCGCGGTGCAGTCCGTCGGGGCGCCGGGCGCCGTCGGGAAGCACTGGTTGTAGACCTCGATCGCGCCGTTGATGACGACGTCGCCGGGGTTCTGCCCCAGGCCGGCGACCTCGGTGAAGTAGCCCACCTGGAAGCGCAGCGGCTGCTCCGCGGTGCCGTACGTGCCGGGCTTGAACAGCAGCGCGTAGCGGCCGTCGCCGAACTGCGCCGGGACCTGCTGGGCCGCGATCGCGTCGACCTTCGCCTGGATCTCCGCGATCGGCTGGCTGGGGTCGAACACGATGACGTTGGGGCCGAGGTCGACGGGTGCCGACGCCTGTGCCGGCGCCGCGAGCAGCGGCACGAGCGCGAGGCTCAGGGCTGCGACGAGCACCGCCGTCGTCCTCCCGCGGTGGGGAGCCGCTGTCGCTCGTCGGTTCCGAGCATGCTGACGCCTACGAAGGAGCATGGGGGTTGGGACCTTTCTCCGCACACAGGGCACGTCCAGGACGGGCCCTCGCGCACGAGGAGGCACCGTCGTTGGCGCCGTGCACCGGACTTTTTGTTGCCGGCCAGGACAAAAGGTACAGGTCTGGTGACTCGTGTCAACCCTGACAGTTCTGTAAGTGTTCGCGCGGTCCCGTTAGCCCGCGTCAGCCGCGCGCGGGCTCGATCGCGGCGAGCCTCTCGATCCACGTGGGGGTCTCGCGCCCGCGACCGCGGTCGGTCACGACGCGCAGCCGCGCCGCCGCGACCTCGGCGCGCGTCACCCTGACGACTGGCCTGGCCGTGGACGGCCGAACCTGCCCCGGCTCCTGGTCCGCGTGCACGAAGTCGGCACCGTCGTTGGCGCCCCGGTCCTCGAGCGCGCGGATCACGTCGAGCGAGAGGCCCGCGAGGAACGCGTCGTCGTCGGCACTCGCCAGCGGCGACGAGGCCAGCAGCGCGAGCGCGTCGAGCCCGACCGAGCGCTTGGTGTCGTCGTCGTCGAACGCCAGGTCGACCGCCCACTGCACGCGGGCCCACCACTGCGCCCGCGCGTCGGCCGCGGCACGCTGCCGGACGGTCAGGATGCCGACGATGAGCGCGCCGATCGCTCCGAACGCTGCCAGCAGGGGTCCCAGCGTGGCGACGACCACGTACCAGGGCTCGTCGGACACCGCGGTGCCCAGCACGCTCACCAGACCTGAGGTCACCGTCATCCCACACCCTTCGTCGATGCCGGTCGCGAGCGTAGCGGGAGGGTCCGACGGGGCCCCGGGTCACTCGACCCGGGAGAGCACCTCGGACAGGCGTCGGAACACGCTGCTGCGCCAGCCGCCGCCCATGATCCGGCGGGACAGCTGGGCGATCGGGTCGTCGGGGTCGAAGCCGGCGTGCTCGAGGAAGATCCGGGTGCCGCGCCCCTCGGGCTCGAGCGTCCACGTCACGGTGGTCGGCACGAGGTCAGGCTTGGCGGCGTCCGTCCAGGTGACCTTGAGCATGCGCTCCGGCTCGAGCGCGAGGACCGTGCTCGCGACGGTCCCGGAGAAGCCGGTCGCCTCGACCCGACGGCCGGCCATCGTGAACCGGTGGCCCACCTCGGGCAGGAAGTCGTCGGTCATGAGCCACTGCGACACCAGCTCGGGCGTGGAGAGCGCCCGCCACACGCGCTCGGGCGGGTGCGGGAGGTACTGGTCCACACGGATCGTCGTCGGGTCGGTGGTCTCGTCGTCGGCCGGCAGCTCCCAGCTCGCCGTCCCGGGGTCAGTCATTCGTGGCTCCCTCTCGTCTCGGGTCGTTCGTCGTGCTCCAGCCGGTCCAGCACACCGCCGAGTGCGGTGAGCCGACCGCGCCAGAACCGCTCGTACGGGGTCATCCAGCTGGCGAGGTCCGCCAGTGGAGCCGCCGTCACGGAGTAGTACCGGTGGCGGCCGTCGGCCCGCTCGGTCACGAGACCGTTGGCGCGGAGCGCCGCCAGGTGCTCGGAGACGCTCGGTCGCGCCATGTCGAACGTCGCCGCGAGCTCGCCCACGCTCTTCTCCCCGGACAGCAGCGCGTCGAGGATGTCCCGGCGGGTCGGGTTGGCCAGGGCAGAGAGCAGACGGTCGAGCGGCGACTCCTTCAGTCGTCTCGGCACGGCTGGCCCCTCCTCGCAGCAGCGTCACGCGGCCAGGGCTCCTCCTGCCGACCTCCGGCACTATACGTAGGGGAATTCCTACCGGTCAATCGGGCCGCGACAGACATGCGGTGTCCCGTCCCCCCGAGTGCGTCCGCCGCCCTGTTGCGGCGGGACTGTCGGTCGGGCTGTGGGCGGGGCGATAGTGGACCTGCAGTCCGGCGCGATGCTCGAAGGAGAGCCCGATGGCAGGCAGCGGTACCAAGGACGACCCGTGGCAGCTGACGACCGCGCCCGGCTCGTCGGCGTACACGATGTACCGGGACGAGTCCGCCGACCCTCCCGCGCTCGTCTGCCAGGTCGGGTCGACCACCCTGAAGTACCACCTCAGCGCGATCGACGACCTGCACGCGTGGCTGGTCGCGCAGGGCGACTGGGTTCCGCTGGGCGCCGCCGACGAGCAGAAGCCGGCCGCCGCCGGGAGCGTCGAGGCGTGGGGTCGGGACGAAGGCAACCCCGTCGGCGGGTGGTACGGGCTCCGCAAGGGTTACCGCGGTCGATTCGGGATGTACCTGCCGCCGCTGCTCGAGGCCCTCGGGCTCGTCGAACTCACGCACGACGCCCGCAACAACACCGTCCGCGCGACTCGCCCCTGACAACGACCGCCCACTGCACCACCGGCGGCCAGCGCACGCAGGGGGCGAGCCTTGGGTGCGCCGACCTGGTCACCGGTGAACCCGCACACGCGTCCCGTCTCGACGCCTCGTCGCGGAGCCCCTGCCTCGTCGCGCTGAGGACCCGCTGAGGGACCATGGCCGGGCAGCACAGTCCGGCCTAGCGTCGGAGTCCGGCGACGGGGGACTCATGAGCATCGCGACCACCTGGGGCGTGACGGCCGAGGAGCAGCGGCGGGAGTACCCGTGCGACGCGCTCATGCCGGCCCTGGCGGGTCGGCTCCTGCGCGGCGTCGACGTCCTCGCGCCGCCCGACGTCGTGTACCGCTGGCTCTGCCAGTTCCGCGTCGCGCCGTACAGCTACGACTGGATCGACAACGGCGGCCGCCGGAGCCCACGGACGCCGCTGCCGTGGTGCTGGGAGCTCGAGGTCGGGCAGACGTTCTCCCGGATCTTCACCCTCGACTCGTTCGTCACCGACGAGCACCTGACCGTCCGCATGACGCCCGGCGCCGGCACCCGGCTGTTCGGCGACGTCGCCCTCACCTACGCCCTGTCCGCCACGGCTCCGGCGCGCACGCGACTCGTGGCCGTCCTCCGCGTGGAACAGCCGCCCACCCGACTCGGTGCGCTGCGAGCGGCCCTGCTCGCGTGGGGCGACCTGGTCATGATGCGCAAGCAGCTCCGCACGTTCGCGAGCCTGGCCGAGGCGGAGTACGACGCCCGCTCCGCTGCGTAGCCGGGCTCGGGCTCAGGCGTCGCCGAGCGTGTAGTCGAACCGGATGCGATGCGTGCCGTCCTCGTCGACCGCCATAACGGCAGTGCCGCGGATGCCCGTGAGCTCGCCCGTGCCGCTCGACGGCACGATCACCGCGTACTCGTCGAACCGGTCGGACCCGTGGGTCGACGCGACGTGCGCGTAGTTGAACGCCCCGGCACGACCGTTGAGGCTGCCCTCGAACGACTCCATGGCGACGTAGGTACCGACGCCGCGTTCCGGGTCGAACGCCGAGGTGAACAAGGTGGTCGACCGCCCCTCGACGCCGCCCACATACTCCTTGACCATCGTGGCCACACCGACGCCGAGAGCCGTGGTGACCGGGTTCTCCGTCTCGATCGGGACCGGGGTGAACCCGCTGACCGTGAATGTTCCTTCGCTGATCATTCCCGCACGCTAGCGATGAGCTCCCACGCCCGCGCCGCCGGCACCGCGAGCGACGCACCAGCGTCGGGAGCCGACAGGACCGACGATGGGCCGGGGCCGAGCACCTGAGCACGACGGGCCGGTCAGCCGACGAACCGAGCCATCAGGGACCGAGCCCGGCGGACGGAGCGAGCCTGACGGAGCGAGAGCGACCAGCACGGACCGAGCGAGACGGTCGCGGAGTGGGCGGTCGAAGCATGACGGATCAGGGCATGCCCGCCAGATGCTCCGTCGTGCGGCGTCAGAAGGGTGGGTCTCCGAGGTCCGGCGGTGGTGGCCGGTGGATGAGTGCGTCGGGTGGGACCAGGACCAGGACCGGGCTGCGCGCGTACGTCAGCCCGTGCCGGTCGGTCCAGGTGGACACCCCGGTGGTCGGGTCGTAGGTGACCTGCCACCAGCCCTTCGTCTTGGCTTGGTGGTGGTGCTTGCACAGCGCGTGCAGGTTCGCCTCGCACGTTTGCACGTCGTGACCGTTCCCGGCGCCCGCGCCACTGCCCGTGCTCGCGCCACTGCCCGTGCTCGCGCCACTGCCCGTGCCCGCGCCACCACCCGCGCCCGTGCCCGCGCCACTGCGCGTGCCGGTGGTTGTACGGGTGGTGCCGGTGCGGTCGTGGTCGAACGGGATGCGGTGGTCGAGCTCGCACCGGGTGGCCGGTTGCCGGCACCCGGGGAACGTGCAGGTGACATCGCGCGCCTGGACGGTGCGGGTCAGGTCCGCCCCGGGCCGGTAGGACTGGGTGCCCACGGAGCAGACCTGCCCGGTGGCCGGGTCGGTCAGCACCCGGCGCCAGGTCGCGTCCTGGGCGAGCTCGCGGGCGACCTGGGCGGGGATCGGCCCGTAGGACCCCAGGAACCCCGGGCTGGTCGTCCAGACCCAGCAGGGTGGACGCGGCCACAGAGACCTGCAAGGCGGCCCGTTGCCCGTGCCGGGTGGGTAGTGGGGTGCCGTCGGGGGTGGCCTGCCGGTCCAGGATCCCGGTGAAGATGTCACTGAATGCGTCCGCGCGCCGCTGATCCACGCTCCGCTGGTCACCGTCCACGGCGGCGTTGCCGGCCAGGGCGTCGATCGCGGTGAACGCCGCGGTGGCCTCGGCGGCGGGCAGGTAGGCGATCAGGCGGGCCATCGCGTCCGGGGCGAGCTCGAGGAACACTCCGCGCCGTTCGCGTTCGGCCCGGCGCCGCTTCTCCGGCACGTCCGGGTTGGCGGCCAGCAGCATCGCGCGCACGTGCCGAGTGAGCTGAGGGGCGGTCAGGTCCCCGGCCCGCACCACCGCATCCGCGACCACCTCGTCCAGGACCTCACGGCCCAGACCGGCGCCCCCGGTGTGGATCTCGGCCAGGATCACGTCGATCTTGCGCGCCTCGATCCGACCGGCCGCCCACGCGTCACCCAGCACCGGGTACGTGCTGGTGTGGGTGGCACGCAGGACCAGGTCCTGACCCAGGCGCCGGGTGCAG
>NZ_JBFUIK010000020.1:0-80154 GCF_056401915.1 Cellulomonas sp. P4_D11 | reverse complement strand
GCCGCCGGAGCCGCCGCGGTACCCGCCGCTGTCGCGCGAGTCGCCGCCGCCGGACCCACCGCGGTACCCGCCGCTGTCGCGCGAGTCGCCGCGGTACCCGCCGCCACCGGTCGAGCCGCCTCGGTACCCGCCGCTGTCACGGGAGTCGCCACCGCTCGACGAACCGCGGTAGCCGCTGATCCCGCGCGAGTCGCCGCCGGAGCCGCCGCGGTACCCGCCGCTGTCGCGCGAGTCGCCGCCGCCGGACCCACCGCGGTACCCGCCGCCCCCGCCCGACCCACCGCGGTAGCCGCCGCTGTCGCGCGCGTCTCCGCTCGGAGCCCCGCGGTACCCGCTGCTGCTGCCGCGCGAGTCGCCGCCGGAGCCGCCGCGGTAGCCGCCGCCGTCACGGGACCCTCCGGTGCTGCCGCCGCGCGAACCGCCGGTGCTGCCCCCGCTGCTGCGGTACCCGTCGCCGCCGCCCGTGCTCCCGCGGTAGCCCTCGCCACCGCCGGCACCGCGGTACCCGCCGCCACCCGAGCCGCCGCTGCTGCCACCCCGGTACCCGCCGGCGCTGCCGCCGCGGCTCGCGCCGGACCCGCTGCTGCCCCGGGGGGCGCCCGAGCGAGGGGCACCGGACCCACCGCGGCCGCCCGACTGTGAGCCCGACTGTCCGCCGGACGAGCCGGCGCCCCCGTGACGTGATTCTTGCGGGCTCATCTGATGTCTCCGATCGCCTGGTCGACACCCTCGAAGGAGTCGATGTCCGGCAGGTAGGGCGCGAGCGGGGGCATCTCGTCCAGGCTGGACAGCCCCATCCGCTCCAAGAAGTATCCCGTGGTCTGGTAGAGGACCGCACCGCTGGACGGATCGGTGCCCGTCTCGGCGACCAGCCCCCGGGTGGTGAGCGTGCGCACGACGCCGTCGACGTTGACGCCGCGGACGGCCGACACCTGGCCGCGGGTCACGGGCTGGCGGTACGCGATGACGGCGAGCGTCTCGAGCGCCGCCTGCGTCAGGCGCGCGGTCTGCCCCTCAAGCACGAACCGCCCGACGACGTCGGCGTACACCGGCGCCGAGTAGATGCGCCAGCCCTCCCCCGCGCGCCGGACCTCGAACCCGCGCGGACGTCCGCCGAGGTCGCCGCGGTACTCGGCGGCGAGCTCGTCCAGCAGCGCCTCGACGCGCGCGGTCGGCAGCGCGAGCACGGTCGCGAGGCGGACCGCCGGGATCGGCTCGTCGGCGACCATGAGCACGGCCTCCAGCGCGGCGAGCGCGCCGCCCGGCAGGTCGTCGACGTCGAACGCGAGCTCGTCCGCCGCGGCCGACTCCAGCGCGGTCGCATCGACCGCGGCCGTGTCGTCGGCACCCGTCTCGTCGGCACCCGTCTCGTCGGCAACCGTCTCGTCCGTCATGCGTCCTCCTCGGGGGGTGGTGCCCCGTCACGGGCGAGCTCGGCATCGAGCGTGGTGTCCAGCGTGTCGAAGTCGTCGGAGACCTCGATCTCGCCCTCCTCGGCGCCCGTCCACCGCACGGTCAGCTCGCCCAGGGGCGTGACCTGGTCGAACGCGACGGCGCCTTCCCGGAACAGCTCGAGCAGCGCGAGGAAGCGGGCGACGACGACGATCGTCGCGTCGGCGTCGGCGGTCAACGCACGGAACGACATCGAGCCGCCGTGGCGCAACCGGTCGACCAGCACCGCGGCCTGCTCCCGGACGCTGACGGCGGGCGCGTGCAGGTGGCTGATGTCGACGCCGGGCGGAGCCGCCCTGGGCATCTCGGCCTTCGCCGCGAGGGCGGCCAGCTGCTCGGGGCCGATCTGCCAGACGAGCTCGGGCAGCAGCGCGGCCAGGTGCGGCTCGAGCGTCACGAGGCGCGGGAACCGCCGGCCCTCGGTGGCGAACCGTTCGGCCAGGTCCGCGGCGACCAGCTTGTACGCGCGGTACTGCAGCAGGCGGGCGAACAGGAGGTCGCGCGCCTCGAGCAGCTCCAGGTCCTCGGCGTCCTCCACGTCGGCGGACGGCAGCAGCCGGGCCGCCTTCATGTCGAGCAGGGTCGCGGCGATGACGAGGAACTCGCTCGCCTGCCCGAGGTCCCACTCCTTCTCCGCGGCGCGGATGTGGGCGATGAACTCGTCGGTGACCTGCGCGAGCGCCACCTCGGTGATGTCGAGCTTGTGCTTGGCGATCAGGCCGAGCAGCAGGTCGAACGGGCCGCTGAAGTTGGTGAGGTGGACCTCGAACGCCTGGGTGCCCACGGGCGCACCCGAGGACGACCCGCTGGCGGCGGGCTGCTCGGGCGGGACCGCGCGCTCGTCAGGCGGCGTCGCCACGGGCGACGAGCTCACGGGCCAGCTGACGGTAGGCCGCCGCACCGGCGTGCGTCGGGGCGTAGGTGGTGATGGGCTCGGCGGCCACCGTCGCGTCGGGGAACTTCACCGTGCGGCTGATCACCGTGTGCAGCAGCGTGTCCCCGAACGCCTCGCTGACGCGCGCGACGACCTCGCGCGCGTGCAGGGTGCGCGGGTCGTACATCGTCGCCAGGATGCCGTCGACCTCGAGGCGCGGGTTGAGCCGGTCGCGGACCTTCTCGATGGTCTCGACCAGCAGCGCGACCCCGCGCAGCGCGAAGAACTCGCACTCCAGCGGGATGAGGACGCCGTGCGCGGCGGTGAGTGCGTTGACCGTGAGCAGCCCGAGGGACGGCTGGCAGTCGATCATCACCACGTCGTAGTCGTCGAGGATCGGGCGCAGGGTCCGGGAGAGCACCGACTCGCGGGCGACCTCTCCCACCAGCTGCACCTCGGCGGCGGACAGGTCGATGTTCGCCGGCAGCAGGTGGAGACCCGGGAAGGGCGTCTCGTGGATCAGCGAGCGGATGTCCGCGTCGCGCTCCATCAGCAGGTTGTAGACCGTGCGGTCGAGCTCGTGCGGGCTCACCCCGAGACCCACCGACGCAGCGCCCTGCGGATCGAAGTCGACGATGAGCACCTTGCGGCCGTACTCGGCGAGCGCGGCGGCCAGGTTGATGGTGGTCGTCGTCTTGCCGACGCCGCCCTTCTGGTTGCACAGGGCGATCACGCGGGCCGGGCCGTGCGAGGCCAGCGGCGCGGGCTCGGGGAACACAGGCATCGGCCGCCCGACGGCGTCGAGCTGCGGGTCGGTCGTCTGCTGGCTCACCACGCGGGACAACCTACCGGAGCGGGCGGTCCCATGACCCCGCGACAGACCGGCGCGGGAGTGACGCTCATCGCGCCCGCGGGTGCGCTGCCGCGTAGACCTCGCGCAGCGTGTCCGGGGTGACCATCGTGTAGATCTGGGTCGTCGTGACGGACGCGTGCCCGAGGAGCTCCTGCACCACCCGGACGTCCGCCCCGCCGGCCAGCAGGTGGGTGGCGAACGAGTGCCGCAGGGTGTGCGGGGAGATGTGCTCGGCGCCCGCCAGCCCGGCCCGCTCGGCGGCCACCCGCAGCACGGCCCATGCGCTCTGCCGGCTCAGCCGCGCCCCGCGGGTGTTGAGGAAGACCCCCGGCGAGCCGCCCTTGCTCCCGACGGCCAGCGCCGGACGCCCCCGCACCAGGTACGCCTCGAGGGCGTCGAGGGCGAACGTGCCCAGCGGCACCACGCGCTCCTTGCTCCCCTTGCCGAACAGGCGGACCGCGGCGCGACCCGGGGTGCGGTCCAGGTCGTCGATGTCGAGGCCGACCGCCTCGGAGATGCGCGCGCCCGTGCCGTAGACCAGCTCGAGCAGCGCCCGGTCGCGCAGCGGGACGCATCCCTCGCCCAGGCCGGCGGCGTCGAGCAGCCGCTCCACGTCGTCGATCGAGATCGCCTTCGGCAGCCGCTTCGGCTGGGCCGGCGGCTTCACCGTGCTGGCGGGGTCGAGACTCGTCATCCCGTCGAGCAGCAGGAACTTGTGCCAGCCCCGGACGGCTACGACGATCCGCGCCGCGGACGACGCCGACAGCGCGCTGCGCCCATCGGCGCCCGTGCGGACCGCGAGCAGGAACTCCTCGACGTCCTGCTCGTCGACCTCGCCGGGCGACCGGCGGCCGCGGGAGTCGAGGAACGCCGTGTACCGCGCGAGGTCGCGCCGGTAGGCCAGCAGGGTGTTGGTGGACAGGCCGCGCTCGACGGTGAGGTGCGCGAGGTAGATCTCGAGCGCTGAGTCCATCGCCGTGCGCGTCCGGACCGTCGCACCGTCCTCACCCATCAGCCGGCCATCAGAACGGGAGGAACACGTCCACCGCGATCGCGACGGACAGCAGCGTGAGGTACGTGATCGACGCGTGGAACACGCTCATCGCCTTGAGCTTGCCGGCCTCGGGGTGCTCGGCCCGGCGCAGCAGTCCGATGCACGCCCAGAGGAACCAGAGGCCGAGCCCGAGGGCGACGACGCCGTAGACCCAGGTCATCCCCTGCACCGGGACCAGCAGCAGCGAGCACGCTATCATCGCGATCGTGTACGCGATCATCTCGCGCGCGACCTTGGTGTCCTTGGCCACGACGGGGAGCATCGGGACGCCGGCCGCGGCGTAGTCGCGCCGGAACTTCATCGACAGCGGCCAGTAGTGCGGCGGCGTCCAGAAGAAGATGACGCCGAACAGCAGCACAGCGGTCCAGGAGACGCCGCCGGTCACCGCCGACCACCCGATGAGCACGGGCATGCAGCCGGCCGCACCGCCCCACACGATGTTCTGCGGTGTGCGGCGCTTGAGGATCATGGTGTAGCCGACGACGTAGATGAGGATCGCGGCGGCGGTGAGCCAGGCCGACGCCGGGTTGACCATGACCGCGAGCCAGGCCAGCGACACGACGCCGAGCGCGAGCCCGAAGACCAGTGCCGCCCGCGGCGAGATCTCGCCGGTGACGATCGGCCGCCGCTTGGTGCGGTTCATGATCTTGTCGATGTCGCGGTCGAGGTAGCAGTTGAGGACGTTGGCCGAGCCGGCCGCGGCCGCGCCACCCACCAGGGTCGCGACGACCAGCCCGAGGCTGGGGAACCCGCCCTGCGCCAGGATCATCGTGGGCAGCGTGGTGACCAGCAGCAGCTCGATGACGCGCGGCTTGGTCAGCGCGACGTACGGGCCGACCTTCCCGCGGACGCGGGCGAGCGGACCCGCGGGGACGGCAGGGGCGGTCTTCTCAGCGGCTGCCGGGGTCGACGCGGAGGACGCTCCGGCGTCGTCGACTGACAGGGGGCTGCTGAGGCGCACGCGCTGCGGTTCCGTTCGTGTTCCGAGAGGTGTCCCGAGAGGGGGAAGGTCGCGCAGCCATGCTACGGCCTGCACCTGCACCCGGGCGCGACGCGGGCCCCGGATCGCCGTACGGGCGGTGTGAGATCTGTCGCTCGGCCTCCTGGTGGTCACGCCCGGCGCCCGTGGGCAGGTGCGCTATAAGGTCGGAAGGCAGGGTCCGACGACCGCCGCGACGGCGCGACGTCCCACCCTGCCCGGCATCCCGACCCGGATGCCCGTCACGTCGAAGATCTCGTCCGACACGACACCCGGCCCCCTGCTCGGGTGGAAATGAGGTGCGGTGAACGCGAAGGCTCCCCTGGCCACGACGGTCGGTTGGACCGACCTCGACCTGCGGGCGGTGGACACGGTGCGTGTCCTGGCCGCCGACGCCGTCGAGAAGGTCGGGAACGGCCACCCGGGCACGGCGATCAGCCTCGCCCCGGCGGCCTACCTGCTCTACCAGAACGTGCTCCGGCACGATCCGGCGGACCCGCACTGGCTCGGCCGCGACCGGTTCGTCCTGTCCGCGGGCCACTCGAGCCTGACGCAGTACATCCAGCTGTACCTGGCGGGCTTCGGGCTCGAGATCGAGGACCTGGAGGCGCTGCGCACCTGGGGCTCCAAGACCCCCGGGCACCCCGAGTACAAGCACACGACCGGCGTCGAGATCACCACCGGTCCCCTGGGCCAGGGGCTCGCCTCGGCCGTCGGCTTCGCGATGGCGTCGCGCCGCGAGCGGGGCCTCCTCGACCCCGAGGCGGCGCCGGGCACCAGCCCGTTCGACCACTTCGTCTACGTCATCGCCTCCGACGGCGACCTGCAGGAGGGCGTCACCTCCGAGGCGTCGTCGATCGCGGGCACGCAGGAGCTGGGCAACCTCATCGTGCTGTGGGACGACAACCACATCTCGATCGAGGGCGACACCGAGATCGCCTTCACCGAGGACGTCCTCGCGCGCTACGAGGCCTACGGCTGGCACGTCCAGTTCGTCGACTGGACCGGCGGACCCGACGGGTACCGCGAGGACGTCGACGCCCTGCACGCCGCGATCGAGGCCGCGAAGGCCGTGACCGACCGCCCGTCGTTCATCGGGCTGCGCACGCTCATCGCGTGGCCGACGCCCACCAAGACGAACGACCACTCCTCGCACGGCTCCAAGCTGGGCGGCGAGGCGATCCGTGGGCTCAAGGAGCTGCTCGGCTTCGACCCCGAGAAGACGTTCGAGGTCGACCCCGAGGTGCTCGCGCACACCCGCGGCCTCTCGGACCGCACCGCCCCCGCCAAGGCCGACTGGCAGGCCGCGTTCGACGCGTGGCGTGCCGCGAACTCCGACAACGCGGCGCTGCTCGACCGGCTCGTCGCGGGCGACCTGCCGGACGGCTGGACCGACGCGCTGCCGGTCTTCCCCGCGGGCAAGGCCGTCGCCACCCGCGCGGCCTCGGGCGAGGTGCTGAGCGCGCTCGCGCCGGTGCTGCCGGAGCTGTGGGGCGGCTCGGCCGACCTGGCCGGCTCCAACAACACGACCATGAAGGGCGAGCCGTCCTTCCTCCCCGCGAAGCGGTCCACGCACGAGTTCGCGGGCGACGAGTTCGGCCGCACGCTGCACTTCGGCATCCGCGAGCACGCGATGGGCGCGATCCTGTCGGGCATCCGGCTGCACGGCCTGACCCGGCCGTACGGCGGGACGTTCTTCACGTTCAGCGACTACATGCGCGGCTCGGTCCGCCTCGCCTCGCTCATGGGGGTGCCCGCCGTCTACGTGTGGACGCACGACTCCATCGGCCTCGGCGAGGACGGCCCGACGCACCAGCCGATCGAGCACCTGGCGGCCGTCCGGGCGATCCCCGGCCTCACCGTGGTGCGCCCGGCCGACGCCAACGAGACGGCCGCCGCGTGGGCGGCGACCATCGAGCACACGAGCGGGCCCGTCGCCCTCGTCCTCACGCGGCAGAACGTCCCGACGTTCCCACGCGGCGAGGACGGCTTCGCGACGACCGAGGGCGTGGCGAGGGGTGCCTACGTGCTGCTCGAGGCGAGCAGCGGCACGCCCGACGTCATCCTCATCGGCACCGGCTCCGAGGTGCAGCTCGCCGTGGAGGCGCGCAAGACCCTCGAGGCCGCCGGGGTGGCCACCCGCGTGGTGTCCGCGCCGTCGCTCGAGTGGTTCGCCGAGCAGGACGAGGACTACCGGCAGTCGGTCCTGCCCTCGTCGGTGAGGGCGCGCGTCTCGGTCGAGGCCGGCATCGCGCTGTCCTGGCACAAGCTCGTCGGCGACGCCGGCCGCTCGGTCTCGATCGAGCACTACGGGGCGTCGGCGGACGACAAGACGCTGTTCCGCGAGTTCGGGTTCACGCCCGAGGCGGTCGTCGCGGCGGCGCACGAGTCGATCGCGGCAGCGCGCGGCGGAGCCGGACCGGCGACCACCGCGGGCCTCCCGAACAACGCTGGTCTGACGGGCGACCAGCAGGTCTGAGTCTGAACGGTCACGCCGCCCCGGCACGACCGGGGCGGCGTGCGGGAGAAGGGGATCGACCATGGCACCGAGCAGCACCCCCCTGGCACGGCTGGCGGACGCCGGCGTCGCGATCTGGCTGGACGACCTCTCGCGCGAACGGCTGCGCACGGGGAACCTCGCCGAGCTGGTCGCCGACAAGGGCGTCGTCGGCGTGACCACCAACCCGTCCATCTTCGCGGCGGCCCTCTCGAAGGGTGACGCCTACGACGCGCAGCTCCGGGAGCTGGCCGCGGACGGCGCCGACGTCGACGCGGCGGTGTTCCGGATCACCACGGACGACGTGCGTCAGGCCGCGGACGTGCTCAGGCCCGTCTACGACGCCACCGACGGCGTGGACGGGCGCGTGTCCATCGAGGTGGACCCGCGGCTGGCCAAGGACACCGAGGGCACGATCGCCTCGGCCAAGTCCCTGTGGTCGACGGTCGACCGGCCCAACGTGTTCATCAAGATCCCCGCCACCCGCGAGGGCCTGCCGGCCATCACGGCGGTGCTCGCCGAGGGCATCAGCGTCAACGTCACGCTGATCTTCTCGATCGAGCGCTACGGCGAGGTCCTCGACGCGTTCGAGAGCGGCCTCGAGAAGGCGAAGGCCAACGGCCACGATCTCGCGCCGATCGCGTCCGTCGCGTCCTTCTTCGTCTCGCGCGTCGACGCGGCGATCGACCCGCTGCTGGACAAGCTGGGCACCCCGGAGGCCGCGGCGCTGCGCGGCAAGGCGGCCATCGCCAACGCACGCCTCGCGTACGGGCTCTACGAGGAGGTCGTCGCCGACGAGCGCTGGGCCGCGCTCGCCGCCGCGGGAGCCCATCCTCAGCGCCCCCTGTGGGCGTCCACGGGCGTCAAGGACAAGGCCTATCCGGACACCCTCTACGTCGACGAGCTCGTCGTGGCGGGCGTGGTCAACACGATGCCGGAGAAGACGCTCGACGCGGTCGCGGACCACGGTGGCGACGGCAGCGACACCGTGACGGGCACGCGCGCCGAGTCCGAGGCCGTCGTCGCGGGCCTGCGGGACCTCGGCATCGACATCGACGACGTCACCGAGCAGCTGGAGGTCGAGGGCGTGGAGAAGTTCATCGCGAGCTGGGGCGAGCTGCTGGGCACCGTCTCCGACGGGCTCGCCGGCGCGGCGCAGCAGAACGAGTCCGAGGTCGCCAGGTGAGCCCGAGCAAGATCTCCGCGGGCCACAACCCGCTGCGCGACCCGCGCGACCGCCGCCTCCCGCGCATCGCCGGGCCCTGCGGACTCGTCATCTTCGGCGTCACCGGGGACCTTGCCCGGAAGAAGCTCATGCCGGCCGTGTACGACCTCACGGCGCGAGGCCTCCTGCCGCCGGGCTTCGCGCTCACCGGCTTCGCCCGGCGCGACTGGGCGACGCAGGACTTCGCCGAGATCGTCCACGACTCGGTCAAGCAGTACGCCCGGACGCCGTTCCGCGAGGCCACCTGGCGGCAGCTCGCCGAGGGGATCCGGTTCGTGCAGGGCACGTTCGACGACGACGACGCGTTCGATCGCCTGCGTGACACCGTCGAGGAGCTCGACGTGTCCCGCGGCACGGGCGGGAACCACGCGTTCTACCTGTCGATCCCGCCCAGCTCGTTCCCGGTGGTCTGCAAGCAGCTCGCGCGGTCGGGCCTGTCGCAGCCCGCCGAGGGCATGTGGCGACGCGTGGTGATCGAGAAGCCGTTCGGCCACGACCTGGCCAGCGCGCGCGAGCTGAACGAGATCGTCTCCGACGTGTTCCGGCCGGACGACATCTTCCGGATCGACCACTACCTCGGCAAGGAGACGGTCCAGAACCTGCTGGCCCTGCGCTTCGCCAACCAGCTGTACGAGCCCATCTGGAACGCCAACTACGTCGACCACGTCCAGATCACGATGGCCGAGGACATCGGCATCGGCGGCCGCGCGTCCTACTACGACGGCATCGGCGCCGCACGCGACGTCATCCAGAACCACCTCATGCAGCTGCTGGCCCTGACCGCCATGGAGGAGCCCGCGTCGTTCGAGGCCGAGGGGCTGCGCGCCGAGAAGATCAAGGTCCTCTCGGCGGTCAAGCTGCCGCGCGACCTCGGCAAGCACACGGCGCGCGGGCAGTACGCGGCCGGGTGGCAGGGTGGCGAGAAGGTCGTCGGGTACGCCCAGGAAGAAGGCTTCAACCCGAACTCCACCACCGAGACGTTCGCCGCGATCCGCGTCGACATCGACAACCGCCGCTGGGCAGGTGTGCCGTTCTACCTGCGCACCGGCAAGCGCCTGGGCCGCCGCGTCACCGAGATCGCCGTCGTGTTCAAGCGCGCGCCGCACCTGCCGTTCGAGTCGACCGCGACGGAGGAGCTGGGCAAGAACGCCCTGGTCATCCGCGTGCAGCCCGACGAGGGCGTCACGCTCCGGTTCGGCGCGAAGGTGCCCGGCACGGCCATGGAGGTCCGCGACGTCACCATGGACTTCGGCTACGGGCACGCGTTCACCGAGTCCTCCCCCGAGGCGTACGAGCGGCTCATCCTCGACGTCCTGCTGGGCGACCCGCCGCTCTTCCCGCGGCACGAGGAGGTGGAGCTGTCCTGGAAGGTGCTCGACCCGGTCACGTCGTACTGGGCCAGCAAGGGCAAGCCCGAGGAGTACCGCTCCGGCACCTGGGGACCGGAGTCGGCGGACAAGATGATGGCGCGCGACGGTCGCGTCTGGAGGCGGCCATGATCATCCAGATGCCGAGCACGACCACGCGCGACATCAACAAGCGCCTCCTCAAGGAGCGCGACGAGGGTGGTGCGATCGCGCTCGGCCGCGTGCTCACCCTCATCATCTCCGTGGGCGACCGGAACCCCGACGAGGCCATCGACGCGGCGAACGACGCCAGCCGCGAGCACCCGTGCCGGGTCATCGTGATCGCGAACGACGTCCACGACCGGGAGTCCGACCTCGACGCCGAGATCCGGCTCGGCGGTGACGCAGGCGCCAGCGAGGTGCTCGTGCTCCGTCCGTCGGGGCAGCTCGAGAACCACCTGGACACCCTGGTGATCCCGCTGCTGCTGCCGGACGCGCCCATCGTGACGTGGTGGCCCTACGAGATCCCCGACAACGTGGCCGAGTCCCAGCTCGGGGGCATGGCCACGCGCCGGATCACCGACTCGACCCAGGTCGCCCGCCCGAGGGCTGCGCTGCGCAAGCTCGCCGCGTCCCACGCGGACGGCAACACGGACCTGGCGTGGACGCGCGCGACGCTGTGGCGCGGCCTCATCGCCGCGACGCTCGACCAGCCGCCGTACGAGCCGGTGCACAAGGCGGTCGTGGTCGGTGAGAGCACGCACCCGTCGGTCGACCTCATGGCCGCGTGGCTGGCGTACGCGCTGAAGTGCCCGGTGGAGATCGAGCGCGTGAAGGACGCCCTCGCGATCACGCAGGTGCGGCTCGAGCGCTCGTCGGGCGACATCGTGCTCGACCGCCCGGACGGGAAGACCGCGGCGCTGCGGCAGCCGGAGCAGCCCGAGCACCGGATCGCCCTGCCCATCCGCCAGCTGCGCGAGTGCCTTGCCGAGGAGCTCCGCCGGCTCGACGACGACGAGGTCTACGGCGAGGTGCTGCAGAAGGGTCTCGCGAGGATCGACGCATGACCCGCGACGTCGTCGTCCACCCCGACGCGCGGGTGCTCGCGGAGTCGGTCGCGGCTCGGCTGCTCACGCACCTCGTCGACGTGCAGTCGCACCGCTCGCCGGTCCACGTCGTCCTCACGGGCGGCACGGTCGGCATCGCCTCGCTGGCGGCGGTCGCGGCGAGCCCGGTGCGGGACGCGGTCGACTGGGCCGGCGTGCACCTGTGGTGGGGCGACGAGCGCTTCCTGCCGGACGGCCACCCCGACCGCAACGAGACGCAGGCCCGGTCGGCGCTCATCGACGCCCTCGGCGAGGCGCTCCCGGTCGAGAACGTGCACGCGATGCCGGCTCTCAGCGACGACGTGCCGACGCCCGAGGCGTCCGCCGACGCGTACGCGGAGACGCTCGCAGCGGCGGGCTCCCCCGCCTTCGACGTCCTCCTGCTCGGCATGGGTCCGGACGGGCACGTCGCCTCGCTCTTCCCGGGCCACGAGGCGCTGGGCGCGACCGGTCGCGCGACCGTCGCCGTGCACGGCTCGCCCAAGCCGCCGCCCGAGCGCGTCTCGCTGACGTACGACTCCATCCGTGCCGCGCGCGAGGTGTGGGTCGTCGCGGCCGGCACCGAGAAGGCCTCCGCGGTCGCGTCGGCGCTGCGCGGCGCTCCGGTGACCGTCACCCCCGCGGCAGGCGCACTCGGCACCGAGCGGACGCTGTGGCTCGTCGACATCGCGGCCACCGAGGGGCTGGGCACGCAGGCCGCGCTCTCCACGACCGCGGCCGCCTTCCCCGCCTCCGCCGAGACGCCGGCCGACCTCTGGACCCACGTCGACCAGTACTTCTCCGCCCTCGTGCCCGAGGACGCCGCGCTGACCGACACGCGGCACGCGGCCGCGGCCGGCGGGCTCCCGGACATCGCGGTCGCCGCCAACCAGGGCAAGCTCCTGCAGCTCCTGGCCCTGACCGCGGGCGCCCGGCGCATCCTCGAGATCGGCACGCTCGGTGGCTACAGCACGCTCTGGCTCGCCCGCGCCCTGCCGTCCGACGGGCGCCTGACCACCCTCGAGCTCGAGCCCGAGCACGCGCGCGTGGCCACGGAGTCCCTCACGCGCGCCGGCGTCGCCGACCTGGTCGACGTCCTGGTCGGTCCGGCCGCCGACACCCTGGACGCCCTGGTCGCCGACGGCACCGAGCCGTACGACCTCGTGTTCATCGACGCCGACAAGGAGTCGATCCCCCGCTACCTGGAGCAGACGCTGTCGCTCACCCGTCCCGGGTCCGTGGTGATCGTCGACAACGTCGTCCGCGGTGGTGCCGTGATCGACCCCGACCACCCGGACGAGCGGGTCCAGGGCGTGCGCGCGATGGTCGAGCTGCTCACGGGCCACCCGCGCTACGACGGCACCGTGGTCCAGACGGTCGGCAGCAAGGGCTACGACGGCTTCGCGCTGCTCCGGGTCCGCGACTGACCGACGGCGACGACGAAGGGCCCCTGCGTCCGCAGGGGCCCTTCGTCGTGGAAGCGGAGCGTCAGCCGCCGCGCTTGGCGCGCAGGGCGGCGAGGGCCTCGTCGAGGATCGCGGCGCCGTCCTCGTCGGACCGCCGCTCCTTCACGTAGGCGAGGTGCGTCTTGTACGGCTCGTTCTTGGACGGCGACGGGGGGTTCTCCTGGTCCTGCCCGGCGGGGAACCCGCAGCGGGGGCAGTCCCACGTCACCGGGGCGTCGAGAGCCGCCTCCTCGGCGAAGCTGGGGCGCGTCTCGTGGCCGTTGGCGCACCAGTACGACACCCAGATCCGCGGAGCGGTGTCCCCGCGCTCGGCCTCGCCCATGGGGCCGGCGCCGACCCGCGACCCCCTGATCGCACTCCCGCTCGCCATCGTCTACCGCCTCAGACCGTGCGCTCGAGGAGACCGAGCAGGATGATGATCGCCGTCCACACGAGTGCGGTGCCGATCGTGATGCGGTTCAGGTTTCGCTCCGCCACGCCCGAGCTGCCCGCGCTGCTCGTGATGCCGCCGCCGAACATGTCCGACAGGCCGCCGCCCTTGCCCTTGTGCAGCAGGACGAGCGGGATGAGCAGGAGGCTGGTCAGCACCAGCAGCACCTCGAGGGCGATACGAAGGCCAGTCACGTCGGTGTCGGTTCCTTACTGGGCGGGCACGTCGGCGGCCGGGTAGCCAGCGACGCTGCGGTGGACCGCGGTACAGGGTAGGCGACGAGTGGGGCGATAAGCCACCACCGCGCCCAGGTGGGTCCCAGGAGCTCACCCGGGACCCACCGGCGTCGGCTAGAGACCGACCGCGTGCGACTGGTAGCGCGCGATCGCGGCGAACTCCTCGGGGTCCAGGCTCGCTCCGCCGACGAGTGCGCCGTCGACGTCGGGCTTGGCCATGATCGAAGCGACGTTCGACGACTTCACCGAGCCGCCGTACAGCACGCGGACCGCGTCGGCCGTCGCGGCGTCGTACAGCTCGCCGATGCGCGTGCGGATGGCCGCGGCCAGCTCCTGCGCGTCCTCGGGCGTCGCCGTCTCGCCGGTGCCGATGGCCCAGACGGGCTCGTAGGCGACGACGAGCGACGCGACCTGCTCGGCCGCGAGGCCCGCGAGGGCGCCGTCCAGCTGCGCGAGCGTGTGCGGGACGTGCTCGCCGGCCTTGCGGACCTCGAGGACCTCCCCGACGCACAGGATCGGGACCAGGCCCGCACCGAGCGCGGACTTGACCTTCGCGTTGATCAGCTCGTCCGACTCGTTGTGGTACTCGCGGCGCTCGGAGTGACCGATCGCGACGTAGGTGACGCCCAGCTTGGCCAGGAACAACGGCGAGATCTCGCCGGTGTACGCCCCCGAGGTGTGCGCCGAGACGTCCTGCGCGCCGTAGACCAGCTCGAGCTTGTCGGCGTCCACGAGCGTCTGCACGCTGCGCAGGTCGGTGAACGGCGGCAGCACGCACACCTCGACCTTGCCGAAGTCGTGCCGGGCGTCCTTGAGCGTCCACGCGAGCTTCTGCACGGTGTGCGTGGCCTGGTGGTGGTCCAGGTTCATCTTCCAGTTGCCCGCCATGAGCGGGGTGCGAGTGGCCACGATCAGTCCTCCAGAACCGCGATGCCGGGGAGCGTCTTGCCCTCGAGGAACTCGAGGCTCGCGCCACCACCGGTCGAGATGTGTCCGAACCCGGCCTCGTCGAAGCCGAGCGTGCGCACGGCCGCGGCGGAGTCGCCACCGCCGACGATGGTGAAGGCGCCGTTGGCGCCCGCGTCGACCAGCGCCTGTGCCACGGCACGCGTGCCGCCTGAGAACGCCTCGAACTCGAACACGCCGGCCGGGCCGTTCCAGACGACGGTCTTGGCGTCGACGATCTTGCTCGCGAAGAGCTTGCTCGAGTCCGGGCCGATGTCGAGCCCGATCTTGCCGTCAGGAATCGCATCCGCGGGCACGACGAGCGCCGGGGAGTCGGCCGTGAACTCGTCGGCCACCACGATGTCCGTCGGCAGCACGATCTCGACGCCGGCCTCCTCGGCCTGCGCGAGGTAGCCCTTGACCGTGTCGATCTGGTCCGCCTCGAGCAGCGAGTTGCCCACCGAGTGGCCCTTCGCCGCGAGGAACGTGAAGAGCATGCCGCCACCGATGAGCAGGCGGTCCGCCTTGGTCAGCAGGTTGGCGATGACCCCGAGCTTGTCCGACACCTTCGAGCCGCCGAGCACGACCACGTACGGACGCTCGGGGTCGTCGGTCGCCTTGCGCAGCGACGCGACCTCCTTGAGGACGAGCGTGCCGACGGCGTGCGGGAGCACCAGCGCGACGTCGTACACCGACGCCTGCTTGCGGTGCACGACGCCGAAGCCGTCCGACACGAACACGTCGGCCAGCGCCGCCAGCTCGCCGGCAAGCTCGGCGCGCTCGGCGTCGACCTTGGACGTCTCGCGCGGGTCGAACCGGATGTTCTCGAGCAGGGCGATCTCGCCGTCCTGCAGCGCCGCGACGGTGGCCTTGGCCGACTCGCCGACGACGTCGGTCGCCAGGGCCACGGGCTGGCCCAGCAGCTCGGACAGGCGGTCCGCGACGGGCTTGAGCGAGTACTTGTCCTCCGGCGCACCCTTGGGGCGGCCGAGGTGCGCCATCACCACGACGCGGGCCCCCGCCGCGAGCAGCGTCTGGAGCGTCGGGAGGGCCGCGCGCACGCGGCCGTCGTCGGTGATGGTCGTGCCGTCGAGCGGCACGTTGAAGTCGGAGCGGACCAGCACGCGCTTGCCGCGCAGGTCGCCGAGGTCCTCGATGGTCTTCATGCGTCTACTTCCCTTGACTCGAGCAGGGCCGGACACGGCAGCGTCCGCGTGCGCCGGGGCCACAAGGGCCGGGGCGCACGCGGACGCATGACCGTCACTACAGGTGCGACGGAACCGTCAGAGACGCTCGCCGACGTACGTGGTGAGCGCGACGAGGCTGTTCGAGTAGCCCCACTCGTTGTCGTACCAGGCGATGATCTTGACCAGGTCGCCGCTCACCTTGGTGAGCTTCGAGTCGAAGATGCTCTGGTGCGGGTTCGTGACGATGTCGCTCGACACGATCTCGTCCTCGACGTACTCGAGGATGCCCTTGAGCGGACCCTCGGCGGCGGCCTTGACCGCGGCGTTGACCTCGTCGACGGTGACCTCGCGCGAGGCCGTGAACGTCAGGTCCGTGGCCGAGCCCGTGATGACCGGGACGCGGAGCGCGAAGCCGTCGAGCTTGCCCTTGAGCTCCGGGAGCACGAGCGCCACGGCCTTGGCCGCACCGGTCGACGTCGGGACGATGTTCTGCGCGGCGGCGCGGGCGCGACGGAGGTCCTTGTGGGGACCGTCCTGCAGGTTCTGGTCACCGGTGTAGGCGTGGATCGTGGTCATGAGACCGCGCTCGATGCCGATCGAGTCGTTGAGCGCCTTGGCCACGGGGGCCAGGCAGTTCGTCGTGCACGACGCGTTCGAGATGATGTGCTGCGTCGCGGCGTCGTACTGCTCGTGGTTCACGCCGACGACGAACGTGCCGTCCTCGTTCTTCGCCGGGGCGGAGATGATGACCTTCTTGGCGCCGGCCTCGAGGTGCGCCTTCGCCTTGGTCGCGTCCGTGAAGAAGCCGGTCGACTCGATGACGATGTCCGCGCCCAGCTCCTTCCAGGGGAGGCTGGCGGGGTCACGCTCGGCGAGGGCGCGGATCTTCTTGCCGTCCACGATGATGTTCTCGTCGTCGAAGTCCACGCTCAGCGGGAAGCGACCGAGCACCGTGTCGTACTTGAGCAGGTGCGCGAGCGTCTTGTTGTCCGTGAGGTCGTTCACGCCGACGATCTCGATGTCGGCACCGGACGCGATGATCGCCCGGTAGAAGTTACGCCCGATACGGCCGAAGCCGTTGATACCGACGCGGATGGTCACTTGCCCTCCTCGGCAGCGCCGACGGGGGGCCGGCGCACACATTTTGGTGATGGGGTCACGCACGCCGCTGTGCGCTCCGGACGTCTACGGCTCGTGCTGCTCCACATGCCCAGCACGTGACCGTCGTGTGACGTTCGGATGACACGACCCTATACCAGGTGACCGGGCTCACGCCGCGACGTAGGTCCCTGGTGAGACACCCCAGGGCCCGCTCAGAGGTCGAGCAGGTCCGGGCTGAGGCCCGCCTCCGTGTCCGGGATCCCCAGCTCCGCGGCGCGCTTGTCCGCGGTGGCCAGCAGGCGCCGGATCCGTCCCGCGACGGCGTCCTTGGTGAGCGTCGGCACGGCGAGCTTGCCCAGCTCCTCGAGCGACGCCTCCTTGTGCGCGAGCCGGAGCTCGCCGGCCTCGCGCAGGTGCTCCGGCAGCTCGTCGCCGAGGATCTCGAAGGCACGCTCGACCCGTGCGCCCGCGGCGACCGCGGCGCGCGCCGAGCGGCGCAGGTTGGCGTCGTCGAAGTTGGCCAGCCGGTTGGCGGTGCCCCGGACCTCGCGCCGCACACGGCGCTCCTCCCAGACCAGCACGGTCTCGTGCGCGCCGAGCCGGGTGAGCATCGCGCTGATCGCGTCCCCGTCGCGGATGACGACGCGGTCGATCCCGCGAACCTCGCGCGCCTTGGCGGCGATGCCCAGCCGACGCGCGGCGCCGACCAGGGCGAGCGCGGCCTCCGGGCCGGGGCAGGTGACCTCGAGCGCCGAGGACCGACCGGGCTCCGTGAGCGAGCCGTGCGCGAGGAAGGCACCGCGCCAGGCGGACTCGGCCTCGGCGACCCCGGCCGACACGACCTGCGGCGGCAGACCTCGCACAGGGCGACCCCGGTTGTCCAGGAGCCCGGTCTGCCGCGCGAGCGACTCGCCGTCCTTGACCACCCGGACCACGTAGCGGCTGCCGCGGCGCAGGCCGCCGCCGGACACGACGATGATCTCGCTCTCGTGGCCGTACACCTCGGCGATCGCCTGCCGCAGCCGTCGGGCGGCGATGCCCGTGTCCAGCTCCGCCTCGATGACGATCCGACCCGAGATGATGTGCAAGCCACCCGCGAACCTCAGGGTGGCCGAGACCTCGGCCTTCCGTGAGGACGTCTTGTCCACCTTCAGACGGGCGAGCTCGTCCTTCACCTGTGCCGTCAACGCCATGGCTGCATCCTGCCATTGCAGGACGCGTGCCCGGGACCGCTCCCGTCACCTACTCGGGTGGGTTCTCGCGGGTGCCGACGTCCCCGAGGAAGCCGTCCAGCACGTCCGAGTACGCGCCCGCGAGCCGCAGCGGGTCGTGCCGCGCGGTGCCGTCGCCCCTGCTGACCTGACGCAGCAGCAGGCGTGCGCCCAGGTCCGCGCTCCGCGCGGCCAGCGCGGACACGTCCTCCACCGCCGACGGGTCGGCCACGACCGCGTCGATCCGCAGCTCGGGCGCGTGCACCCGCAGCACGTCCAGGTACTGGTCGGCGCTCATGCCCGCCGTCTCCCCCGATTCACCCGAGGAGAGGTTGAGGGTGAGGATCGTGCGTGCGCTCGTCCGGCCCAACGCGTCGCGCAGCCCCGGCACCAGCAGGTGCGGCAGGACGGAGGTGTACCAGGACCCGGGCCCGAGCACGATCCAGTCGGCGGCCTCCACGGCCGCCACGGCCTCGGGGCACGCGGGCGGGTCGGCGGGGTCGAGCCGCACCTGCGCGATCGTGCCGGTGGTGACCGCGACGGCGCTCTGCCCGACCACCCGTCGCGTCGTCCCGCCACCGTCGACGACGTCGGCCTCGATGAGCAGCGGCACCGACGCCATCGGCAGCACCCGGCCGCGGGCGCCCAGGAGCTTGCCCACCCAGTCGAGGCCCTCGACCGTGTCGCCCAGCAGCTCCCACAGCGCGACGATGAGCAGGTTGCCGACCGCGTGGTTGTCGAGGTCGCCGGTCGAGCTGAACCGGTGCTGGAGGACGTCGCGCCAGGTCCGGCCCCAGTCCGAGTCGTCGCACAGCGCGGCCAGGGCCATCCGCAGGTCGCCGGGCGGCAGGACGCCGAGCTCGTCGCGCAGCCGGCCCGAGGAGCCCCCGTCGTCGGCCACGGTGACGACGGCGGTGATCCGGTCCGTCATGAGCCGCAGGGCCGACAGCGAGGCCGACAGGCCGTGACCACCACCCAGTGCGACGACGGCCGGCGCGGCCGCCCTCATTCCTTGCCGAGGTCGCGGGCCGACACGGAGACGAGGTGCCCCCGGTCCCGCAACCTCGCAGCGATGGCCTCGCTGACCGCGACCGAGCGGTGCTTGCCGCCCGTGCAGCCGACGGCGATGGTCACGTACCGCTTCTCCTCGTTGAGGTACCCGGCGAGCACCGGCTCGAGGGCGTCGACGTACCGCTCGACGAACGTCACGGCCCCGGGCAGGCCGAGCACGTAGTCCCGCACCGGGGCGTCGCGGCCCGTGAGGTGGCGGAGCTCGGTGATCCAGTAGGGGTTGGCCAGGAACCGCATGTCGACCACGTGGTCCGCGTCCAGCGGCAGCCCGTACTTGAACCCGAACGAGACGACGGAGATCCGCAGCGCGTCCTCGGCCCCGCTCGCGACGACGGCCCGGACCTCGCGGGCCAGGTCGTGCACGTTGAGCTCCGAGGTGTCGATGAGGGTGTCGGCCCGCTCGCGCAGGTCCGCGAGGACCGCGCGCTCCTCCGCGATGCCGTCGAGGATCCGGCCCTGGCCCTGCAGCGGGTGCGGACGGCGGACCTGCTCGAACCGCCGCACCAGCACCTCGTCGGACGCGTCGAGGAAGAGGATCCGGTACTCGACGCCCGACTCGCGCAGCCCCTGCAGCACGGGCGACAGGTCGCGGAAGAACTCGCGGCCGCGCACGTCGATGACGGCCGCGAGGCGCTGGGCTCCCGCGCCCGCGGGCCCGCTGGTGAGCATGCCGACCAGGTGCGTGAGCATCTGGGCCGGCAGGTTGTCGATCACGTACCAGTCGAGGTCCTCCAGCACGGCGGCGGCCCGGGTCCGGCCGGCACCCGACATGCCGGTGATGATGAGGACCTGCGGCTGGCTCAGGTGGGGCGCCTCGGTGGCCGCCTCGAGGGCGGGGATCCCGGCGGGCACCGTGATCGGCGAAGGCTCGTCGCTCATGCGTCCAGCATGCCAGCCGACCCGGCGACCGCCTCCGACGCCACCGGCACGGCGGCGTTCTCACCCGGTGCGGCGAGGGCTGCCACTACGGCCGCCGCCGTGCGGTCGCCCATGCCCTGCACGGACGCGATCTCCTCGACTGACGCCGCCCGCAGCCGCTTCACCGACCCGAAGTGCCGGAGCAGCGCCGCCTGCCGCGCCGGACCCAGGCCCGGCACGCCGTCCAGCACGGACGTCGTCATGCCCTTGCTGCGGCGCTTGCGGTGCGCGGTGATCGCGAACCGGTGCGCCTCGTCCCGCAGCCGCTGCAGGAGGTAGAGCCCTTCGGAGCTCCGCTGCATGATCACCGGGTACTCCTCCCCCGGGAGCCAGACCTCCTCGAGCCGCTTGGCCAGCCCGCACAACGCCACGTCGTCGATCCCGAGCTCCGCCATCGCCGCCGCCGCGGCGGCCACCTGCGGCGGACCGCCGTCGACCACCACGAGGTTCGGCGGGTACGCGAACCGCACCGGCTTGCCCGTGACCTCGTCGATCGGACCGGACCGCAGCGGCTGGTCGTCGTCGTCCTCGCCGATGCCCAGCTCCACGTCCCGGGCGTCCGCCCGGTCGGCCAGGTAGCGGCGGAACCGTCGTGTGATGACCTCGTGCATCGCGGCCGTGTCGTCCCGCGCGCCCTGCCCCTCGGGTCCGCGCACGCTGAACAGCCGGTACTCGCTCTTGCGCGCCAGCCCGTCCTCGAACACCACCATCGACGCCGACTGGTACGTGCCCTGGTTGTGCGAGACGTCGTAGCACTCGATGCGCAGCGGCGCCGACGGCAGGTCGAGCGCCTCCTGGATCTCCTGCAGCGCCTGGCTGCGGGTGGTCAGGTCACCCGCGCGGCGCGTGCGGTGCAGCACCAGCGAGTGCTCGGCGTTGCGCCGCACGGTCTCCGCCAGCTCGCGCTTGTCGCCGCGCTGCGGCACCCGCACCGAGACCTTGCTGCCGCGCAGGCCCGTCAGCCACGCCTGCACCTGGTCCACGTCCGGGGGCAGGACCGGCACGAGCACCTCGCGCGGGACCGCCGACGAGCCGGGATCGCCGTCGCCAGAGGCCTCGTTGCCGTAGATCTGCTGGAGCAGGTGCTCCACCAGCTCCGCGTCCGTGACGTCCTCCACCTTCTCGACCACCCACCCGCGCTGGCCGCGGATGCGCCCGTCGCGCACGTGGAACACCTGGACCGCGGCCTCCAGCTCGTCGCCCGAGAGCGCGAAGATGTCCGCGTCCGTGCCGTCCGCGAGCACGACCGCGTTCTTCTCGGTGGCCCGTTCGAGGGTCGCGATGTCGTCCCGCAGCCGTGCCGCCCGCTCGTAGTCGAGCTCCGCCGCCGCCTCCTTCATCCGCGCCGTCAGCCGGCGCGTGAACTTCGCGGTGTCTCCCGCCATGAAGTCGCAGAAGTCCTGCGCGAGCTGGTGGTGGTCGTCGGGCGAGATGCGGCCCACGCACGGCGCCGAGCACTTGTCGATGTACCCGAGCAGGCACGGCCGGCCCTGCTGGTGGGCGCGCTTGAAGACGCCCGCGGAGCACGTGCGGACCGGGAACACCCGCAGCAGCAGGTCGACGGTCTCCCGGATCGCCCACGCGTGCGCGTAGGGGCCGAAGTACCGCGTGCCCTTGCGCTTGGCGCCCCGCATGACCTGGATGCGCGGAAACTCGTCGGCCATGGTCACCGCGAGGTAGGGGTATGACTTGTCGTCGCGGTACTTCACGTTGAACCGGGGGTCGAACTCCTTGATCCACGAATACTCGAGCGCGAGCGCCTCGACCTCCGTGCCCACGACCGTCCACTGCACCGACGCCGCCGTGGTGACCATCTGCCGGGTGCGCTGGTGGAGCCCCGAGATGTCCTGGAAGTAGCTGGACAGGCGCGAGCGGAGGCTCTTGGCCTTGCCGACGTAGATGACGCGGCCGTGCTCGTCGCGGAAGCGGTACACGCCCGGGGAGTCCGGGATCTCCCCCGGGGCGGGGCGGTACGTGGCGGGATCAGCCATGCGTTCGAGCCTAGTTCGCGCCACGGACGCTGCGGACCGCGCCAGCGCCCCGCAGCCGAGCCGTCGCCGCTACCGTGGACCGATGGGCCCCCTCCACACCTACTCCGTCGACGTCACCTGGACCGGCGCCGGTGCCGCCGGGACGTCGAGCTACACCGCGTACAGCCGGGACCACGAGGTCCGGATCGGCTCGAAGCCGCCGCTGCTCGGCTCGTCCGACCCCGCGTTCCGCGGCGACCCGTCCCGCTACAACCCGGAGGAGCTCCTGGTCAGCGCACTGGCGCAGTGCCACATGCTCTGGTTCCTGCACCTGGCGGCGGTGGCCGGCGTGGTCGTCGTCGGGTACGAGGACAAGGCCGTCGGCACGATGCGCATCGAGGCCGCCGGTCAGGGTCAGTTCCGCGAGGTCGTCCTGCGGCCCCGCGTGACCGTGGCGCCCGGCGCCCACCTGCCCGACGGCGGCGCGGTCACGGACGCCGTGCTGGGCGGCATCCATCACCAGGCGCACGAGCACTGCTTCATCTCCCGCTCCGTCAACTTCCCCGTCCGGCACGAGCCTGTCCCGGTCCGGATGGCCGTCGCCGGCTGAGCCGCGACGGCTCGCCCTCGCGCGGCCCGACCGGTCACGCCGGGACGCGCTGCTTGACCGCCCGACGCTTGACGGGCTGCGCGACGGGCTCGAGCACCTCGGCGAGGAACCGGCCGGTGTGGCTCTCGTCGACCGAGGCGATGTGCTCGGGCGTGCCCTCGGCGATGACCAGGCCGCCGCCGCTGCCGCCCTCGGGACCCATGTCGATCACCCAGTCGGCGTTCTTGATGACGTCGAGGTTGTGCTCGATCACGATGACGGAGTTGCCCTTGTCGACGAGCGACTGCAGCACCCCGAGCAGCTTGCGGATGTCCTCGAAGTGCAGACCCGTGGTCGGCTCGTCGAGCACGTAGATCGTGCGCCCGGTCGACCGCCGCTGCAGCTCGGCCGCGAGCTTGACACGCTGCGCCTCGCCGCCCGACAGGGTCGGGGCGGGCTGGCCGAGCCGCACGTACCCGAGCCCGACGTCGACCAGGGTGCGCAGGTGCCGGGAGATCGCGGGCACCGCGGCGAAGAACTCCGCGGCCTCCTCGATCGGCATGTTGAGCACGTCGGCGACCGTCTTGCCCTTGAAGTGCACCTCGAGCGTCTCGCGGTTGTAGCGCGCGCCGTGGCAGACCTCGCACGGGACGTACACGTCCGGCAGGAAGTTCATCTCGATCTTCAGGGTGCCGTCGCCGGAGCACGCCTCGCAGCGACCGCCCTTGACGTTGAACGAGAACCGGCCGGGCGTGTAGCCGCGGACCTTCGCCTCGGTGGTCTCGGCGAACAGGCGGCGGACGTGGTCCCAGACGCCCGTGTACGTGGCCGGGTTGGACCGCGGAGTGCGCCCGATCGGTCCCTGGTCCACGTGCACGACCTTGTCCAGGTGCTCCAGACCGGTGACGCGCTTGTGCCGGCCGGCCACCTGCCGGGCCCCGTTGAGCTCGTTGGCGAGCACGGTGTAGAGGATCGCGTTGACGAGCGTCGACTTGCCCGAGCCCGAGACGCCCGTGACCGCGGTGAGCACGCCGAGGGGGAACGACACGTCGATCCCCTGCAGGTTGTGCTCGCGCGCGCCGACGACCGTGAGCTGGCGCTTCTTGTCCGTGGGCCGGCGCACGCTCGGCATCGGGATGGTCCGGCGGCCGGACAGGTAGGCGCCCGTCACCGACTCGGCGGACGAGAGCAGTCCGGCGAGGTCGCCCGAGTGGACGACCCGACCGCCGTGCTCGCCGGCGCCGGGGCCGATGTCGACGATCCAGTCGGCGGTGCGGATGGTGTCCTCGTCGTGCTCGACGACGATCAGCGTGTTGCCGAGGTCCCGCAGGCGCGTGAGCGTGTCGATGAGTCGCCGGTTGTCGCGCTGGTGCAGCCCGATGCTCGGCTCGTCCAGCACGTACAGCACGCCGACCAGCCCGGAGCCGATCTGCGTCGCCAGGCGGATGCGCTGCGCCTCGCCGCCGGACAGCGTCGCGGCCGGGCGCGTCAGCGACAGGTAGTCGAGGCCGACGTCGAGCAGGAAGCCGAGCCGCGCCTGGATCTCCTTGAGCACCTGCATGGCGATCGCCCGCTCGCGCTCGCCCAGCTCGAGAGAGTCGAGGAAGCCCCGCGCCTCCCGGATGGGCAGCGCGCAGACCTCGGCGATCGACTTGCCGCCCACGCGGACCGCGAGCACCTCGGGCTTGAGCCGCGCGCCCTCGCACACCGGGCACGGCACCTCGCGCATGAAGGCCTCGTACTTCTCCTTGCTCCAGTCCGAGTCCGTCTCCGTGTGCCGGCGCTCGAGGAACGTGATGACGCCCTCGAAACCGGTCGAGTACTGGCGCTCGCGGCCCCAGCGGTTCTTGTAGCGGACCTTGACCTCGTGGTTCTGGCCGTGCAGCACCGCGTCCTTCGCGCGCTGCGGCAGGGCGCGCCACGGCACCGAGGTGGAGAAGCCCATGTCCGAGGCCAGCGCGCTCAGCACGCGGCCGAAGTACTCGCTCGAGATCTGCGACCACGGCGCGACCGCGCCCTCGTCGAGCGAGAGGTCCTCGTCGGGGACCACGAGGTCCGGGTCGACCTCGAGACGCGAGCCGATGCCCGTGCACTCCGGGCAGGCGCCGTAGGGCGCGTTGAACGAGAACGTCCGCGGCTCGATCTCGTCGAGGGCCAGCACGTGGTCGTTCGGGCACGCGCGGTGCTCCGAGAAGCGACGCTCCCGGTTCAGGTCGTCGATGTCCGCGTCCACCAGCTCGACGACCAGGAGCCCGCCGGCCAGGCCGAGGGCGGTCTCCACGGAGTCGGTGAGCCGGCGCTGCACGCCCTCGCGCGAGACGAGGCGGTCGATGACCACCTCGATGTCGTGCTTGAGCTTCTTCTCGAGCGTGGGCGGGTCCGTGAGCTGCACGACCTCGCCGTCCACGCGCGCGCGGGCGAAGCCCTTGCTCTGCAGCTCCTTGAACAGGTCCGCGTACTCGCCCTTGCGACCGCGGACCACGGGGGCCAGCACCTGGTAGCGCGTGCCCTCGGGCAGCTCGAGCAGCCGGTCGACGATCTGCTGCGGCGTCTGCGCCGTGACGCGCTCGCCGCAGATCGGGCAGTACTGGGTGCCGGCGCGCGCGTACAGCAGGCGGAGGTAGTCGTAGACCTCGGTGATGGTGCCGACCGTCGAGCGCGGGTTGCGGTTGGTCGACTTCTGGTCGATCGACACCGCGGGCGAGAGCCCCTCGATGAAGTCGACGTCGGGCTTGTCCATCTGCCCGAGGAACTGCCGGGCGTACGCCGAGAGGGACTCGACGTACCGCCGCTGCCCCTCGGCGAAGATCGTGTCGAACGCCAGCGACGACTTCCCCGACCCGGACAGACCGGTGAACACGATGAGCTTGTCGCGCGGGAGATCGAGGTCGACGTTCCGAAGGTTGTGCTCGCGGGCGCCCTGCACCACCAGTCGTTCGTTCACGGCGGGGAGTCTACGTGCCGACACTGACAATCGCACATCTGTTCGACGTGAGCGAACGCACACCCGGCCGACGTGCCGCTCCCCCGGACCCGGTCCATGCTCGGCACGTGGACAGACCCGACGCCGTCGTCGACCCCCCGCTGGTGCCGATCGAGGACTACGCGGTGCTCGGGGACGGGAAGACCGCAGCGCTGGTCTCCCGCCGCGGCTCGATCGACTGGATGTGCCTGCCCACCTTCGACTCCGACGCCTGCTTCGCGCGCCTGCTCGGCTCGCCGGACAACGGCCGCTGGCTGCTGTCCGTGCGGGACGCGACCTCGGTGACCCGGCGCTACCTGGACGACTCCTTCGTCCTGGAGACGACGTACGAGACGGCCGCCGGCACCGCGGTGGTGCAGGAGACGATGCCGCTCAACGACGGCCGGTCCGACCTCGTGCGGCGGCTCGTGTGCACCCGCGGCAGCGTCGACGTCGAGCACGAGTGGATCGTGCGGTTCGGGTACGGCGCGGTCGAGCCGTGGGTGCGACGCATCACCGACGACGCAGGTGACGACGCGATCCGGGCCATCGCCGGGCCGGACTCGCTGCTGCTGCGTGGGGACCGGCTACCCACTCCCGACGACCACCGGCACGCCGACCGGTTCACGCTGCGGCAGGGCGAGTCCGTCGAGCTCGCGCTGACCTGGACGCGGTCGTGGGACCCGGTGCCTCCCCGGCTGACCATCGAGGACCGGATCGACAGCACCCGCATCGGCTGGGGCCTGTGGGCCCGCAGCTGCGGGTACACGGGCTCCTACCGGGAGGCGGTCGTCCGGTCGCTTCTCGTGCTGCGCGCGCTGACGGACTCGGAGACCGGCGGGATCGTCGCGGCGGCGACGACGTCGCTGCCCGAGGACTTCGGGGGCGAGCGCAACTGGGACTACCGCTACTGCTGGCTCCGCGACGCCGCGATGACGCTCGAGGCGCTGCTCGAGCACGGCTACCGCGACGAGGCCACCGAGTGGCGCGACTGGCTGCTGCGGGCCGTCGCAGGCAACCCCGCCGACCTGCAGATCATGTACCGCGTCGACGGCGGGCGGGACCTGCCCGAGCGCGAGCTGGGCCACCTCGCGGGGTACGCGGGCTCGCGGCCGGTCCGCATCGGCAACGCCGCCGTGGGCCAGGTGCAGAACGACGTGCTCGGCGAGGTGATGTGCGCCCTGGAGATGGCGCGCGAGGCGGGCCTCGACGAGACCGACGACTCCTGGTCGCTGCAGCGGCACCTCGTCGACCACCTGCTCACGCGCTGGCGCGAGCCGGACCGCGGCATCTGGGAGGTCCGCGGCGACCCGCAGCACTTCACGCACTCCAAGGTCATGGCCTGGGCGGCGGTCGACCGCGCCGTCCGCGCCACCGAGAGGCACGGCCTCGACGGCCCCGTCGACCGGTGGCGCTCGGAGCGGGACGCCATCCACGCGGACGTCCTGGCCCACGCGTGGGACGCCGACCGGGGGACGTTCGTGCAGGCGTACGGCGCCGAGCACACGGATGCGGCGCTCCTGCAGCTGGTGCAGGTCGGCTTCCTCCCGGCGGACGACCCGCGGATGGTGTCGACGCTCGCCATGATCCGGTCCGAGCTCGAGATCGCGCCCGGCCTGCTGCGCCGCTACCGCACGGAGCACACCGACGACGGCGTCGCGGGCGACGAGCACGCGTTCCTCGCCTGCTCGTTCTGGCTGGCCGACGCCCTCGCCCGCGCCGACGACGTCGACGGCTCGACCGAGGTGCTCGACCGCCTCGTGGCCCTGGCCAACGACGTCGGGCTGCTGGCCGAGCAGTACGACCCGGTGGGCCGCCGGATGGCGGGGAACGTCCCGCAGGCCCTGTCGCACCTGGCGCTGGTCCGCGCGGTGCACAGCCACGACCTCGCGATGGAGAGGGCGCGACGATGACCGGCGACCCGCAGGCGTCGAGCGCGCTCGAGCAGCTCGAGATCCGCACAGTGTCCGTCGGGCCGATGGACAACAACGCCTACCTGCTGACGAGCCGGCGCGACGGCGCCCAGCTGCTCGTCGACGCCGCGGACGACCCCGACCGTCTGCTCGCCCTCGTCAACGAGGGCTCCGGCAGCCTCGAGCTGGTCGTCACCACCCACCGGCATCCCGACCACCACCGCGCGCTCGCCTCGCTCCTCGCCGTCACCGGGGCGGACGCGGCAGCGGGTGCCGACGACGCCGACGCGATCACGGAGGCGACCGACATCCGGATCGCCCGGCGGCTCCATGACGGCGACGTCCTCAGGCTCGGCCGGGCGAGGCTCCAGGTCATCGCGCTGCGTGGTCACACCCCGGGGTCGGTGGCGCTGGCCTACGAGGAGCCGGGCGGGCCCGTGCACCTGTTCACCGGCGACTCGCTCTTCCCCGGCGGCGTCGGTGCCACCACGGACGCGGCGGCGTTCGACCAGCTCTACGACGACGTCGTCACCCGGCTGTTCGACCGCTTCGCCGACGACACCGTCGTGCACCCGGGCCACGGCCGCGGCACGACCCTCGGCGCCGAACGGCCTCACCTGGCGGAGTGGCGCGCCCGCGGCTGGTGACCGGCCGACCACCCGACCGGGTGAAGTTCTGTCCGAAACGGACATCTCGGACACGCGCATCACTAGCGTCTCTCTCGGCGGTGCTCGCCAGGCCGCCCGGCGTCGACGCACCAGGGGGCAGTCATGCGCGGCAACCACTCGTCCGTGCGCCGGAGGATCGCGCGCCTCGTCGTCGCCGCCCTTCTCGTCGCGGGGGCGCCGCTCGCCCTCGCCACGTCGGCCCAGGCCGATCCGAACGACTCCGTGATCGCAGGGCGGCTGGTTGCCCCGGACGGAACACCGGCGACCGGCTTCCACGTGTGCGCGTTCGAGTACAACGGGCCTCTGGAGGTCTGCGAAGACACCGCGGCCGACGGTGCGTTCGACGTGACCGTGCCGCCGGGCGAGTACTACCTGCAGTTCACCGGGGTGACGGACTCTTTCCTCGTGTCCGAGACGTGGCTGTCGGCGCCCGACACCGCCCCCATGTCCTTGACGACGTACCCGGGCAACACGACGAGCATCGGGAGCTACGCGCTCCAGCTCGGGGGCTCGATCTCGGGACTCCTGCTCAACCCGGACGGGACGCCGGCGGCGGGGGTCGAGGTCACCCTGCGGAACCTGCTGATCGAGAACTGGCAGTGGGACTACAGCTACTCCGCCACGACGGCCGCCGACGGGAGCTTCCGCTTCTGGCACCTGCCCGCACTGGCGGCGTACACGTTCCGCGGCATCGCGATCGCCGACCCCGCAGTCGCCGCAGCGGGCTACCTCGTCGAGCCGGGGAACGACACGTCCCTGGGGAGCATCACGCTCGCCGGACCGACCGGCACCGCTCCCGCCACGGTGACGGCGACGGGGAGCGCCACCACGCAGATCGGCATCCCGACGACCGTTGACGTGACCGTCGCCGGCGGGTTGGGCGTGCCGACGGGGACGGTCGCGGTCCGGGACACCGCAGGGACGGGTGGGCCCGTAGCGCTCGACGGTGCGGGTCACGCGACCCTGACGTACGCGCCGGACTCCACCTGGTCGCCGCCGACGGTCGTCTACTCCGGCGACGACACCTACGGCGCCGCGACGACCGCGCTCACGACCCCGACCGCCGTGCCCGGCGCACCGACGCTCTTCAACCCGGGGAACGACGACGCGTCGACGACGACGGGCGGCAGCTTCTTCGTCCAGGGCAGCGGGCTCGGTGCTGGCACGACCTTCACCCTCGACGGCGTCCCGATCTCGGGGAGCGTCGACGGAACGGGGACGAGCGCAACGTTCTCGCTGCCGCCGCACGTGGGCGGGACCGCCTGGCTCGTCGCGACCAACGCGGCGGGCTCGTCGAGCGCCGAGGCGGCGTACTACGCCCGGTCCGACGCCCACCCGACGATCACGGCCGCCGACCCCAGCAGCAACGCGGGCGGCATCCTCACGTACACGGTGTCGCTGACCCCGCCCGTGGGTCCGACGCCGACCGGCTCCGTGACGTTCCGCATCGACGGCGGGGCCCGGCACACCGTCCCGGTCGTCGGCGGCGTCGCCACGTACACGACGGGCCTCGGCGCGGGCGTGCACCGCCTCACGGCGTCGTACAGCGGCGACGCGACCTACCTGTCGTCCGCCGTGTCGATGCAGCAGGGCACGATCGCCGCGCCGACCGTCACCTCGGTCTCTCCGGCCGTCGTCACCCCGCTCGGCGGGGAGGTCCTCACGGTCACGGGCACCGGCTTCACCAACCTGACCACGATCACCATCGGCGGGAACGTCGGCGGGAACGCCGTGGTCGACTCCCCGACGGTGATGCACGTGACGATGCCGGCCAACAACACGACCGGCGCGGGCCGCGTCGTCGCGCACAACTACGCCGGCGAGAGCACGGGCGACGTGGTCGTGACGTCCCAGCGCATCCCCACGACCGTGACCCTCACGCCCTCGGTGCCCGCCCCCGCGCCCGGGGCGTCGTTCACCGTCACCGCGACGGTCGGCGCCACGCACGGGGTGGCGACCGGCGGCCTGCTCACGCTCCTCGTCGACGGCACCGGCGTCGGCGACGCCCCGCTGGTCGGCGGCGTCGCGACGTTCACCACCTCGCTGCCCGCGGGCTCGCACACGCTCAGCACTACCTACGCCGGCAACAACACGTTCGTGGGCTCGACGGGCTCCCGCGCGCTCGCGACCGGAGCCACCCGGCCGTCCCTCACCAAGGTCTCCCCCGCATCGGGCTGCACGGCGGGCCGCAACTACGTCACGCTCACCGGCGCGCGCCTCACCGGCGCGACCGCCGTCACCTTCGGTTCGGCACCGAGCGCGGACATCCGCCAGGTCTCCGCCAGCTCGCTCCTGGTCCGGGTACCCCCGCACGGTGCGAGCATCGTCCGGGTCGCCGTGACCACCCCCGGCGGCACGACGACGGACGTCGTCCGGTACACGTACGTCGCCCCCGCGGCGGGCCACACCTGCCCGAACCCGCCGCCCACGGTGCTCCCGCGGGTCACAGGCGTGAGCCCCGCGACGGGCTGCACGGCGGGTCGCGGGTACGTCACGCTGACCGGCTTCGCGTTCACCGGCGCGACCAGGGTCACGTTCGGCAGCGCGGTCTCCACCGTGGTCAGCGTCACCTCCGACACACGCCTGTCCGTCCGGGTCCCGCCGCACGGCGCCAGCACCGTCCAGGTCGCCGTGACGACGGCCGCCGGGACGTCGACCCTGAACGCCCGGTACACCTACGTCGCGCCGCCGGCCGGGATGACCTGCGGCCCCACTCCGACCTGATCCGGTCAGCCCTCGAGGATCGACTCGCGCACGACGCGGCGCAGCACCTTGCCCACCTGCGACCGGGGCAGCTCGTCCACCACGACGAGCCGGCGCGGCAGCGCGTACCGGGCGAGGTGCTGCTCCCCCCACGCGCGCACGGCCTCGAGGTCGACGCCCCGCGCGCCCGGCTCCAGCACCACGGCGGCGACCACGGTCTCGCCGAGGTCCCCGCCGGGCACGCCGACGACGGCGACGTCGGAGACACCCGGCATCGTCCGCAGCCAGTCCTCGACCTGCGACGGGTACACCTTGAAGCCACCGCTGACGATGACCTCCTTGATGCGGTCGACGAGCACGACCCAGCCGGTCTCGTCGACCGTCACGATGTCGCCCGTGCGCAGCCAGCCGTCGTCGAGCAGCTGCTCCGCCGTCTCGTCGGGCCGCCGCCAATAGCCGGCGAACACCTGGGGGCCGCGGATCAGCAGCTCCCCGCGCTCGCCCGGGTCGACCTCGCGCGTGACGTCCGTCGGGTCGACCACGCGGATGCTCGTGCTCGGGAACGGCAGGCCGAGCGTGCCGGGGCGGCGGGCGTCGGTCAGCGGGTTGCCCAGCGCGACCGGCGACGTCTCCGTCATGCCGTAGCCCTCGATGACTAGTCCCCCGGTCACCGCCTCCCACGCCTGCGCGGTCGCGGCAGGCAGGGCCATCGCCCCGGAGATCGCGTAGCGGAAGGACGTGAGGTTCGCGCCGGTCGCACGCGCGGCGGCCGCCAGGCGGTCAAGCATCGGCGGGACGGCGGGCAGGAACGTGCCGGGCACGCGCTTCTGGGTGGCGAGCACGCGGGCAGGGTCGAACGACGGGAACGCGACGAGGGTCGCGCCCAGCCGCACCGCGTAGCTCAGGCAGAGCATCAGTCCGAAGGCGTGGAAGAACGGGAGGACCCCGTAGACGACCTCCGTGCCCGGGGTCGCGCCCGTCCACGCCTGGCCCTGGACGGTGTTCGCGACGAGGTTCCGGTGCGTGAGCATGGCGCCCTTCGGCGTCCCGGTGGTGCCGCCCGTGTACTGCAGGAGCGCGACCTCGGACGCGTCCGGCGCGGCGTGCGCGGGGTCGAGCGGGGTCGCACGGGCGACCAGCCGGTGCCACATCGGGAACGCGGGCGGCACCTTCCCGCACATCGCGGCGCGGGCCCTGCGCGCACTCGGGAGCGGAAGGCGCAGCGCCAGGCGCTTGCCGCGGGACAGGTCGGCCGACAGGTCCACCGCCACGACGGCCTTCAGCGCGGTCCTCGGCAGCGACTCGAGCACGCGCGGCACGGCCTTCTCCCACACCAGCGCGACGACCGCCCCGGAGTCGGCCAGCTGGTGGGCCAGCTCGCCGCTCGAGTACGTGGGGTTGTGCTCGACCACGACGGCGCCGATCCGCAGCGCGGCGTAGAACGCGACGACGTGCCCGGTGCAGTTCGGCATGACCAGGGCGACGCGGTCGCCGGGACGCACGCCGAGGTCGAGCAGCACCTGCGCGCCGCGGGCGACGGCGTCGGCCAGCTCGCGGTACGTGGTCGCGGCGCCGAGGAAGTCCACGGCCGTCCGGTCCGGCCATCGCTCGGCCGCGCGATCGAGGGCCGCCGTCAGCGGCTCGTCGGGGATCGCCACCTCTCGCGGGGCGCCGGTGGAGGTTCCGGACGGTCGGCCTGATCCCACGGTGGTCATCTCCCGATCGTAACCTACGGTTGCGTAAGTTACTTGTGAGTAGGTTATGCGTCGTCGACGCGTGACCAGCGCGTCACCGTGAGGCCGTCGGCCTCCACCTCGATCTCGCCGCGCACGAACCGCGCCCGCTCCAGCACGCGCTCGCTCGCCGTGTTCTCGAGCATCGTCAGGGCGTAGACGCGGTCCGCTCCATGCGTCAGGGCCCACGCCGAGAGCGCCCGGACCGACGCCGTCGCGAGGCCGAGGCCACGTCCTTCCGGCAGGAACGCGTAGTAGAGGTACGGGCCGTCGACCCGCAGCACGATGCCGGCGGTGCCCACCGCGGTGCCGTCGCGCTCGACGACGAAGCGTCCTCCGCGCCCGTCCGCACGGTTCGCCAGGTTGCGAGCCACGCGCTGCCGCGCCTCGTCGACGCCGACATCGGCGGGGTAGTACGTCCACTGCGGGACGTCGGGCACCCGGGACAGGGCGTGGTCGAGCGGCCAGTCCTCGGCCCGTACCGCGCGCAGGCGCGCGGAGGCGCTGTCGACGTCGAGGTCCAGCGAGTCCGGCAGCTCCACGTCACGCCTCCGGCGGTCCCAGGACGGACGTCGCGACCGTGGCGTGCGCGGACTCGTCGTCGGACGGGTGGAACATGCCGGCGAGGACGTCGCGGTACAGCCGGCCGAGCTCGCTGCCGCTGAAGTAGGAGCCTCCGCCGGAGACGCGGATCGCGTTGTCGACGACGACGCGCGCGGACTCGGTGGCCCGGACCTTGAGCCCGACCAGCTGCGCGAACCAGCGGCTCCCGTGGTCGACCTGCTCGTCGACGTCCCGCGCGAGCGCGAAGACCTGCAGCTCCGCGCCGTCCTGCGCCAGCACGGCGTCGGCGATCCGCCAGCGGATGTCCGGGTCCTGGGCGTAGGCGCGGCCGTCGTACTTCATCGACGTCCGGCGCCGTGCCGCCGCGACGCCGAGCTCGATCGCCCGCCGCCCGATCCCGGTGTAGACCGCGCCGAGCAGGATCTCGAACACCGCGAAGAGCGCGAACACGAACGGGTCGGCGCTCGGACCCGGCGGCAGGGAGCGGTAGACGCGGTTGGCGCGGGCCAGGGCGCCGTCGAGCACGGTCGTGGCCGACTGCGTCGCGCGCATGCCGAGCGTGTCCCAGTCGTCACGGGTCTGCACGCCGCCGTCGGCACGCGACACCACCCCGTGCACCAGGCGCGGGTCGTCCGGGTCCGAGTCGTCGAGCCCGAAGGTGGCCAGCCGCGTCCACACCGGGGACAGCGACGTGAAGATCTTCGTGCCCGTGTACCGGTAGGCGCCGTCGGGCTGCCGCTCGGCGCGGGTCCGCGACCCGAACATCACCAGGTCGTTGCCGGCCTCGGAGTTGCCGAACGCGAAGATCTCCCCCGCCGCGGCGTCGCGCAGGACGAACTCGACCGACGCGTCCCCGCGCCCGACCAGCAGCGCCGCCAACCCGGTGACGACGAGGTGCATGTTCACGGCCAGCGCCGTGGCGGGTGCGGCGGCGGCGAGCCGGACCTGCTCGCGCGCCACCTCCTCGAGCGTGAGGCCGGCGCCACCGAGCTCGACCGGCACGAAGGCCGTGAGGTACCCGGCAGCGACGAGGTCGGCGAGGTCGTCGTGCGGGAACGTGTTCTCGCGGTCGTGCCCCGGTGCTCGCTCGTGGATCCGTTCGAGCAGGTCGTCGGTGAGCAGCGTGCGCAACGTGCGGGCCATGTCAGCAACTCTGCCACCGGCTCGGGCAGGATGACGCCATGCCCACCTATGCCGTCCGCTACACCTACGACGAGCGCGACGACGTGCGCGACGTGTTCCGCGCCGAGCACCGCGCCTACCTGTCCGGCCTGGCCGAGCAGGGCGCGCTCCTCGTCTCCGGACCGTTCGCCGACGGCGCCCCGGGTGCGCTGCTGGTGTTCCGGGCCGGCGACGAGGCGGCCGTCGACGCGATCCTCGCGGCCGACCCCTTCGCCCGCGAGGGTCTGGTGACCGACGCGGAGGTGCGTGCGTGGGAGCCGGTGCTCGGGCCCTGGAGCGCCTGACCGGTCAGTCGGTGACGTCCGCGGGCGGCTTCGTCCCCGCCGCGGCGGAGCGCTCGTCGAGGCGGACCTTGAGGATGCTGGCGAGCGCGGTCACGGTGAGGATCGCGACGATCGTGCAGAGGGACAGCCAGATCGGGATCTCCGGCGCCCACTGGACGGGCTCGCCGCCGTTGATGAACGGGACCTCGTTCTCGTGCAGCGCGTGCGCCACGAGCTTCACGCCGATGAACCCCAGCAGGACCGCCAGCCCGATGTTCAGGTAGACGAGGCGCTTGAGCAGGTCGCCCAGCAGGAAGTACAGCTGGCGCAGGCCCATCAGGGCGAACAGGTTCGCCATGAGCACCAGGTACGGCTCGCTGGTCAGGCCGAAGATCGCCGGGATCGAGTCGAACGCGAACAGCAGGTCCGTGGCACCCAGCGCGACCAGCACCACGAACATCGGAGTCATCAGCCGGCGGCCGTGCTCGACGACGGTGAGCTTCACGCCGTGGTACTCGGGCGTCGCCGGGAAGATCCGCTGCACGATCCGGAGCAGGAGCGGCGGGTGGAACTCGTCGTCGTCGCCCGCCGCGCCCTCCCGCCCGACCTTCCAGGCGGTCCAGACGAGGAAAGCGCCGAACAGGTAGAACACCCAGCTGAACGCGTCGATGACCGCGGCGCCCGCCCAGATGAAGATCCCCCGGAACACCAGCGCGAGGATGATCCCGATGAGCAGCGCCGTCTGCTGGTACGCCCGCGGCACCGCGAACTTGCCCATGATCAGCAGGAACACGAACAGGTTGTCCACCGACAGCGAGTACTCGGTCAGCCAGCCCGCGTAGAACTGGCCGGCATACTCCCCGCCCCACTGCAGCCAGACCCAGCCACCGAAGAGCAGGGCGAGGCCGATGTACATCGCCAGGTAGCGCAGGCACTCGGCGGTCGTCGGCACGTGCGGCCGGCGGCCGACGACGGCGACGTCGACCACGAGCAGCGCGCCGGCCAGGCCGAGCGAGACGATCCAGACGAGGGAGTCGACGTGCAAGAGATGGTCCTCAGTTCTCGGTCTTCGACGCGATGCTCGCGTCACTGCGGGTCTTCAGGAGGCTCAGGACGGTCGCCACGACGAGCGTGCCGAGGATGACCGTGAGCGACAGCCAGATGGGGATCTCGGGCGCCCAGGCCACCGGCTCGCCGTTGTTGATGAACGGCAGCTCGTTGACGTGAAGGGCGTGCAGCACCAGCTTCACGCCGATGAACCCGAGGATGATCGCGAGCCCCTGCGACAGGTAGATGAGTCGCTCGAGCAGGCCGCCGATGAGGAAGTACAGCTGGCGCAGGCCCAGCAGCGCGAACGCGTTCGCCGTGAAGACGATGTACGGCTCCTCGGTCAGCCCGTAGATCGCCGGGATCGAGTCGAGCGCGAACAGCACGTCGGTGGACCCGATCGCGACCATGACGACGAGCATCGGCGTGAAGAACCGCTTGCCGTCGAGCCGCACCGTCAGCCGGTCCCCGTGGTACTCCTCGACCGTCGGGACGAACCGCTTGAACAGGCGCACGGCGATGCCGTCACGCTCCTCCCGCGGGTCCGGGTGCTCGGCGTCGTGGTGCTCGCGGGCCAGCTTGACCGCCGTGTACACGAGGAACGCGCCGAAGATGTAGAACACCCACGAGAACTGCTCGATGGCGGCGGCGCCGGCCAGGATGAACACGGTCCGCAGGATCAGCGCGATGACGACGCCGACCAGGAGCACCTTCTGCTGGTACTCCCGGGGCACCGCGAACTTCGTCATGATGATGAGGAAGACGAAGAGGTTGTCCACCGAGAGGCTCTTCTCGGTGATGTACCCGGCGAAGTACTCGGTGCCGGGGCCCCAGCCCCAGGCCATGCCGACGACCACCCCGAAGACCAGGGCGAGGGCGATGTAGAAGATCGACCAGCGCGCCGACTCCGAGAAGCTCGGGGCGTGCGGGGTGCGCACGTGCGCGTAGAAGTCGAAGACGATCAGGCCGACGACGAAGACCGCCGTTGCTGCCCAGACCCATCCGGCCACGTCCATGCAGATTCCTCCGGTACGAGAGTTGCTTCGGTACCGAAGGTCTCCCCCGCCCGCACCGGAGTGTCGCGGACCGATCCAGCCGGGCCCCGCGCGAGCGGGTCCGTGATGACGACGGGATCGTGTGTGGGGTACTCCCCTTCAACGTCGGCAAGCATAGGGCACGCAGGTGTCGGCGCTGTGAACCGTCCACCGGGAGGAGCTCACTGCAGGCAGAACTCGTTGCCCTCGGGGTCCGTCATGACGATCCAGAACGAGCCCGGACCTTCCTCGCCCTCGAACTCGCGCAGCTGCGTCGCGCCGAGCGCCGCGAGCTCGGCGGCCCTCTGGCGGCAGCGGGCCGGCCGGTCGGCGCGCTCCAGGCCGGCGCCGACGTTCACGTCGAGGTGCACCCGGTTCTTGGCGGTCTTGCCCTCGGGCACCCTCTGGAACAGCAGCCGCGGTCCCGCGCCGTCGGGATCGACCACCGCGTACGCCGAGTTCCGTTCCTCGGGCGGCACCCCGAGGGTGTCGAGGAACGCGTCCCAGCTGGTGTGCCCGTCCGGCGGGGGCTGCTCGACGTAGCCGAGCACCTCACCCCAGAACCGCCCGAGCGCCGCCGGGTCCGCCGCGTCGAACGTCACCTGGACCGGGACCGCCATCGGTGTTCCTCCTCAGTCGCCCTCAGGCCGTCGCGGCCTGCATCTGCCGGAGCTCCTTCTTCATGCCGGAGATCTCGTCACGCAGCCGTGCGGCGAGCTCGAACTGCAGCTCTCCGGCCGCCGCGTGCATCTGGTCCGACAGCTGCTGGATGAGGTCCGCCAGCTCGCCGGCGGCCGCGCCCGTGAGCCGCGTCCGCTCGTCGCGCGGCGCGCCCTTCTTCGAGCCGAAGCCCGGGACGGGTGCCTTGCCGCGGCTGGTCTGCCGACCGCCGCCCCCGAGCAGCTCCGCGGTGTCCGCGTCCTCGCGGGCCAGGAGGTCGGTGATGTCGCCGATCTTCTTGCGCAGCGGGGTCGGGTCGATGCCGTTCTCGAGGTTGTAGGCGACCTGCCGCTCGCGGCGCCGGCTCGTCTCCTCGATGGCCTGCGCCATCCCGTCCGTGATCCGGTCCGCGTACATGTGCACCTCGCCGGAGACGTTGCGAGCGGCACGGCCGATGGTCTGGATGAGCGACCGCCCCGACCGCAGGAAGCCCTCCTTGTCGGCGTCGAGGATGGCCACCAGGGACACCTCGGGCAGGTCGAGCCCCTCGCGCAGCAGGTTGATGCCGACCAGCACGTCGTACTCGCCCATCCGCAGCTCGCGCAGCAGCTCCACGCGGCGCAAGGTGTCCACCTCGGAGTGCAGGTAGCGGACGCGGACGCCCTTCTCGAGGAAGTAGTCGGTCAGGTCCTCGGCCATCTTCTTGGTCAGCGTGGTGACCAGGACGCGCTCGTCCTTCTCGACGCGGTCGTGGATCTCCCCCAGCAGGTCGTCGATCTGCCCCGTCGTCGGCTTCACCACCACCTGCGGGTCGACGAGACCGGTGGGCCGGATGATCTGCTCGACGACCCCGTCGGAGATCGACAGCTCGTAGTTGCCCGGCGTGGCCGAGAGGTAGACCGTCTGGCCGATCCGCTCGACGAACTCCTCCCACCGCAGGGGGCGGTTGTCGGTCGCGCTGGGCAGCCGGAAGCCGTGGTCCACCAACGCCCGCTTGCGGGACATGTCGCCCTCGAACATCGCGCCGATCTGCGGCACGGTCACGTGCGACTCGTCGATGACCAGCAGGAAGTCCTCGGGGAAGTAGTCGATCAACGTGTTCGGCGCCGTGCCGGCGCTGCGCCCGTCGATGTGCCGCGAGTAGTTCTCGATGCCGGAGCAGGAACCGATCTGCCGCATCATCTCGATGTCGTACGTGGTGCGCATGCGGAGCCGCTGGGCCTCGAGCAGCTTGTTCTGCCGCTCCAGCTCCGCCAACCGCTCCTCCAGCTCCAGCTCGATGCCGTTGATCGCGCGCTCCATGCGCTCCGGACCGGCCACGTAGTGGGTGGCCGGGAAGATGTGCATCTGCTTCTCCGACCGCACGACGTCGCCGGTCAGCGGGTGCAGGGTCGCGATCGCCTCGATCTCGTCGCCGAAGAACTCGATCCGGATGGCGAGCTCCTCGTACACCGGGATGATCTCGACCGTGTCGCCGCGCACCCGGAACGTCCCGCGGGTGAACGCCATGTCGTTGCGCGTGTACTGCATGGTGACGAACTTGCGCAGCAGCTGGTCGCGGTCGACCCGGTCGCCCACCGACAGCGTGACCATCCGGTCGACGTACTCCTGCGGCGTGCCCAGGCCGTAGATGCAGCTCACCGACGCGACGACGATGACGTCACGGCGGGTCAGCAGCGAGCTGGTGGCGGAGTGCCGCAGCCGCTCGACCTCGTCGTTGATCGACGAGTCCTTCTCGATGTAGGTGTCCGTCTGCGCGATGTACGCCTCGGGCTGGTAGTAGTCGTAGTACGAGACGAAGTACTCGACGGCGTTGTTGGGCAGCAGCTCCCGGAACTCGGTGGCCAGCTGCGCGGCGAGCGTCTTGTTCGGCGCCATGACCAGCGTGGGACGCTGCACCTGCTCGATGAGCCAGGCGGTGGTCGCGGACTTGCCGGTGCCCGTGGCGCCCAGCAGCACCACGTCCTTCTCGCCGGCGTTGATGCGGGCCGACAGCTCCCTGATCGCCTTGGGCTGGTCGCCCGACGGCGTGTACTCGGAGATCACCTCGAACGGCGCGACGGTCCGCTGGAGGTCGGTGACTGGACGCATGCCACAACCGTACGTGCCACCACCGACACGTGCGGGCTACGCCAGGGTGCCCGCGGACACGCGCAGGTCGGCGGTGGTCTCCAGGGCCGCCCGGACCACCGCCAGGACCGCCGTGGCGGCGTCCTCGACCTCGAGGGCGGGCTCGCCCTCGGCCACCTGGGCCGGGCTGCGGGGCACGTGGACGAACCCGCTCCTGACCTCGGCCCGCGGCGTGAGGAGGTGCTGCAGCGCGTAGAACGTCGCGTTGCAGACGTACAGGCCGGCGGTGTTCGACACCTCCACGGGCACGCCCGCGTCGCGGACCGCGGCCGCGCACGCCTTGACGGGGAGCGTGGAGAAGAACGCCGCCGGCGCGCCCGCGATCACGGGGACGTCGATCGGCGCCGAGCCGTCGACGTCGGGGATGCGCGCGTCGATGACGTTGACCGCCACGCGCTCGACCCGGACGGCGGACGTCCCCCCGGCCTCCCCGACGCACACGACGAGGTCCGGCTCGACCTCGGCGATCGCGGTGCGCAGGTGCTGGCGCGCCCCGCGGAACGAGACCGGCAGCTCGCGCACCGCGAGCTCCTCGGGACCGGTCCAGCGCGCGGCCACCGCGGTGACGGCCAGCCAGGACGCGTTCGTGCTCTGCCCGTCGAACGGCCCGAAACCGGTGACCAGGACCCGGGTCACGGGGTCTCGGCGGAGAGCTCGTCGGCGCGCTCGACCGCGAGCCGGTCCCACAGGGCGTCCACCTGCGCGCGCAGGTCGTCGTCGCTGCCGGTGCCGTCCAGGACCACGTCGGCGACGGCCAGGCGCTCGTCGTCGCTCGCCTGCGCGGACACCCGCGCCTCGGCCTCGGCGCGCTCCATGCCCCGCAGGCGCACGAGCCGCTCCACGCGGAGCACCGCCGGGGCGTGCACGACGACGAGCACGTGGAACGCGTCGGCCTGCCCGGTCTCGACCAGCAGCGGGATGTCGTGCACGACGACGGCCCCGTGGTCGGTGACCGCGGACGCCGCCTCACGCTCGGCCGAGAGCCGGCGGACGATCGGGTGCACGATCGCGTCGAGCCGCGCCCGGGCCGATCGATCGGTGAACACGATCGAGGCGAGCGCCGCCCGGTCCAGGGAACCGTCAGCGGCGAGGACCCCGTCCCCGAACTCCTCGACGACCGCGTCGAGCCCGGCCGATCCCGGGGCCACCGCCTCGCGCGCCAGGACGTCGGAGTCGATCACCACCGCTCCGAGCTCGCCCAGCCGCCGTGCCGCGACGGACTTGCCGGCCGCGATCCCGCCTGTCAGACCGATGCGTTGCATCTGTCCATCCTGCCCTGCCGAGGGCAGGTGCGCCGATGGCCGGCCACCTCGGAAGGTGACCGGCCATCGAGCGGGTGGGTTCAGTTACCCGTGAGCTTCTCGCGCAGAGCGGCGAGCGCCTCGTCGGACGCGAGCGTGCCCGCGGCCTCCTCGGTGGACGACGAGTACGTCGACGGCACCGGGCCGGCGGACGAGCTCGACGAGCTGGAGGACGACGTCGCACCCTCGGCGGCGCCGCTGGCGGCCTCCGCGTCGGCCTTCGCGGCGTCGGCGACCTGCTTGCGGTGCGCCTCCCAGCGCTCGTGGGCCTGCGCGTACTGCGCCTCCCACACCTCGCGCTGAGCCTCGAAGCCCTCGAGCCACTCGTTCGTGGCCGGGTCGAAGCCCTCGGGGTACTTGTAGTTGCCGGCGTCGTCGTACTCGGCCGCCATGCCGTACAGCGCGGGGTCGAAGTCCTCGCTGGCCGGGTCGAAGCCCTCGTTCGCCTGCTTGAGCGACAGCGAGATGCGGCGACGCTCCAGGTCGATGTCGATGACCTTGACGAAGACGTCGTCGCCGACCTGGACGACCTGCTCCGGGATCTCGACGTGGCGCACGGCCAGCTCCGAGATGTGCACCAGGCCCTCGATGCCGTCCTCGACGCGCACGAACGCACCGAACGGGACGAGCTTGGTGACCTTGCCCGGGACGACCTGGCCGATGGCGTGCGTGCGGGCGAAGGCCTGCCACGGGTCCTCCTGCGTCGCCTTCAGCGACAGGGAGACACGCTCGCGGTCGAAGTCGACGTCGAGAACCTCGACGGTGACCTCCTGGCCGACCTCGACGACCTCGGACGGGTGGTCGATGTGCTTCCAGGACAGCTCGGAGACGTGCACGAGCCCGTCCACGCCACCCAGGTCCACGAACGCACCGAAGTTGACGATCGAGGACACGACACCGGGCCGGACCTGGCCCTTCTGCAGCGTCTGCAGGAAGGTGGAGCGCACCTCGGACTGCGTCTGCTCGAGCCAGGCACGGCGCGACAGGACCACGTTGTTGCGGTTCTTGTCGAGCTCGATGATCTTGGCCTCGATCTCCTTGCCGACGTACGGCTGGAGGTCGCGGACGCGACGCATCTCCACCAGCGACGCGGGCAGGAAGCCGCGCAGACCGATGTCGAGGATGAGGCCGCCCTTGACGACCTCGATGACGGTGCCGGTGACGACGCCGTCCTCCTCCTTGATCTTCTCGATCGTGCCCCAGGCGCGCTCGTACTGTGCGCGCTTCTTGGACAGGATCAGCCGGCCTTCCTTGTCCTCCTTCTGGAGGACGAGGGCCTCGACTGCGTCGCCGACCTTGACAACCTCACCGGGGTCCACGTCGTGCTTGATGGACAGCTCACGGGAGGGGATGACGCCCTCGGTCTTGTAACCGATGTCGAGCAGGACCTCGTCGCGGTCGACCTTGACGATGGTGCCCTCGACGATGTCGCCATCGTTGAAGTACTTGATGGTGGCGTCGATCGCGGCGAGGAAGTCCTCGGCCGAGCCGATGTCGTTGATCGCGACCTGCGGGGTGGCGGGCTTCGCGGGGGTGGTGATGCTCATGTAGGGATGGGCTCCGATGCGGACAGGGATGTTGTTCGGGCTGTGCGTTGTGCCGGCGGCACGGGTGAACTGCGTAGGACGAGCGTGTGGTGATCGCGATCTGATGGGACGCCCTCGACTCCCCGGAGAGAGCCCCCGCACGAGCAGTACGAGTGAGGACACGCCGACGCAACAAGGCGCGCGGCACCGCCGTCCACCCTATCTGGGTGACGATGGGCAGGTCAAAGCAGATCAGGCGAGCGCCCGGGCCACCGCCAGCAGCTCGTCGGGGACGTACTTGACCTTCCCCGCCACCTCGCTGAGCGGCACCATCTCGACCCTCTCGCCGCGCAGCGCCGTCATGACGTCCGACTGGCCCGCGCTGGCGGCGTCGATGGCCGCGACGCCGAACCGCGAACCCAGGATCCGGTCGACGTGCGTCGGGATCCCACCGCGCTGCACGTGGCCCAGCACCACGACCCTGGTGTCGAAGCCCGTCCGCTTCTCGATCTCCACCTTGAGCCGCTCGCCGATGGCGCCCGCCACGATGTCACCGAACTTCCCCATCGGCGTCTCGTAGTCCATGGAGGTCCCCGGTGCGGGCACCGCGCCCTCGGCGACGACGATGATCGAGAAGCTGGCGTGCGCGCGGTGCCGGTGCTTGAGGAACCGCTCGATCTTGTCGATGTCGAACGGCGCCTCGGGGGCCAGCACGATCTCGGCTCCCCCGGCGATGCCCGAGGTGGCCGCGATCCACCCCGCGTGCCGACCCATGACCTCGACGATCATCACGCGGTTGTGGCTCTCCGCGGTGGTGTGGATGCGGTCGATCGCCTCGGTGGCGATGGAGACCGCGGTGTCGAAGCCGATGGACTGGTCGGTGCCCCAGACGTCGTTGTCGATGGTCTTGGGGATCGCGACGATGCGGACGCCGGCCTCGGCCACCTTGCTCGCGGCATGGAGCGTGCCGTCGCCGCCGATGCAGATGAGCGCCTCGATGCGCTCGGACTCGAGCGTGGACAGCACCGCGTCGAGGCCGCCGTCGGACGCGTGCGGGTGGTACCGGGCGGTGCCGAGCAGGGTGCCGCCGACCGCCAGCTGGTTGCGGATGTGCTGCCGGGTCAGCGGCAGGCTGAACCCGTCGACCACCCCGCGCCAGCCGTTCCGGAACCCGATGATGGTGTGGCCGTACTCGCCCTCGCCACGCTTGACCACTGCGCGGATCGCCGCGTTGAGGCCGGGGACGTCGCCGCCGCCCGTGAGCAGACCGACTCGCACGTGGCACTCCCTTGATGGTCGCGGGGCTCGCATGAGCCTTGTCGGAGCGCATCGTCGGGCTGCCGTGCCGACAGCGTATCCAGGTCCACCAGGCCCCAGAGGTGACACTGGTCCTATGGATGACGACCCGTTGGCCGAGGCCGGCTACCTCGACGTCCCGGCCGCGGAGGGCGGCGCCGCGAGCCGCGGCTGGTGGGACGCGAACGCCGACGAGTACCTGGACGAGCACGGGTCCTTCCTGGGCCCCGCCGACTTCTGCTGGTGCCCCGAGGGCGTCCGCGAGAACGACGCACGCCTGCTCGGGGATCTCACCGGTGCGCGGGTGCTCGAGGTCGGCGCCGGGGCCGCGCAGTGCGCGCGCTGGCTGGTGGGCCAGGGCGTCGACGTCGTCGCGACCGACGTCTCGGCCGGGATGCTCGCCGCGGGAGCGCGGTACGACGCCGAGGTCGGCCGCACGACTCCCCTGGTCCAGGCCGACGCCCGGGTGCTGCCGTTCGCCGACGGGTCCTTCGACGTCGCGTTCACGGCGTTCGGCGCGCTGCCGTTCGTGCCCGACGCCGACCGGGTGCACGCGGAGGTCGCTCGCGTGCTGCGCCCGGGCGGCCGGTGGGTGTTCGCGGTGACGCACCCGCTGCGCTGGGCGTTCCCCGACGACCCCGGCGAGGCCGGTCTGACCGCCACCCGGTCGTACTTCGACCGGACGCCGTACGCCGAGCTGGGCGAGTCGGGCGGCGTGCTGTACGCCGAGTACCACCGGACCCTCGGCGACCACGTCGCCGAGCTGGTGGCGGCCGGCTTCGTGCTCGACCGCCTGGTGGAGCCGGAGTGGCCTGCGGGGCACGACCGCACCTGGGGCGGCTGGGGGCCGGTGCGCGGGGCGCGGATCCCCGGCACCGCGATCTTCGTGACGCACCTCGGGCGGCCGGCCTGAGAGGTCGACCGCCCGAGGTCGAGCGTCAGTGCACGACCGCCTTCTCGGAGCCGGCGCCGGTCAGCGACCGGACCTCCATCTCCGCGAACTTCTCCGGGCTGGACTTGTCCTTGCTCAGGTAGGTGCCCAGGATCCCGAGGAGGAAGCCCAGCGGGATCGAGATGAGCCCCGGGTTCTCCAGCGGGATCAGGTGGAAGTCGACCGAGGTGTCCTTGATCATCGACAGGCTCAGGCCCGTCACCGGGTCGACCTTGCCGGACACCACGGGCGAGAACGCGATGAGCACCAGGCAGGAGATGAGCCCGCCGTAGATGCTCCACAGCGCACCCGAGGTGTTGAACCTCTTCCAGAACAGCGAGTAGAGGATCGTCGGCAGGTTGGCGCTCGCCGCGACGGCGAAGGCCAGGGCCACCAGGAACGCGACGTTCTGGCCGTTGGCGAAGATGCCGCCGATGATCGCGAGGATCCCGATGACCACCACGGTGATCCGGGCGACCCGGACCTCGCCGTCGGGCTTGACCTCGCCCCGCTTGATGACCGAGGCGTAGATGTCGTGCGCGAACGACGCCGCGGCCGTGATGGTCAGGCCCGCGACCACCGCGAGGATCGTCGCGAACGCGACCGCCGAGATGAGGCCGAGCAGCACGGTGCCGCCCAGCTCGTACGCCAGCAGCGGGGCCGCCGAGTTCACGCCGCCCGGTGCCGCCTTGATGGCTTCGGGCCCGACGAGGGCCGCGGCTCCGTACCCGAGCACGAGCGTGAACAGGTAGAAGATGCCGATGAGCCAGATCGCCCAGACGACGGACCGGCGCGCCTCCTTGGCCGACGGGACCGTGTAGAAGCGCATGAGCACGTGCGGCAGACCGGCGGTGCCCAGCACGAGCGCGAGGGCCAGCGAGAGGAAGTTCAGCTGGCTCATGGCGCTCACGCCGTACTGCTTGCCGGGTGCGATCAGCGACTCGCCACCCTCGCCCGCCGTGTCGATCGCGCCCTGGAGCAGGTCCGAGAAGTTGAACCCGAACTGCGCCAGCACCCAGACCGTCATGACCGCCGCGCCCACGATGAGCAGGACGGCCTTGATGATCTGCACCCACGTGGTGCCCTTCATCCCGCCCACCAGGACGTAGAGGATCATCAGCGCGCCGACGACGGCGATGACGACGCCCTGGCCGACGGTGCCCTCGACACCGAGCAGCAGGGCCACCAGGCCGCCGGCGCCCGCCATCTGCGCCAGCAGGTAGAAGAAGACGACGGTGAGCGTGGCCAGCGCCGCCGCCATGCGGACGGGGCGCTGCTTGAGCCGGAACGACAGGACGTCGGCCATGGTGAACCGGCCCGTGTTGCGGAGCAGCTCCGCGACGAGCAGCAGGGCGACCAGCCACGCGACCAGGAAGCCGATCGAGTAGAGGAAGCCGTCGTAGCCGTTGATCGCGATCGCGCCGCAGATGCCGAGGAACGACGCGGCCGACAGGTAGTCGCCCGCGATCGCGGTGCCGTTCTGCGGCCCGGTGAACGAGCGCCCCGCCGCGTAGTAGTCGGCCGCGGTCTTGTTGTTGCGGGAGGCCCGGAACACGATGATCAGCGTGATCAGGACGAAGCCGCCGAAGATGGCGATGTTGACGGCCGGGTTGCCGATGTCCTCGGTCTCGGCCGCGCGCAGCAGCGTGGTCAGCGACGCGCTCATGCGACACCGTCCAGGCTGTCGCCGTCCTCGATGTGCTTGCGGAGGCGCTCGGCCACGGGGTCCTGCTTGTTGTTGGCCCAGCGCGCGTAGACCATCGTGATGATGAACGTCGAGACGAACTGCCCCAGCCCGAGGAGCAGCCCGACGGTGATGTTGCCCCAGAGCTTGGTCGCCATGAAGTCGTGCGCGTAGTCAGCGAGCAGCACGTACAGGAAGTACCAGGCGAGGAAGAGGGCGGTCATCGGGAAGACGAAGCGACGGAAGCGGCGCCGCAGCGCCTGGAACTCGTCGCTGTTCTGTACCCGTTGGTAGTCGGTCTCGCGATCTCCGAAGGTGTCGGTCACCAGCGCCTCCCGGGAGGGATGTCAGCGGCTCCGTTGCCGCTCGTGTGCGCCATACTGTGGCGCAGATCACCCCGTGGCGCACCCGATACTTACGACGGATCGGTCGATACCCACCCTTTCGAGGCGCCTCAGTGCCCCGCGTCGTGCCAGGAGCCCCCCACGCCGACAGTGACGTCGAGCGCCACGTCGAGCGGGCCGTCGGTCGCCGCGTCGCCCGCGGCGCCCATCTGCTCGCGCACCAGGGCCTCGACCTCGTCCCGCTCCCCCGCTGCCACCTCGAGCACGAGCTCGTCGTGCACCTGGAGCAGCATGCGCGAACCCAGGCCGCGGCGCGCGAGCTCGCGGTCGACCCTGAGCATGGCGACCTTGATCAGGTCAGCGGCGCTGCCCTGGATCGGGGCGTTGAGCGCCATCCGCTCGGCCGCCTCGCGACGCTGGCGGTTGTCGCTGGTGAGGTCCGGGAGGTAGCGCCGCCGGCCCAGGATGGTCGCCGTGTAGCCGGTGCTCCGCGCGATGTCGACGACGCCGGTGAGGTAGTCGCGCACCCCGCCGAACCGCGAGAAGTAGTCCTGCATGAGCGCGGCGGCCTCGGACACCTCGATGGAGAGCTGCTGGGACAGCCCGTACGACGACAACCCGTACGCGAGCCCGTAGCTCATCGCCTTGATCTTCGAGCGCATGGCGGGCGTGACCTCGTCGGTGGGCACGCCGAACACGCGCGAGCCCACGTAGCTGTGCAGGTCCTCGCCCGAGCGGAACGCCTCGATCAGCCCCTCGTCCCCCGAGAGGTGCGCCATGATCCGCATCTCGATCTGGGAGTAGTCGGCCGTCAGCAGCGTCTCGTACCCGTCGCCCACCACGAAGGCGCGCCGGATCTGCCGGCCCGCCTCCGTGCGGATGGGGATGTTCTGCAGGTTCGGGTCGGCCGACGACAACCGGCCGGTCGCCGCGATCGTCTGCTGGAACGTGGTGTGGATCCGGCCGTCGGCGGCGATCGAGCGCAGCAGGCCCTCCACGGTCTGCCGGAGCCGGATGGCGTCGCGGTGGGCCAGGAGGTGCTCGAGGAACGGGTGCTGGGTGCGCGCGAACAGGTCGGTCAGGGCGGCGGCGTCGGTGGTGTAGCCGGTCTTGATCTTCTTGGTCTTCGGCATGCCCAGCTGGTCGAAGAGGACCTCCTGCAGCTGCTTGGGCGACCCGAGGTTCACCTCGCGCCCGATGACCGCGTAGGCCTCGGCGGCGGCGTTCTGCACCTGGCTGTCGAACGACTTCTCGAGGCCCGAGAGGTAGGCCTGGTCGATCGCGATGCCGGTGCGCTCCATGCGGGCCAGCACGTCGACCAGCGGGAGCTCGAGGTTCTCGAGCAGGCCCGTGGCGCCACGGTCGGCGAGCTCGCCCCCGAGCACGTCGGCGAGGTCCCGGACGGCCGCCGCGCGAACGGCGGCCCGCCGCCCCTCGTCCGTGCCGTCGAGCTCGAGGTCGAGGGACCCCTGGCCGCCGTCGGCGGCCTCGTCGGCACCCAGCTCGCGGTGCAGGTAGCCGATCGCGAGGTCGGTCAGGTCGTACGCGCGGCGGTCGGGCTGGCAGAGGTACGCCGCGAGCTCGGTGTCGAGCACCACGCCCGCGATCGGCAGACCACGGCCCGTGAGCGCGTGCCAGGCCTCCTTCGACGCGTGCACGATCTTCGGCGCGCTCGGGTCGGCGAGCCAGGCCGCCAGCGCGGTCTCGTCCGGCGGCTGGATCTCGGCGAGGTCGAACGCCGCGGCCTGCCCGTCCGGGTCCGCCAGCGCGATGCCCCACGCGTCACCGCCCGCGGGAGAGCCGGAGCCGCGCACGTCGACCCCGAGGGGACGTCCGGCCCGCTCGGCGAGCCAGGCCCCCAGCTCGCCGGAGCCGAGCACCGTCAGGTCGAGCTGCGCGGCCGCGACCGAGCCGGGGCCCTCGCCGCGCTCGTCGGGCAGCATGGCGAAGAGCCGGTCGCGGATCGCCCGGAACTCGAGCTCCTCGAGGATGGCGTGCAGCGCGGGTCGGTCCCACGGCCGGGCCGCCAGGTCCTCGGGACCGAGGGGCAGCTCGAGGTCGGTCAGGAGCGCGTTGAGCTGGCGGTTCAGCCGCACCTGGTCGAGGTTGTCGCGCAGCGACTCCCCCGCCTTGCCGGGCACCTGGTCGGCCGAGGCCAGCACGCCCTCGAGCCCGTCGTACTGCCCGATCCACTTGGCCGCCGTCTTCGGGCCGACGCCCGGGATGCCCGGGAGGTTGTCGCTGGACTCGCCGACCAGCGCCGCGAGGTCCGGGTAGCGGGCGGGCGGCACGCCGTACTTCGTCTCCACCGCCGCCGGCGTCATGCGCGCCAGCTCCGAGACGCCCTTGACCGGGTAGAGCACGGTCACGTCGTCGTTCACCAGCTGCAGCGCGTCACGGTCGCCGGTGCAGATGAGCACCTCCATGCCCTGCGCCCGCGCCTGCACCGACAGCGTCGCCAGGATGTCGTCCGCCTCGAACTGCGGCTTGGACAGGTACGGGATGTGCATGGTCTCCAGCACCCGCTGGATCACCGCCACCTGACCCTTGAACGGCGCAGGCGTGGCGTCGCGGTTCCCCTTGTAGGACTCGTACACCTCGGTCCGGAACGTCGTCCTGCCCGCGTCGAACGCGACGGCGACGTGTGTCGGTGCCTCGTCCCGGAGCAGGTTCGCGATCATGGAGAAGAACCCGAACACCGCGTTGGTGGGCTCGCCCGTCGACGTCGCGAACTTGTCCACCGGGAGCGCGAAGAACGCCCGGTAGGCCATCGAGTGACCGTCGATCAGGAGAAGTCGGGCGGGGGTTCCGGAAGTGGCCGGCGGGACCGCTGGCAGTGCGTCGCTCACGGGTGCCAACCTATCTGCCATGTCCGACACGACGATCACCGACCAGGCCTACGCGGGCACCCTCATCGAGCGCATGGGCATCGTGGTGACCGAGGCCTCGGCCGGGCGCACCGTCGGCACCATGCCCGTCGCCGGGAACACCCAGCCGTACGGCCTGCTGCACGGCGGGGCGTCCGCCGTGCTGGCCGAGACCCTGGGCTCCATCGCGGCGATGGCGCACGCGGGCGAGGGCCGGGCCGCCGTCGGGATCGAGCTGAACGCCACCCACCACCGCTCCGCGCGGTCGGGCGTCGTCACCGGCACGGCCACGGCGCTGCACCTGGGCAGGACCCTGGCGAGCTACCAGGTGGTCGTCGAGGACGAGGACGGCCGGCCGGTCTGCACCGCGCGGCTCACCTGCATGCTGATCGACGCGCGACCCTGATCGGCGCCCGACGCCCGGCCCACGGGTGCGGGCTCGTCGGTCTGCTGGCGCGCCTGCCGCACCTGCCGGCGCCGGGCGATGAGGTCCTCGAGCCCCCGCGGGGCCGAGCGCCGCACGGAGCCGCCGGCCCCGTGCTCGTGCGCGAGCCGGCGTTGCAGGGCGGACGTGGTCACCACGCGGTGCGACGCGGCCGGCGCGAAGCCCAGCCGCGCGAGGAAGCGCTGCATGCCGCGGGCGCCCGGCAGCGGCGACGAGTAGAGCTCCGTGGCCTCGGCGTCGTCCGCGACGGCCGCGGCGCCGACCAGGAGCGCGTGCCCGAGGCCGCGACGGCGCGCGGCGGGCAGCACGTACACGGCCTCGATGTCGAGGCTCACGACGTCGGTGAACGGGCCCGGTCCGACCACACGGGCGAGCAGCAGCCCCGCCGGCTCGTCGTCGAGGAGCCCGATGAGGACGCGACCGCCCGGTACGGCGAGGAGAGCCCCGAGCTGGTCTCGGAGCCGGTCGGCGTCGTCCGTGCAGATCTGCGAGCCGACCGTCGCCTCACGGCGCGCGGTCAGGCAGAGCGCGACCAGGCTCTCCAGGTCGCCCGGCAGGGCTTCGCGGACTTGCACACCGAGACGCACGGCAGCGGTACCTCCGGACGGGACGAGGGGGATCCGGTCGAGGTGGCGTCACCTCTGCCCGCGATGGCGCCGCCCTCGATCATGGACCAGCCTGGGCGCGGGTGCTAGTCCTGGCACGTCGCTCGTCCGATGGACGGGCGCCCTTTTCTGGACGAATGACCAAAAAACTCCGACACGCGGTCGGCGCAAGGGTCCCAGGTCTCGCCTTCACGAAATGAACACGACACAATCCCTGCCTATCGTCCTGCCACCCGGCAGACGTCGGACGGGTCGTCGCAAGGACGCGGCGGCTCCCGACGTGCCACACCCGAACAGACGGACGGAGGTCCCAGGTGCGAGAGCTCGCCACCCTGGACCGTTCCCCCACCCTGCGCCGAAGCGCGAGCGCCCTGCTCGTGCTGCTCGTCGCCTCGCTCGTCCTCCTGATCGCGCCGTCACCGGCGCGCGCAGCCACGGGACCGTGCGTCGCCGACGCGGCCACAGGGTGCATCAACGGCACCATCCGCACCTCCGCGGGCCAACCCGCGGTCGGCGTCGCGCTGACGGTCGAGGGAGGCGGCACGACCCTGACCGTCACGACGGACGCCGAGGGCAAGTGGACCGCCCCCGTGACCGCGGCCGGCGACTACACGGTCACGCTCGACGCGACCACGCTGCCGGCGGGCGAGACGCTGCGGAACCCCGAGGGCAACCCGCGCACCGTCACGGTCACGCTCGGGTCGTCCAGCGGCGCCCTGTTCCCCCTCGGGGAGCCGGCCGCCGGGGGCGGCGGCGACGCCGGGCCCAGCCCCACCGCCTCGGCGGCGGCGGGCGAGACCGACGGGGAGACAGGCGCACCCACCGGCTCGTCCTCCGAGGGCGGCTTCAGCTGGTCGCGGCTCGCGCAGCAGACCGTCAGCGGCCTCGTCTTCGGCATCCTGCTGGCGCTCGCGTCGGTCGGCCTCTCGCTGATCTACGGCACGACCGGCCTGAGCAACTTCGCGCACGGCGAGCAGGTCACGCTCGGCGCGATCCTCGCCTACATCGGCGTGCAGACCTTCGGGCTGCCGCTCGTCGTCTCCGGCGTGCTCGCCGTCATCGCGGGCGCGCTCAGCGGCTGGATCCAGGACGCCGGCATCTGGCACCCGCTGCGACGCCGGCGCGTCGGGACCACCCAGCAGATGATCGTGACGATCGGTCTGTCGATGGCGCTCCAGTACACGTACCAGTTCTTCTTCGGGGCGAGCGCGCTGCGCATCGTCACGGCGAACCCGGACATCGTCACCATCGGCACGGTGCGCATCTCGGTGACGTCGATCTGGTCCGTCATCATCGCCTCGGCGGTGCTCGGCGGGGTCGCGTACTTCCTGCTCGCCACCCGCATCGGGCGCGCGACCCGGGCGGTCTCCGACAACCCCGCCCTCGCGGCGGCGTCGGGCATCACGGTCGAGCGGGTCATCCGGCTCGTCTGGACCCTGGGCGGCGCGCTCGCGGCGCTCGGTGGCGTGCTCATGGGCCTCTACCTCAACGCGACCAGCTGGAACATGGGCGGCGCCCTGCTGCTGCTGATGTTCTCCGCCGTGACGCTCGGTGGCCTCGGCGCCCCCTTCGGCGCGCTCGTCGGGTCGATCGTCATCGGGCTCGTCGTCGAGCTCTCCAACCTCGTGCTCCCCAGCGACATGCGTTACGCCGGGGCGCTCCTCATCCTCATCCTCGTGCTGCTGCTGCGCCCCCAGGGTCTCCTGGGCCGCGCCGAGCGGATCGGTTAAGGAGCAGACATGGACTGGTCCCGCATCCTCACCAACGTCGCCGGCGAGATCTTCGCGCCGACGACGGCCGCCTACGCGCTCGGCGCCATCGGCCTCAACATCCACTTCGGCCTCACCGGGCTGCTCAACATGGGCCAGGCCGGCTTCATGCTGCTCGGCGCCTACGGGTTCGCCATCGCGACCATCGCCGGCTGGCCCCTGTACGCGGCCGTCCTGGTCGCCATGGCCGCGGCCGCGGTCTTCGCCCTCATCCTCGGCATCCCCACGCTGAAGCTGCGCGGCGACTACCTCGCGATCGTCACGATCGCCGCCGCGGAGATCGTCCGGCTCGTCGGCCGGTCGACCGCCCTGACGGAGATCACCGGCGCCTCGTCCGGCCTGCGCGGCAACGAGTACAAGCACACGTTCACCGGCGCGTCGCCCTTCCCGGACACCGTCTGGTCGCTGGGCCCGTTCTCGTACGCCACCAACGCGTCGAACAGCTGGTGGATCCGGATCGTCGCGTGGGTCGTCGTCGGCCTCGCGTGCCTCCTGGTCTACCTGCTCATCAAGTCGCCGTGGGGCCGCGTGCTCAAGGGCATCCGCGAGGACGAGGACGCCGTCCGCTCCCTGGGCAAGAACGTCTACTCGTACAAGATGCAGTCGCTCATCCTCGGCGGCGTGATCGGCGCGGTGGCGGGCATCATCTACGTGCTGCCACGAGCCGTCCAACCCGACTCCATGGGCCGCCCGATGACGTTCTTCATCTGGACGATCCTGCTGCTCGGCGGTGCCGCGACCGTGTTCGGTCCGGTGCTGGGCTCGATCATCTTCTGGGCCGGCCTCATGCTGATCAAGACGGTCATGCGCGACGGCGTCCCCGAGACGATCATGCGGAACGAGCAGATCGAGCAGTTCGGCTGGATCATCGTCGGCGTCACGCTCATGCTGCTCGTGATCTTCCGGCCACAAGGCATCCTCGGCGACAAGAAGGAGCTGGCGATCAATGTCCGCTGACCTTCCGACGACCGACGTCCGGGAGAGCCGCCGCGCAGCCGTGGCGGCGACCCTGGCGGACGTCGAGCGCGTCCCCGGCGCCAAGAAGCCCGACCCGATCGTCGTCGCCGACCACATCACCCGGCACTTCGGGGGCATGACGGCGGTCGACGTCGACCACATCGAGATCCAGCGCGGCGCCATCACCGCCCTGATCGGCCCGAACGGTGCCGGCAAGACCACGCTGTTCAACCTGCTCACCGGCTTCGACAAGCCGAGCACCGGCACCTGGTCGTTCGACGGGAAGTCGTTGCACGGCGTCTCGGCCGCCCGGGTGGCCCGGTCCGGCATGGTGCGCACCTTCCAGCTGACCAAGGCCCTGAGCCGCATGCTCGTCATCGAGAACATGCGGCTCGGCGCCACGGAGCAGCCCGGCGAGAACCTGGTCACGGCCCTGTTCCCGCCTCTGTGGCGCGCGCGCGAGAAGGAGATCACCGCCCAGGCCGAGGAGCTGCTGGCCCGGTTCAAGCTGGACACCAAGCGCGACGACTTCGCCGGGTCGCTCTCGGGTGGCCAGCGCAAGCTGCTCGAGATGGCCCGGGCGCTCATGAGCAAGCCGACCATGGTGATGCTCGACGAGCCGATGGCCGGCGTGAACCCCGCGCTCACGCAGTCGCTGCTGGGTCACGTCGAGTCGCTGCGCGACGAGGGCACCACCGTGCTGTTCGTGGAGCACGACATGCACATGGTCCGGCACATCTCGGACTGGGTGATCGTCATGGCCGAGGGGCGCATCGTCGCCGAGGGGCCGCCCGAGACCGTCATGCAGGACCAGGCCGTCGTCGACGCCTACCTCGGCAAGCACCACGACACCGACCTGGGCGACGACAGCCTGCTCGACGACGAGACCACCGAGCAGCTCGAGGCCGAGGTCCGCGCCGAGGCGATCGCGCGCGGCGAGCAGGAGGAGACCTCATGAGCACGACGGCCACCGACACCAGCGACGCCGCCTCCGTCCACCGCGGCGCCCCCACCGGCGAGCCCCTGCTCGACGCGCGGGACGTCTACGCCGGCTACATCCCCGGCGTGGACATCCTCAACGGCTGCAACCTCGTGGTGCACCCCGGCGAGCTCGTCGGCATCATCGGCCCCAACGGCGCCGGCAAGTCGACCCTGCTCAAGGCCCTGTTCGGCCTGGTCACGGTCCGTCAGGGGGCCGTCACGCTGCACGGCGAGGACATCACGCACCTGCGCTCCGACTCGCTGGTGAAGCGCGGAGTCGGCTTCGTGCCGCAGTCGAACAACGTGTTCCCCTCGCTGTCCATCGAGGAGAACCTGCAGATGGGGATCTTCCAGGCGCCGAAGAAGTACGACGAGCGCTTCGCGTTCATCGTCGACCTCTTCCCCACGCTCGGGGAGCGCCGCAAGCAACGGGCGGGCTCGCTGTCCGGCGGCGAGCGTCAGATGGTCGCGATGGCCCGGGCGCTGATGATGGACCCGTCGGTCCTGCTGCTGGACGAGCCCTCCGCGGGCCTGTCCCCCGTGCGCCAGGACGAGACGTTCATCCGGACCCGCAAGATCAACAAGGCCGGGGTCTCGATCGTCATCGTCGAGCAGAACGCCCGCCGCGCGCTGCAGATCTGCGACCGCGCGTACGTCCTGGACCAGGGCCGGAACGCCTACTCGGGGCCGGGCCGCGAGCTCATGCACGACCCGAAGGTGATCGAGCTGTACCTGGGAACGCTGGCGACGGACGTCGAGACGGCCAACAAGCCGACTCCCCCTCCGGCCGCCCGGCCGACGACGCCTCCGGCGCCCGAGGCCTGATCCCTCACTCGTCGGGCCCGGTCGCGTCCGCGCGGCCGGGCTCGACGTCTGTCCCGGGAGTCGGGCGGACGTCGGTGATGCCCAGCTCGTCCGCCAGGAAGAGAAATGCGCGGCCGTAGGGGTGTGCTCCGACGTCGGCCCGGACCCGGTCCCAGTCGATCTGCTCGCGCAGGGCGCGCACGATGGCCAGCAGGCGCCCGAAGTCGCAGGCGTGCTCGCCGAGCACCCGGATCTTCGCCGAGACGACGTCCGTGGCGCCGAGCACGGGCATCCGCACGGCCAGGACCTCGAGCACGTCGCTGCGCGCCAGGAGCTCCTCGGTGACCGGCTCCCCCACCATCCGGAACAGCACGTCGACCAGCTGCCCGTGGTGGAACGCCTTGAACAGCCAGTTCTCCGCCGGAGCCTGGACGTCCAGCCCCGCGGCGGCGATGGCGTCCTTGGCCCGGTCGACGTCATTCTCGGTCACCGCGAAGTCGGCGTCGTGGCTGGGCTCGGGGGCGCCGCGCGCCCACGCTGCGTAGCCGCCGACGAGCGCGAACGGGATCTCCGCGTCCATGAGGGCCACCGCGGTGAGCCGCAGACCGTCCTGCAGTGCCGTGCGGTCGTCTGGAGGTTCGGCGAGGGCGCCCGGCTGCGTCATGGCTCCACTGTCTACACGCCGACGCGCGCGCGCGCAGGTCGACGTGTTCAATCGTGGGGATGCGCCTGGCGACCTTCAACATCCTGCACGCGCGCTCGATCACGGACGACAAGGTGGACCTCGACAGGTTCTCCGCGGCGATCCGTGACCTCGACGCCGACGTCCTCGCGCTGCAAGAGGTGGACCGGGACCAGCCACGCTCGCACCGCGCCGACCTCACCCTCCTCGCCGCCGAGGCGATGTCCGCCCCGGAGCACCGGTTCGCTGCCGTGCTGCACGGCGAACCCGGGCTGTGGACCGCGGCGACGGGCGACAACCAGCCGGAGACCGCGTCCTACGGGATCGCCCTGCTGAGCCGGTACCCGGTGCGCGAGTGGCGCGTGCTGAACCTGCCGGTGCTGCGACGACGCGCCCCGATGCTGTGGCCCGGCGCCCGGTGGCCCGCACTGGTCAGCGACGAGCCACGCGCGGCCCTCGCGGCCGTCGTGCAGACGCCGGAGGGCGACCTCACGGTGGTGGCGACCCACCTGACCTTCATCCCCGGCTGGAACATGCGACAGCTCCGGACCCTGGTCAGGCGCGTGGCCGCGCTGCCCCGGCCGCTGGTGATCATGGGTGACCTCAACATCGGCGGGGCACGTCCTGCGCGCGCCACGCGCATGCAGGCCCTCGCCAAGGCGCACACCTTCCCCGTGGCCCACCCGCTGCGCCAGCTCGATCACATCCTGGCGAAGGGGGGCGTGCGCCCGTGCGGACCCGCACAGGCCCTGGACACCGGCCTGTCCGACCACCGCGCCCTCGTCGTCGACGTCGAGCTGGCCTGAGACGCACCGAGGGCCGGTGCGGATCGCTCCGCACCGGCCCTCGGTGGTGGTTCGGCGTCTGACGACGCGGTCAGCGCAAGGTCACTTGACCGAGCCCTCGACCGCCTTCACCCAGACGTTCTTGTTGTCGGCCCCGTACTTGTAGACGCCGATGAAGGCGCTGGACGGGTCGTTGTCCGCGTTGAACGGACCCACGCCGGCCTGGCCCTTGTACTGGATGTCCTTGCCGTCGTCGAGGAGGGCGACGCAGTCCTTGTACGTGGAGCACTCCTCGCCACCGTTGGCGCCCGAGACCGCAGCCAGGTTCTTCTGGATGGTCTCGCCGTCCGTGCCCTTGCCCTTCGTCGCGGCGAGCGCGGCGAGGATGGCGGCGTCGTACGACTCGGGGCCGTAGGCGAAGTCCTTCAGGTTGGCGTCGACCGTCTTCAGGCGGGCCTGGAACTCGTCGCTCGGGAACGCGCCCGGGATGGTGCCCTGGGCACCCTCGAGCGTGCCCGGCTGGAAGTCAGCCGAGTAGTCGGCCGTGTTGCCGTCGACCAGGTAGATGGTCGAGGGGTCCACGCCGGCGCCGACGAGCGCAGGGATGATCTGCTTCGTCTGCTCGAACGCCAGGACCACGACGGAGTCGGGGTTGGTGGCCAGCAGGGCCGTGATGTCGGAGTCGAAGCTGCTCGCAGCCGGGTCGAACTCCTGGCCCTTCAGGCCGTACGTGATGGTGCCGCCCGCGCCCTCGACGGTCTCCTGGACGACGTCGCGCAGCGACGTGCCGTAGTCGTCGTTGAAGACGAGGATGCCGACGTTGGAGTGGCCGTCACCCGTGATCAGGTTGCCGAGCGCCGCGCCCTGGACCGTGTCCGGCGGGGCGGTGCGGAAGTAGTACGGCGAGTAGCCGGACAGCTTCGTGGCGGTGTTGGCCGGCGAGATCTGGACGACCTTCGCTGCCGTGATGTCGTCCACCACGTTCAGCGTGACCGACGAGGAGGCCGCGCCGATGATGACCTGGACCTTCTTCGAGAGGAGGTCGGTCACCGACTGGGTGGCGACCTCGGCGTGGTCGGCGTCGGACGAGTCGGCGTCCTCCTGGACGACGTCCTTGCCCAGCACGCCGCCGGCCTCGTTGATCTCCTTGACGGCGAGTCCGACGCCCGCGATCTCGGGCGGGCCGAGGTAGGCCAGCGACCCCGTCTGCGGGAGGAGCGTGCCGATGATCAGGGCGTCGGCGGAGCCGGCCGCGCTGGCGCCGTCCGTCGCGTCGTCGCCGCTGTCGCCGGAGCCGCCACAGGCGGCAAGGACCAGAGCTGCCGCACCGGCCAGGGCCGCGGCCCGAACTGCGTGAGTGGAACGAATCATGCGTGGTACCCCTCTGTGAGTACTGCGATCCGCGAGATCCGGGTGGGAATCTCGCAGGTGTGGCGCGAAGGTACTCATTGTTTGTGTCCGCGATGTGAATCGACATGTCTCAGCGAGGGTTGTTGCCAAGTTGTGACCGACCAGTAACAAGCCCAACTGGACGGGTGACCGGCATCTGGCCCCGTCCGGACATGACGAAGGCCGGCCCGAGCTCCCCGGACCGGCCTCGTCACTCACTCGTCAGGATGAACCGCCACCGACCTGCTCGATGACCGCGTCGGCCACCTCACGCATGGTGAGGCGCCGGTCCATCGAGGTCTTCTGGATCCACCGGAAGGACTCCGGCTCCGTCAGACCCATCTTCGTCATGAGGAGGCCCTTCGCCCGGTCCACGCGCTTGCGGGTCTCGAACCGCTCCGCCAGGTCGGCCACCTCGGACTCGAGGGCGCTGATCTGCGCGTACCGCGAGATCGCGATCTCCACCGCGGGCAGCAGGTCCGCCGGGCTGAACGGCTTGATGACGTACGCCATGGCGCCGGCGTCGCGCGCCCGCTCCACCAGCTCCTTCTGCGAGAAGGCCGTCAGCAGGACCACGGGGGCGAGGTGCGCCTTGCCGATGCGCTCCGCCGCCGAGATGCCGTCGAGGACGGGCATCTTCACGTCCATGACGACGACGTCCGGCTTGAGCTCGGTGACCAGCTGCACCGCCTGCTCACCGTCGCCCGCCTCACCGACCACGTCGAAGCCCGCGTCACGCAGCGTCTCGACGACGTCCATGCGGATCAGCGCCTCGTCCTCCGCGACGACCGCGCGGCGGGCAGGGCGACCCGGGGCCGGCGCCGTGGGCTCACCCGCGGGAGCGGGGGTGCTCAGGTCGAGGGCGTCAGGGGCCGCCTCGGTGGGTTCGGGGGTCGCGTCGGTGCTCACGTGCCCAGAGTAGTGGGCGTCACCTGTCGGTTCGCAGCGATTGCGCCTGTGAGGCAGCCCACGCGGCACGGCGTGCGGTCGTGAGGAGCCCGCCCCGCCTGGCGCGACGACCCTCCACGTGAGCGGTCCGGCGTCCCGACCCGTGCGGCGCGGCTATCCTGCTGCACGGCCCCGATAGCCCAACCGGCAGAGGCGTTCGGCTCAAACCCGATCCAGTGTGGGTTCGAATCCCACTCGGGGCACCATACTTCTGCAGGTCAGAGCGTTGCTACCTCCGTCGTGCCACATACGTGCCACAGCGGGATGGCTGACTGCACGCCCACCTGGCTCCATGGACGCGGCCCTCGCCCGTCAGCTGACTCAGGCGATTGTTGCGAGAGCCAGGTGACCTCGCCGGTCCTCCCGGTCATCTTGTGCGTGGCGATCGCGCGCGCGAGCGCGTACTCAGCCGAGGACGAGGTCCAGAAGCAGCGCGGCGCCGAGGCCGACCGCAACGGCGAGCAGCAGGCTGCCGGTGAGCCGGACGACGGTCACGATGATGACCACGACGAGCAGGAGGAGCAGCGCGACCAGGGTGTCGCCGCCGGACATCGCCGACGCCGTCTCGACTGCCACGAGGGCCGCGAGGACGGCCGGGGCGAGGTAGCCGAGGGCCTCCTGCACGCGCTCGGGCAGCTGGCGCGCCGGGACGAGCGCGACGAACAGGATCCGTAGGACCCACGAGGCCGCGGCGAGGCCGACCATGGCGAGGACGGCGGTGGTCATGAGCGCGACCTCCGACGCATCGTGATGGCCGCTGCGACCCCGATCGCCGTGCCGCACACGATCCCCAGCTCCGGGACCACGCGGGACGCGAGCAGCGCCCCGACGACGGATACCCCGGCGGCGACGAGCGCCTCGCGAGTGATCAGTCTCGGGACCAGCATCGCCAGAAACATCGCGATGGCGACAAGCCCGAGGTGCGGGAGCGGTGGAACCAGCGGCCCGACGGCCAGACCGAGACCGACGCTGGCGGTCCAGACAGCGAGGAGTGCAAGGCCGAGCCAACCCCAGTACCGGCGGAAGGCGGAGCCGAAAAGGTCGGGCCGCTCGACCGCGGACAGGTAGGTCTGGTCGAGCAGGAACTGCGGTGCGAGGAGCTTGAACCACAGCGGCTGGTCGCGGAACCGCGGCTCGAGCGCGGCACCGTAGAACAGCAGACGCGAGTTCACCAGCACGCCGGAGAGAACCGCGGCGGCCGCTCCGCTCCCCGCATGGAGCACTGCGAGGGTGGTCAGCTGGGCGCTGCCGCCGTACACCAGGACGGCTCCGAGCAGGGCGGCGGGGGCTCCAGTGCCGGCCGCCACCACGGTGACGCCGAGCATCACGCCGAACGGGATGACGCCGGGAGAGACGCGCGCAACGTCGCAGAGCGCGGCTCGACGCGGGTGCGGCGATCCGCCCGAGGACTCCGAGTCCGCCGGTGCCGCAGTGGTCTGAGTAGTCATACGAGCACCGTGGTCGAGCGGCGATCGGGGTCCTTGGCGACGACGTGGAGAGCCCGTGGCGGTTGCGCGACGGGCCGTCTCCACGACGTCTCCACGGTGTCGCCAAGGGTGAGGTCAGCAGTGCACGCAGAGTTCGGAGCGCCGACGGAACGCCCGTCGGACGTCCCCGGGACAGGAGCACCGCACCATGACCAGCCGATCCGTGAGCCACCACGACGTCATCGTCGTCGGCGCCCGCTGCGCCGGCGCCGCGACCGCGCGGCTGCTCGCCGCACAGGGGCACGACGTGCTGGTCCTCGACCGCGCCGACCTTCCCGCGGACACGCTCTCGACCCACGGCATCGCTCGCGGAGGCGTCGTGCAGCTTTCCCGCTGGGGGCTGCTGGACGAGGTGCTCGCGTCGGGCGCGCCGGCTGTCCGCACGGTCACCTTTGCGGTCGGCGGCGAGCGCCGGACGCGCCGGCTCAAGGCCAGTGCAGGCGTCGATCTTCTGGTCGCGCCCCGGCGGTACGTCCTCGACTCGATCCTGGCCGACGCCGCCGTGCGGGCCGGCGCCACGCTACGCACCGCGACGACCGTCACCGACGTGCTCCGCGACGACACGGGCCGCGTCATCGGCGTGACCGCACGTACCCGCGACGGGCAGCGCCAGACCCACCTGGCCCATCAGGTCGTCGGCGCCGACGGACTGCGGTCCACCATGGCCGCCCGGCTCGGCGCCTCGGAGCAGCGCGGGTTCTCCCCCGACGTCTCGCTCTTCTACGCCTACGTCGACCAAGCCCGTTGGGGCGGCTTCGAGTTCCACGTCTCCCCCGGCGCGTTCGCGGGCGCCTTCCCCACGCACGACGATCAGGCCTGCGTCTGGCTCTCACGGCCCACCTCGCTCCTCGACGCGGTGCGGCGCGGCGGCGCCCGCCGTGACGCGGCGTTCGTGGACGCGCTCGACCACGCTGCCCCGTTCCTTGCGGCAGGCGTGCGCGCCGGCCGGATCGTCCAGGGCGTGCGGGGGCTGGTCGCGCCACCGAGCTACGTGCGGGACGCATTCGGGCCGGGATGGGCGCTGGTCGGCGACGCCGGATATCACCGCGACCCGATCACGGGCCACGGCATCACCGACGCCTTCCGCGACGCCGAGCTCCTGGCGGACGCGCTCGACCACGCGCTGCGGTACCCGCCCGAGGAACGCGAGGCACTGACGACCTTCCAGGCCTCACGTGACGAATCCCTCGCCGAGACGTACCGCCTCACCGCGGAGCTCACGACCTTCCCCGACCCCGCGCGCTTCATCGAGCTCCAGGTCGAGCTCAGCGCGGCCCTCGACCGCGAGGCCCAGACCCTCGCCTCGCGCCCGGCGCCCGCCGGGCAGCACGCCGTCCGCTCGGCGTGAGACCACCACCCACGAAGGAGAACCACGATGACGAGCGCGAACCTCACCACCACCGTCAACGGTGTCGACACGGCCGCCCTGTTCGCCACACTCGACGCGGTCCGGGCGCAGCCCGAGCTGGGCCGCTTCCAGTTCCGCACCACCACGCGGTGGATCGACGGCACCCACAACCGGACCACCGTGAGCGACTTCCACGGCGCCGGCACCGAGCACACCCACCAACGGGACTTCACCGTCGACGCCGACCACCCCGCCGTGCTGGTGGGCGAGGACCGCGGCCCGACCCCCGCGGAGCACCTGCTCCAGGCACTGGGCAGCTGCCTGACGAGCGGTCTGGCCAACATCGCGGCCGCGCGCGGCATCGAGCTGGGAGAGGTCAGCGCCCGCGTCGAGGGCGACATCGACCTGCTCGGCATCTTCGGCCTCGACGACCACGTCCGGAACGGCTTCGAGGCGATCCGAGTGACCTTCCACGTCCAGGGCGCCGCGGACGCGGACACGCTGGTCCGACTGGTCCGGCAGGCGACCCGACGCTCCGCGGTCTACGACGTGCTGGCCCACGGCGTGCCGGTCAGCATCGACGTGGCCAGCGCCTGAGCCACCTCATGCACCGTCCACGGGCAGCGGCACCCGCCGACCACGTGCCCCCTCGCCCAGCCCGACGACCTCGAGCATTGTGGCGAGAACCTTCCGGGCGGCCTCGGTCTCGGCCCGACCTGCACGGAGGACGACCTCCTCCTCCAGCTCGGCCCGGGCCGACCGGCCGGCCTCGAGGACGCCCCGCCCGCGCCCGGTCAGCCGCACGCCACGCGCCCGGGCGTCACCGGGGACAGCCCGACGCTCGACGTAGCCGAGCTGCTCCAGCTCGCGCACCTGCTTGGACGCCCCCTGCTGGGTGATGCCGAGCGACGCCGCCAGCTCCGAGATCGTCGGCTCGCCCTCGACGAGCAGCTGGATCACGTACCCGTGCGACGCCCGGACACCCGGGAAGCCGGCCGACTCGATCCGGCTCAGCAGCTCGCGCACCACACCCCCCGCGGCCAGCGAGGTCAGCGTCGGAAGGTCCAGCTCCTCGAGTTCCATGACTCCATCCAACCCTTGACAACCTTGGTTGTGCAACTACGGTTGTGCATATCCGCTCCTCTCACCCGAAAGGCACCGACATGACCACCTCCGTCACCAGCCCCCACCGGGAGCACGCGACGACGTCCACTCGTCCCCGTCAGCTGGCCCACGTCGCACGCGCGGCAGGACTCGGCTTCGTCGCGGCGCTCCTCGTCGCCGGGTTCCTCGATCCCGGGTACAGCCACCTCAGTGAAGGCGTCAGTGCGCTGGCGTCGGTCGAGTCCCGGGCGGCCGGCGTGATGATCGTCGGCTTCCTCCTGCTGGCGACCACCGCCCTCGCGTCCGGCGCCGCGCTCTGGTCGACGCTGCAGGGGAAGGCCGGTCGCACGGCGGCCGCCCTGGTCATCGCCGCCGGGCTCCTCACCGTGCTCGACGGCTTCGCGCGTCAGTCGTGCTCGACGCTCCAGCAGGCCTGCCTCGCCCGCGAGGAGGCCGGCGACGTGTCCTCGGCCCACGTCCTGCACAACCTCAGCGCGCTCGTCCTGTTCACGTTCCTGGTGGTCGCCGGCTTCCTGTTCGCCGCCGCACTGCGGCGCAGCGACGGGTGGCGCACGCTGGCCCGACCGACCCGGCTGGTCGCGTTCCTCACGCTGGTGCTGATGCTCTGGTTCGGCTCCGCCGCATTCGGCCAGCTGGGCGGGCTCGTGCAGCGCGCGCTGATCGTGCTCGCCTACGGTCTGCCGGTCGTCCTCGCCCTGCGGCTCACCCGCAGCACGGACGAGGACGGGGTGTGACATGAGCGCGCAGACCGATCTCCTCCTCGACCTCTACGCCGCCGTCTCGGCAGGTGCCACTGGTGACCGGCTCGCCGCGTTCTTCCACCCGGAGGCCGAGCAGATCGAGTTCCCGAGCCTGATGCGCCCCGCGGGCCACCGGCGCTCGCTCGCCGAGATGCAGGCGGGGGCGGAGCTGGGCGCCGGCATGATCCGAAGCCAGACGTTCGAGGTGCTCCGCGTCGTGGAGGAGGGCGAGCAGGTCGCCGTCCAGCTGACGTGGACCGCGGTGCTCGCCGTCGCCGTGGGTGGCCTCCCCGAGGGGAGCCGGCTGGTCTCCCACGTCGCCGCGTTCTACGACTTCCGCGACGGCAGGGTGCTCCGGCAGAGTTCGTACGACTGCTATGAGCCGCTGCCCACCGCCGCGGCCGTGTAGGCCCCGAGGCGTCCGACAAGGAGCGCGAGGCGCATGGTTCTCGTTCTGGACGCGAGCTACGAGCTCGACGAGGTCCTCTTCGAGCTGCGCCGGGACGGCGTGCCGATCGCCCTGGAGCCCCAGGCGTACGACGTCCTGCTCTACCTCGTGCGGCACCGCGACCGGGTGGTGCCGAAGGAAGAGCTGATGGACCAGGTCTGGGGCGGTCGCTTCGTCAGCGAGACGGCCGTGACCAGCCGGATCAAGCAGATCCGGCGCGCGCTGGGCGACGACGGCCGGTCGCAGAGGGTCGTGCGGACCTCCCACGGCCGCGGCTACCGGTTCGTCGCCCAGGTCACGGACGCGATCACCCCGACCCCCGGCACGCCGCCTCCGGCGGCCCCCACCCGTCGCCTCGCACACCCCGGCGCGGGTCACGAGGCACCGGTCCGGTACACCACCAGCGACGGGCTGCACATCGCGTACCAGGTCACCGGCGGCGGTGACCTCGACATCGTCCTGATCTCCGGCTTCGTCTCGCACCTCGAGCTGGACTGGGGCGACCCGCGGCACGCCCGGTTCCTCGACGGCCTCGGCGCGATGGGCCGCCTGATCCGGTTCGACAAGCGCGGCACCGGCATGTCGGACCGACCCTCGGGCGTCCCCGACCTGGAGCACCGCATGCACGACGTGCTGGCCGTGATGGACGCAGTCGGCTCCGAGCGCGCGGTGCTGGTCGGGTACTCCGAGGGTGGGCCGATGGCCATGATGATGGCCGCGACCCACCCCGAGCGCGTCCAGTCGCTCGTGCTCTACGGGACCTACGCCCGACGGACCTGGGCGCCGGACTACCCCTGGGCGCAGACCGTGCAGGAGCGCGAGGCGTACACCGACCTCCTGGTCAGCACCTGGGACTGGGAGGCCGACCTCCGCATGCGCTGCCCCTCCGGCGACGAGGCGATGGAACGGTGGTGGGCGCAGCGCATGCGCGCCGCGGCCACCCCGGGCACCATCCGCGCGCTGATGGACATGAACGCCCTGGTCGACGTCCGTGACCTGCTGGGCAGCATCCGCGTCCCCACCCTCGTGCTGCACCGCACCGGCGACGCACTCTTCGACCTGCGGGACGCGCACTATCTGGCCGAGCACATCGCGGACGCCGCGCTGCTCGAGCTCGACGGGTCCGACCACTTCGTGTCCGGCAACCCCGACCAGATCCTGGCGGCCACGGAGCCGTTCGTCTCAGCGGTCCCCCGGCAGACCTACGACACGGCCCTGGCCGCCATCGCATTCGCCGCAGGCCGGGAGGCCTCGGCCGCGACCCGCGAGCTGATCGCCGCGGGCGGTCGCCGACGGCACACAGGACGCGGCGACATCGTTGTCCTGTTCGACGGCCCCGCCACGGCCGTGCGCGCCGGCCTCACGGCGCTGTCCGCCGCCGCCGACGCGGCGATCGGGCTGGCCATCGCCGAGGTGCCGGTCCACGGCCCCGTCTCGGACGCCGGAGTCGATCTCGCCGTCCGTCTCGGCACCGGCGCGGCGCCCGGCGAGCTGATCCTCAGCGGGACGGCGGGCGTCCTGCTGGCGTCCGCCGGCATCGAGCTCGAGCCGCGCGACGGCGGATCCTCGCGCGTCCACGTCGGCCACCCCGACCGCGCAGTCCGGGCTCCCTGACCGGTCGCGTTGCACCGACCTCGCCCCGCGACGAGTTGCCGGCACCACGCTCGCGTTGCTGCTGGCCCTGGCCCTGCAATCCCTCGTCGGACGCCGACCCGATCGTCGTCAGAACATCCCGGAGCGACGACCACTACCTCACGGGACACCCGGGCGAGCTTGCGGCTCCATTGGGGCCGACACCCGGCGACCTCCACCTTCGGCAGGCTCTCAACGACCTCGACCACCGGCGTCGGCACGCGCTAGTCGAGTAAGTCAGCCCGCCACACGGTCGTTTCCGTGCCGTGCCGTGCGCACGCAAACGTTGTCACGAACTCCGCTGAGGACGTTCGCTGCGCCTCGTCGTGCGCGGGAGTGTGCACACCCGCCTCTGCCCCGACGGCCAGAGGAGGAGCGATGCACCCGACTGAACATCCTGAGCGACACGGGAGGTGTCCGGAGGATGCTGCCGAACTTCTCGGTACGTCCGGGTGGTGGGTACGAGAGCAGGTGCGCCGTGGTCGTGTCGAGCACCTGCGTCTCGGCCGTTGTCGACTCCGATTCACGGAGAAGCAGGTGGCCCAGCTCGCCAAGATCGCCGTCCAACGCAACACCGCCCCCGATGGCAGCACCTAAGAACGCGGGGGCGACCCTCGGAACCAACCGAAGGTCGAACACTCGATACAACCGGGAGGTCGCCACTCCCCCGCGTGAGCCGACGCGAGGAGCCGCCCCGGGCGGGGGCAACACCGACCGATCCACACCAACGACATCGGACGAACCCCGACCGAACCGCAGGTCACGGCCTGCGGGAACGACGCGCGTGTCCGCTTCGCCCGTCCGGCGGGTTCGATTCCCACTCGGGCACCCTCCGATCTGCGAAAGCGCGCTCCCGTAGAACGTCTGCGCCGACGACTCGTCGTCGAGCCGCGGCCCCTGTCCAGGCTCTGTGGCACACGGGGCCCGTTCGTGGGGACACAACCGGACAACATCGCAGGTTCGTTTCCCGACCCGAGAGGGATTGTGCCGTCGGTCTGCCCACGCCGGCCGTCTCGAGGACTCTGGCATTCGGACACGCCACCTGATGGATGGCGCCAGCAGCGCCCGCGACATCATGCATCCGCGCTACCGCGAAGCGACATGCTCCGTGCGCCGCAAAGCCGACTTGCTCGCGGTCACCACTCCCACCGACTCATGAAGGGTTGCTGGTCTCGTCGAGACAGTCGTGCGTTCCGGTCGGGCGGATATGTCCGCTTCAGACTCGCGCTCTCACACCGCGACGTCCGGCGACACGGAGTCCGACATGGCGCGCCGGACCGATAGCTCGCCCGGTCGGACTGGTGGCGCCACCGTCGTCGATTGCAGTGGGAACTGCATCGCCAGGAGAGCCCCGCCCTCCGCAGAGACGTCGGCGCGGAGCCTCCCGTGCAGGGCGGCGACGACCCCGCGGACGAGCCCCAGCCCCAACCCGCTCTGCGAGAGCTCGTCGCGGGGGGTCTGCGCCTGCTCGTCGACTCCGTCGTTGATCACCGCCAGCTGCTCCGCGCTGAACCCCGGCCCGGAGTCGCCCACCGCGATCTGTACCCAGTGGGCCCCGCGCGAGCCCTCGAGCCGCACCGTGCCTCCGTCGGTCGTGTAGCGCAGGGCATTCTCGATAAGTGTGTCGAGGCTCGTCCGGAGACGTTCCGCCGACCCGACCAGCTCGCCGGCACGGGCGTCCACGACCCAGCGCCGATCGGCCACCTGGGCCCACCGACCCGCGGTCTCACGCAGCAGTGCGTCGATGTCGACCCGTGAGAGGTCGGCCCCGCCCTGGAAACGGATCGCCCGCACGAGCCGTTCGGTCGCACGCGTGAGCCGGTCCAGCTCGTCGTCGATCACCAAGAGGTCGTGCCTCTGTCCCGGGTCGACCACGCGCCCGAGGAGCAGCTCGACATAGCCGCGCGCGATGGTCAGTGGGGTCCGCATCTCGTGGGAGGTCAGTCGGGTCAGCCGCTCCCGGTCTACCGCCTGCTCGTGCTCTCGCTCCGCCATCGCCGTGACGGTTCGCAGCGCTACCTGGCGCCGCCGCACGTGCCACACGCCGAGGACCACCAGAAGTGTCATGAGGGGGATCTCGGTGGCCTCAGACCATTCGATGTACCCGCGGGCGGCGCTCGCGAGCAGCAGCGCGCCGGTCGCGATCGCGCAGAAGATCATGCCGATGATCGCCCAACGCAGCCGCCAGTTACCTAGCGCGTACAGCAGAGCGAATGCCGCCCACGCGAGGTGGTAGGGGATGGTCTCGTTCCCGGGCCACGCCCACATCATGACCGCACAGAACGCGGCGAACGCCAGCCAGACGAGGTACAGGTCCCAGCGCACCCGCTCGTCGGCCGGACCGGTGTCAGTCGGCGTCGAAGCAGTATCCGACACGGCGCACCGTCTCGATCGCGGGGTCCGGCTCGAGCTTCTTGCGCAGCCGGCGGACGCAGACCTCGACGACGTTGCTGCCCGGATCGAAGTCCAGCCCCCAGACGGCCCGCAGCAGCTCCTCGCGGCGGCAGACCTCGCCGCGGCGGCGCATCAGGTGGGCCAAGAGGGCGAACTCCCGCTCGGTCAGCGACACCTCCCGGTCGGGCAGGTGCGCCCGCCGCCGGTCGAGGTCCAGCCGGATCCCGCCAGCGCTGAGATACCGAACCTGCGCGGGCGCGGTCGGCTTGGTGCCGAGGTGGCGACGGGTCCGCGCGAGCAGCTCGACGAGAGAGAACGGCTTGGCGACGACGTCGACGGCGCCCCGTTCCAGAGCCTGCACCCGGGCGGCGACGTCGGTGACGGCCGAGAGCACGATCACCGGGGTCTCGTCTCGCCGCTGACCCAGCGAGGAGAGCACCGACAGCCCGTTACCGTGGGGCATCAGCAGGTCGAGCAGGACCAGGTCGATGCCTCCCGATGCCAACCGGTCGAGCGCGGACCGACCGTCGGTGGCCGTCACCACCCGGTGCCCGGCCGCCGTCAGCGACCTGCCCACGAGCGCCCGTATGCGTTCCTCGTCGTCGACCACCATGACCGTGCTCATCGACCCGCCCCGCAGACATCGACCGCTCACCGCGCCGCTGCGGCGGTTCATCGGCTTCCTGCAACGAGATCCCCTGGAAGCATGCTGCTCCCGACGGGTCGAATGCACGCAAATCGGACGGAATTCACCCTGGCGCCGCGCTGACCAGGCTCTTCATGACGCGTAGATGACGAACTGATGACCGCTTCGCCAGGTTCGGGCTGTGCGCCCGCTGAGCGGCGGACCTTGGGACCCACAGCGTCCGGGCTCGCCGGGAGGGTGCAGCGCATGCGTGAACACAAGGCAGTCGCGACGAGGATCCCTGCGTGGCGGAAGGGCGCCTCCGGCGTGGCCGCGCTGGCGCTGTCGGTGGCGATGCTCGTCGCGCTGCCCGGTGTCGCCGCGCACGCGGCGACGAACGCGCTCAAGCTGCAGGTGATCAGCGCCCGAACGGAGCCCCGTGCATTCGGGGGTGCCGGCGTGGTCAAGGGCGCCGCGGTGCCCGACTTCCAGTACCTCGTGAGCGTCGACAACACCGGCACCACCGCGCAGCGCTCCCCCGCCCCGGGCACCGGCTGCGCCGCGACTGATCCGGGGTACCCCCAGAGCTGCGCGTGGCCGTCGATCCAGGAGGTCCCGCACTCCAGCACGATCTACACGCAGGGCGACCAGGCCGACGTCACCGGCGGCGCCTCGATCACCCTCCCCGACGGTCGGTACCTCGTGTCCGTGCTGGCGGACGGCTACAAGATCGACGGCGTCCACCTGACCATGCCGCTCGCCACCAGCGCGCCGGTCGTGGTCGAGGTGCAGCCGAACCCGCTGCCCGACTCGACCCTACGGGGCCAGGTGTTCGCGGACATCGCCCCGACCAACGGGACCCTCGACCCCGGCGACGCGGGCCTGCCCGGCTTCGTCGGACAGATCACCGACTACCTGGGCGAGGTCAGCACCGACGTCTACGGCAACCCCCTGTGCACGACGTACGTCGGCGAGGACCCGGATACCCACCAGATCCCGCTCGCCGACCTCGACGCCGACATGCTGCCGGTGGTCGACCACGTGGGCGGCCAGTGCGTCAGCGACGCCGACGGGCTGCTGACCATCCCCCACCTGGGCACCAACCGGTACGCGTTGTCGGCCATCCCGCCGGACGGCCAGTCCTGGATCCAGACCACCACGCTCGAGGGCAACCACGACTGGGACGCCTGGGTGATGGAGGGCATGACCGGGTACGACACCGAGTTCGTCCAGGGCGGCGAGCAGGTCCCACAGCCGCTGTTCGGGTTCGCGCCCCCGACGCACAACGGGCAGCCGCTGTCGCCGTCGGCCTCGGGCCACATCGTCGGCAACGTCGTCGGCATCAAGACCTACACACCGCCCAAGGGCGGGTCGTTCGACTTCTGGGGCGGGAACACCGGCACCAAGGCCGACAAGCCGATCGTGCGGCCCTGGCTCTCGCTGGCCGACCTGCAGAACGGTGACCAGGCCGTCTGGGTGGGCCAGGGCGACGCGAACGGCCAGTTCGACATCTCCGGCGTGCCCGACGGCAACTACATGCTCAGCTGGTGGGACGAGCCCCAGGACTACAACCTCAACATGCTGAACGTCACTATCAGCAACGGACAGACCGAGCAGCTGGGCACGCTCGGGCTCAACGGCTGGTGGACCACCTACGACGGCTACGTGTTCAACGACACGAACCGCAACGGCGCGAAGGACCCCGGCGAGCCGGGTGTCTCCAACTTCACTCTCACGCTGCGCCGCGAGGAGAACTCGCTGATGGACCGCGGCCAGACGTCGGCGACCACCGACGCGACCGGCCACTACTTCTTCGAGGCCGCCTACCCACTCGGCGAGTGGACCGTCATGGAGGCGTACAGCGACTCCTTCTACACGACCGGCGTCACCTACCAGGCCGACAACCAGCCGACCCCGACCACCGTCAAGGGCGCGGGCGTCGACGTCAGCGTCCTCAACATCATCGGCCTCGGGGGCCGCATGGACTGGGGCGTGCACGCGTACGACCCGACTGGCGCCAACCACACTGACCCCCGCAACGGCGGCATCGTCGGCACGGTCAGCTACGACACCACCCGCAACGAGCTCGACCCCCAGTACGCCGTCTCGGAGGACTGGCAGCCGGGCGTGTCGGACGTCCCCGTCGAGCTCTACGCGCCCGTGCCCTGCGGCACGACGAGTGCGCCGTGCGACGCCGACGAGCGGTACGAGCTCGCGACCGACGGTTCCTACGCCACCGGCGCCCTGCTCAACACGTACGTGACCGAGCACTGGAGCCGGCCCACCGGGTGCACGGCCCGGGACGTCGACGGCAACCCGTTGGTCCACGGCGTGGACGAGAAGGTCCTGGCGCCGAACCAGGAGTCCGACGGCCCGTGCATCTCGAGCTTCATGCAGGAGATCCAGTTCGGGCCGTACCCGACCGACCAGGGCACGCCCGACGCCAACTTCGGCGCCTCCGTCGACGGCAACTACGGGTTCGGCGACGCGTGCGTGGGCGGCACCCTCGACGCCTCGGACCCGGCTGACCCGCAGTGTGTCGGCGGCGCGTTCGAGGCGCTCGGGGCCGGCGACTACCTGGTCCGGATCGACGTGCCCGACGACGCGTCCGGGAACCCGATGTACAAGGTGACCGGCGAGGAGGACATCAACATCGGCAACGGCGACCAGATCGTGCCGCAGGTGCCCCCGCCGGCCTGCGCCGGCGCCCTGCACACCGTCGACCTCGCCGACGACGGGACGGACGGCTACGGGCCGGTGGTCGGTGACGGCGGCGTGACCAACGACGTCCCGGTCGGCGTGACCGTGCCGGCGTCGACGCCGGTGACCAACGCGACCTTCGTCGACATCGGAGGGTCCCCGTACGAGGGCGCACCGCGCCCGCGCTGCGACACCAAGCTGGTGCGCGTCAACAACGGCAAGTCGATCGTGCCGATGTTCAACGTCTTCACCGACGTCCCGATCCCGGCCCGGATGCGCGGGCTCGTGGTGGACGACATCAACTTCTCCAACGATGCGCGCTCGACGATGTTCGGCGAGAAGGCCGGCGTCCCGTTCGCGCCAGTCGGCATCTACGACTTCAACGACCGGCTCGTCTACACCACCGAGTCCGACTTCAACGGCGTCTACGACGTGCTCATGCCGTCGACCAACCACATCAGCTGCCCGACGCCGTCCGGCGTGTGCGCGAACATGTACCGGTTCGTCGCCAACGACCCGGGCGTGCCCGGTCACCTCAACCCGAACTGGAACCCGCGGTACCGCACGATCGCCACCGAGTTCGAGGCGTTCCCCGGCCTGATCATCCCGACCGACCTCGCGCCGACGCAGGTGGGGCTCACCATCGAGTCCCCGTCGACGGGCCTGCCGCAGGCCGTCGCGTGCACGCTCGACACCGCCACGCCGCAGCTGTTCGCGGTCTCGCAGCCGTACGTGCGCGACACCGGTGGGATCACCATCACCGGGACCGGGTTCGGCGGCACCCAGGGGAGCGGGAAGGTCACCCTCGACGGCACAGCCCTGCCCGTCAGCAGCTGGGGCGCCCAGCAGATCGCGGTCACCGTCCCCGCCAGCACTCCGCCCGGACCCCACCAGCTGGCCGTCACGGCCGGCAACGGGCAGAGCACCGTCAACGGGCTGACGTTCCACGTGCTGCGCAGCAGCTACGGAGCCTTCCCGGCCGGCAGCGTGCTCGACACGTTCAACCGCAGCACGGCCAGCACCACGCAGGCGCTCGGCAGCGCCTGGGGCGGCTCGGGCAGCCAGACGACGAGCCTGTACCGGATCACGCCGACCACGCCCGCGAGCGACGCCAACCAGGCGCAGGTCCGCGGCGTCGGCGCCAACATCTACCGGAGCTCCGGCGCCGCGTTCGGCCCGAACCAGGACGCGCGCCTCACGTTCACCAAGACCCTCGTGCCCAGCGGCAACCGCCAGGGCGGCGTGCTGCTGAAGGTCGGCACGGCCGGCGGTGGCGCGGTCACCAGCTACATCGGGGTCACCGCCAACGCGACCACCGGCACTGTCGTCGTCGCGACGGCGGCCTCGGCGGCGCAGGCGGCGAACCCGGTGGTCCGGGCGACCCTGCCGGGCATCACGTTCGCGGCCGGCGACCAGCTGGGTGCCCGCGCGCTGTCTGACGGCACCGTGAACGTCTACAAGAACGGCACCCTCGTCGGCACCGCCAACGTCAGCACCGGGCCCACCCCGTGGCCGACGGCTCTGGTCACCGGCGGCGGCCGCCTCGGGGTCCGCTTCACGGCCACCGCGGCGGCCAGCTTCAACGCTCCGAACGACGTCCGCTTCGACAACTTCGCCGGCGGCAACGTGTCCGTCCTGCCCGGCGGGTACCTGCCCAACGTCTACGAGGTCGGGCCCGGCAAGCCGTTCGCCAAGGTGCAGGCGGCGATCGACGCGGGCTACGCGAGCCCCGGCAACGACCTCGTGGTCGTGTACCCGGGTCAGCCCGACCTGGCCAACCCGCGCAACAACCCGCGCGGCGCCTACTACGAGAACGTCATCATGGCCTCGCCGGTCAAGCTCCAGGGTGTCGGCCCCGGCGGCTTCCAGGGCAGTACCTTCGTCCCGGGCTCGATCATCGACGGCAGCGCCTTCGGCGGCGACAGCGTGCTGGCCACCGACTGGTACACGCGGCTCGGCGCGCTCACCTGGGACGGCAACCAGGCCGTCAACGACGGCGAGGCGATCTACGTGCTGGCCTCGCAGAACGCCACCACGGCGACAGGCGTCGCGCGCCAGTTCACCGCGGGCTTCAAGGGCGCCATCGACGGCTTCGACATCCGCGGCGGCGACCAGCAGGGCTTCCCCGGGAACATCAACGACCTCACCGGCGGACCCACGGGCCTGCCCCCGGGCATCGTCACGCAGGGCGGCGCGATCATGGCCAACGCCTACGCGCGCTACCTGCAGATCACCAACAACGTCGTGCAGAACAACGGCGGCGGCTACGGCACGATCCGCCTCGGCACGCCGGACCTGCCCGCGCCCGACACCAGCCAGCACAACGAGGACGTCCGGATCGCCAACAACCGGATCATCTCGAACGCCGGCACCAACCTGGCGGGCGGCATCGGGATCTTCGCTGGCGCCGACCGCTACGAGGTCACGCGCAACGACATCTGCGGCAACTTCTCGCTCGAGTACGGCGGCGGCCTGAGCGTCTACGGCCTGAGCCCGAACGGGAAGATCCACCAGAACCGCATCTACCTCAACAACTCGAACGACGAGGGCGGCGCGATCATGATCGCCGGCGAGCTGCCGACGACGCCCGGCGCGCTCTCCCCCGGCTCCGGCCCGGTCGACATCTACGCCAACCAGATCCAGGCCAACCTGGCCAACGACGACGGCGGCGGCGTGCGGTTCCTCATGGCCGGGAACTACCCGATGAACGTTTTCGACAACCTGATCGTCAACAACGTGTCCACCCACGAGGGCGGCGGCATCGCCATCGACGACGCCCCGAACGTGCGGGTCTACAACAACACGATCATGAAGAACCTGACGACGGCCACGGCCGTGACGTCCGACGGTCAGCCGATGCCGGCGGGTCTGTCGACGTCCGCCAACAGCGACGAGCTCCAGGTCACCCTGCCCGCCGGCTCGCCGGTGTTCAGCAACCCGCTGCTGTTCAACAACATCTTCTCGGACAACCGGGCTGGCACCCGGGCCGGTACCACCGTCACCGGGATCGGCCTGGCCGGGCCCGCCGACACCGACTACTGGGACCTCGGGGTGGCCGACGGCACGGGCCAGCTGGCGCCGACCACCACCCTGCTGCAGCAGAACGCCGGCACGCGTCCGTACACGACGAGCCCGACCAACCTGGTCGGCATCGACCCGGGCGTGGTCCAGCCGTACGACGTGTCGGTCGCCTTCGCCACGTGGCGGCAGAACCCCGCGTTCGTCGACGCCACCCTGGTGACCCTCGAGGCGCCGCCGAACCTGCTCGGCAACTACCACCTGAGCGCGTGCCCGGGATCGCCGGCGTGCAACCTCGGGGCTGCCAGCAAGGCGGTGCCGTCGTACCAGCAGCCTGCCGCCACGCTCGGTGCGCCGCTGCTGGACATCGACGGGCAGACGCGCCCGGCGCTCGGCGGCTTCGACAGCGGCGCCGACGAGGCCGGCGGCGGACCCGCCCCTGCGCCGATCTCGTTCTCGACGTTCGGGAGCACCAACCCGACCGACCTGGCCGGCACCGCCGACGACGCCGACGTCTACCGCTGGACCGGGACCGAGTTCACGCGTGCGGTCGACGTCTCGGCCATCACCAACCCGCTGCCCGCCGCGGCCAACGTCGACGGCCTCGACCGGATCGACGACACGCACTTCTACCTGTCCTTCAACGGCTCCGTCACGATCCCGGTGCCGGGACCGGACCTGGCCGTCCAGGACGAGGACGTCGTCTACTACGACACCGGGACGTGGTCGATGTTCTACGACGGCAGCGCCAGCGGGCTGGGCAGCACGGACCTCGACGCGATCAGCGTCGTCGACAACCGGCTGTACTTCTCCACCGACAACACGGTCGTGCCCCCGGGCGCGGGCGGGACCGGCGACGACGCCGACATCTACCGCTGGAACGGCGGCAGCTCCTACACGCGGATGGTCGACGCGTCGGCCGTCGGGTGGTCGCAGGCCAACGTCGACGGGCTCGTCTGGATCGACCCGACGCACGTGTACCTGTCCTACAGCAGCGACACGACCGCGCCGGGCGCCCTCGCGGCCCAGGACGAGGACGTGGTCCGCGACGACGGCGGTGTGTGGTCGACGTACTTCGACGGCACGGTCCTGCGACTGACCGCCGACACCCAGGACCTGGACGCCTTCGATGTCCCCTGACCTGATCCGCCACCACCCGAGGGGAGAGACCGGGATGAGTGCGAGCGAAGGCTTGAGCCGACGCCAGTTCCTGCAGGTCGCCGGCGGGGTCGCGGCCGTCGCCGGCGGCATCGCGTGGACCGGCAAGGTGCTGCTGCCCGAGGCCGCGGTCGCGGCCGGCGGCGTCGCGGACCTGGCCCTGGGCGGCACGGACGGCTGGATCTACCTGCCGCCCACGCCGGCCATCCCGCCGTTCCACCCCGACGTCTACGCGCCGTCGCCGTTCACCACCTACATCTTCGGGTTCCGCAACGTCACGGGCCTGACGCCCACCCAGAAGGCGAACCAGAAGAACAAGGCGCAGCACTCCGCTCCGCTGTTCTGGGCCAAGCAGTACGACCCGGCCCACCCCGTCGACTTCCTGGTGCAGCTGACCAACCTGGGTCTGGCCCAGCGGCCCGACCTGTTCGACGCGCACACCCTGCACTGGCACGGGTTCCGCAACGTCATCCCGTTCTTCGACGGCGAGCCCACCGGCTCGGTCTCGGTGCCGATGGGGCGCGAGTTCACGTACGCGTACCGCCCCCGGGACCCCGGCACGTACATGTACCACTGCCACGTCGAGGACGTGGAGCACGTGCACATGGGCATGACCGGGCTCGTCTTCGTCCGGCCGCTGCAGGACGGCAACACGTCGTACTACCCGAGCGGCAAGTACCTCTACAACGACGGCGACGGCTCGACCGGGTTCGACCGCGAGTTCGCCATGTTCCTGTCGGAGGTCTGGGCCGAGGCCCACTGGGCCGACGCGCACATCCAGCTCCCCGAGTGGAGCGACTACCGGGCCGACTTCGCGCTGCTCAACGGGCGGGTCTACCCCGACACGATCGCGCCGAACGGGTCGATCGACCCGTTCCACCCCGTGCGGGATGCGAACGGCGATCTCATCGCCCCGGCGGGCTTCCCCCAGCTGCAGTATCAGCCGCACTCGTCGCTGGTGAACTGCAACGCGGGCGAGCGTGTGGCGCTCCGGTTCTCCAACCTGGGGTTCCGCGAGCAGGCGATGACCCTCTCGGGGCTGCGGATGACGGTGGTCGGCCGCGACGCCACGCCGATGCGAGGACGGGACGGCACGAACACCTCCTACGAGACCGACACGCTCAACATCGGCCCCGGCGAGAGCTACGACGTGCTCTTCACCGCCCCCGCGAAGCAGGGGGCCGGAGCCTACGACACGTACATGCTCTACAACCGCGCGTACGCCAGGTCCGACAACCGCGCTCCGGGCGGCTTCGGCGGCCAGGCCACCGAGGTCCGCGTCTATGCGAGCGGCGTCAACCCGCAGGCCTATCCGAACGACTGGGGAGTCTGAGCCCCGTGACCAGCAACCGCGCACTCCTGCAGGGCAGGGCGTCCCGTCGCGCCCTGCGCGGTCCCGCGATCGTCGCCGTGCTGGCGCTGGCGTGGGCGACGGTGGCGGCGCTCGTGGGCGCATCGCCGGCCACCGCCGACGCACCGCCGAAAGTCGGCATCGTGTGCACCACGGGCGCGGGCTCCGTGCCCGGGAGCCCGATCTTCGACCTCACCACGCGGACCGGGTACATCAGCCTCCCGGACGGCAACACCGCGTTCATGTGGGGATACTCGAGCGGGTTCGACTCGTTCCAGCACCCAGGCCCCGTGCTCTGCGTGCACGAGGGCGACCAGGTGACCGTGATCCTGCACAACACGCTCCCCGAGGCGGCCTCGATCGTCTTCCCGGGCCAGGAGGGCGTGCGGGCCGACGGTGCTCCGTCCGAGCCCGTGACGAGCGGCGGGCGGGTGACCTCGCTGGCTCCGACGGCCGCGGCCGTGGACGGCACGATGTCCTATACGTTCACCGCGTCGAAGCCCGGCACGTACCTGTACGAGTCCGGCACGAACCCCGAGAAGCAGGTGCGGATGGGGCTGTTCGGCGCGCTGATCGTGCGGCCAGCGCTCGGCGCCGGGTTCGCCTACGACCGGTCCGACAGCCAGTTCACGCCGACCGAGGAGTTCATGGTCCTGCTCTCGGAGATCGACCCGTACCAGCACGCCGCGGTCGAGGCCGGGACCACGTTCAACATGAACTCGTACCACCCGCGCTACTGGCTCATCAACGGGCGCGGGTTCCCCGACAGCATCGCCGACAACGGCGCCTCGTGGCTGCCGACGCAGCCGTACGGATCGCTCGCGTCCGTGAACCCCTACGACGTCTCGACGCACCCGTACCCGGGCCTGGCGCGCTACCTCAACGTCGGCACCGAGGACTTCCCGTTCCATCCGCACGGCAACAACGGCCTGGTCATCGGCCGCGACGGCCGCCCGCTCGAGGGGCCCGCCGGGCAGGACCTGTCGTTCGAGAAGTTCGCGATCAACGTGGGACCCGGGCAGACCTGGGACGTGCTGTTCAAGTGGTACGACGCCGAGGGCTACGACCCGGTGAGCAACCCGGTGCCGGTCACCGTGCCGAGCCTGGCCAACGAGGTCATCGGGGTGTTCTACAGCGGCAGCCCGTACCTGGGCAGCACACAGACGCTGCCGCCGGGCACGCCGACCCTGAACCAGTGCGGTGAGTACTACATCATCAGCCACAACCACGCCCTGTTCCAGATCACCTCGTGGGGCGCCACCATGACCGGCCCCATCACCTACATGCGGATCAACCCGCCGCCGCCCAACAGCTGCGGATGAGCGAAGGGGTGGGGAGAACGATGATTGGCGCAACGAGCCTTCGGAGGGTCACCTCCGCCGTGGCAGCCGGCGGTGCGCTGGCGCTCGTGCTGGCCCTGGTGTCGGTGGCCGGTCCGGCCGCGGCCGCGGCCGTCCCGATCGACCTGTACGCGGTCTCCGGGAGCACGACCCTGCCCGCGGGCGGCCAGGTCGTCACGGTGTGGGGCTACAACACGACCGGCGCGGCCGCGACGGCGCCCGGCGGACCCACGCTCGTGGTGAACGTGGGCGACACGGTGCAGATCACGCTGCACAACCAGCTCGCGGAAGCCACCGCCCTCCTGGTCCAGGGGCAGGCGATGGTCCCCGACCGCGTCGGCGCGGCGCCCGCGGGCACCTCCGTCTACTCCTTCAACGCGAGCCGGCCCGGCACCTACCTCTACGAGGCGGGTCTCCTGGCCAACGCCCAGCACCAGGTCGCCATGGGCCTCTACGGCGCCCTCGTCGTGCGCCCCCCGACCGCGGGCCGGGCCTACGACTCCGCGTCGACCGCGTTCGACGACGAGGCCGTGCTGGTGCTCAGCGAGATCGACCCCGCGCTGAACAACGCCCCCAGCCCCGCGAGCTTCGACATGCGCAAGTACAACCCCCGCTACTTCCTGGTCAACGGCAAGGCCTACCCGGACACCGCCCCGATCACGACGGCGGTCGGCCGTACCACCCTGCTGCGCTACGTCAACGCCGGGAGCCAATACCACTCGATGTCCGTGCTCGGCGCCCACCAGAACGTGGTCGCGCTCGACGGCAGCCCGCTGAACCTGGCGCGGCAGTACGTCGCGGAGACCTTCGGTCCCGGGCAGACCGCAGACGCCCTGGTGACGCCCGCCGCGTCGACCACCGACCGCACGCTCGTCGTGCACGACGGCAACCTGCTGCTGCACAACAGCAACACGGCCGGCATCGGCGGCATGCTCACCCTCCTCGACGTCGCCGGCACCGGTGGCGGCGACGACGCCGGTCCCGCGACCAGTGCCCTCCAGAGCGCCACCGACGTCACCGCGACGATCAGCGACGCCGGCACGGGAGGAGCCGCCATCCAGGCGGCCGAGTACTACGTGGACACTGTGGCGAGCGGCACGGGCACCGCGATGAGCCCGGTCGACGGCACGTTCGACTCCGCGACCGAGAACGTCGTCAGCGCCGGGGCACCCGCCATAGTCGGTCAGCACGTCCTGTACGCGCGCGGCCAGGACGCCCTGGGGAACTGGGGTCCGTTCAGCTCTGTGCTGATCAGCGCCGGCGATTCCGCCGGACCCACCACGAGCGCCCAGACGCTGACCCCCGACGCGACCAACGGCACCGCGGCCGTCACCGTCAGCGCGACGGCCGACGACACCGCGAGCGGCGGGGGCGACATCGCGGCTGCCGAGCTCTTCGTCGGCGCCGTCGGCGCCGACGGCACCGGCGCGTCCCTGACCGTCGGCACCGCGTCGTCCGTGTCCAGCATCGACGGAACGATCGCCGCGGCGACCGTCAACGCCCTCGCCGAGGGCAGCCACGTGGTGTCGATCCACGCCCGCGACGCCGCCGGCAACTGGGGCGAACTCGCCACCGCGAACCTCACGGTGGACAAGACCGGACCCACCACCACGTCGCCCGTGACCGTCGCCGTGACGCCGAACAACGGCACCCTGCCCTTCAACTCGGGCATCGCCGCGGTCCGCGTGACCACCACGGTGACCGACCCGGCCTCGGGCGGGGTCAACACACCCGTCGCCCGCGCGGAAGGCTTCGTCGACGCGGTCGGCGCCACCGGCACGGGCTTCGTCGTGAACGCCGCCGACGGCGGGTACTCCAGCGCGAGCGAGGGCGTCTACGCGGACATCCCGCTGGCGACGGTGGGGGCGTTGGCGAACGGGTCGCACACGATCTCGGTGCACGGCCGGGATGCGGCCGGGAACTGGGGACCGTACGCCACCGGGACCCTGGTCGTGGACAAGGTCCGCCCCGTGATCTCCGCCCTGAGCGCCACCCCGAACCCCACCCTCGGCGCCACCACCATCACCCTGACCGGCACCGCCACCGACACCTCCACCCTGACCCGCGCCGAATGGTTCCGCGGCACCGACCCCGGCCTCGGCCTGGCCACCCCCATGACCCTGACC
>NZ_JBFUIK010000019.1:0-80772 GCF_056401915.1 Cellulomonas sp. P4_D11 | reverse complement strand
CCGGCCGACCCCCCGGCTGCGGTGCCGGCCGCCGCGCAGCCGGCCACCGCCGCAACCTCGGCCCCGCAGCTCGCCTCGACCGGCCTCTCCACCGAGGCGCCCGTGGCTCTGCTCGCGGCGACGGCGGTCGTGACCGGGACCGTCCTCGTCGGCCTGGGGCGTCGGAGCCGTCGGGCTTGAGCCTGGGCTGACGGACGAGAGCAGGACGGGACGCCGTCCTGGCGATCCGTCGCTCCCCGGCCGATCGCGCAGAAGTGCGGAAAAGCTCGCCCGGAGCAGCATGTTCGCCCTCCGGGCGGCGCGGATCGGCCTAGCCTGCGGGGGGATGGTCCGACGGAGGGAGCGCTGGTGTCCGAGAGCACGCTCGAGGCGCTGGGCGGGGGCGCGCCGCCTCCCGCGCAGTTCGGGCACGACGCGCTCGTCGTCTGCGACAACCTCGTGCGGATCTTCCAGTCGGGCAGCGTCGAGGTGCAGGCCCTGCAGGGGCTCGACCTGCTGGTGGACGAGGGCGAGATGGTCGCGGTCGTCGGGGCCAGCGGGTCGGGCAAGTCGACGCTGCTCGCGGTGCTGTCCGGGATGGACGCGCCGACCGCGGGCCGGGTGCGCGTGGGCGGCTGGGACCTCATGGCGATGCACGCGCGGGACCGGGTGGCCTACCGCCGTCAGATGGTCGGCTTCATGTGGCAGCAGACGTCGCGCAACCTCCTGCCGTACCTGACTGCCCGGCAGAACGTCGCGCTCCCCATGACCGCGCCCCGCCGGCACCGGGCCTCGCAGGCGGACGAGCTGCTCGATCTCGTCGGCGTCGGACACGTCGCCGACCGGCAGCCGCAGGAGATGTCCGGAGGTGAGCAGCAGCGCGTCGCGATCGCGACCGCCCTCGCCAACAGGCCCCAGCTCCTGCTGGCCGACGAGCCGACGGGCGAGCTCGACACCGCCACGGCGCAGGAGGTCTTCGATGCGCTGCGGACCGCGAACCGGGAGTCCGGAACCACCGTCGTCGTCGTCACGCACGACACGACCGTCAGCGCTCTGGTGGAGCGCACGGTGGCGATCCGGGACGGGCGCACCAGCAGCGAGGTGCTGCGTCGGGACGCCGGCGGGGACGTCACGCACGAGGAGTACGCCGTGATGGACCGCGCGGGCCGGGTGCAGGTGCCGCGCGACTTCCGCGAGGCGCTCGCGCTGACCCGCCGCGTGCGCCTGGCGCTGGAGGCCGACCACGTCGCGGTCCGTCCCGACGGCAGCGCGCGGTGAGCGCCCCCGGCGCGGCGGTGCACGTCCGGGACGTGCACCGCACCTTCGGTAGCGGCCGGTCGGCCGTGCGGGCCTTGCGCGGGGTCGACCTGGACGTCGCCCCGGGCGAGCTCGTCGCGCTCGTCGGGCGGTCCGGGTCGGGCAAGACGACGCTGCTCAACGTCGTCGGCGGGCTCGACCGTCCCGACGAGGGCAGCGTGCTGGTCGATGGCATCGACGTGGCGGCTCTCAGCGACGACGACCAGGCGATGCTGCGCCGCGACCGGGTCGCGTTCGTCTTCCAGACGTTCGGCCTGATCCCCGTGCTCACGGCGGCCGAGAACGTCGGGGTGCCGTTGCGGCTCCGCGAGGCCCCCGTGGCCGAGCGCGAGCGCCGCGTCGAGATGCTCCTCGACCTGGTCGGGCTCGCCCCGCACGGGCTCCAGCGGCCCGACGAGCTGTCCGGCGGCCAGCAGCAGAGGGTCGCGATCGCGCGGGCTCTGGCCGGCTCGCCCCGGCTGCTGGTTGCCGACGAGCCCACCGGGCAGCTCGACAGCGAGACCGGGCTGGCCGTGATGGCCCTGATCCGCGGCGTCGTCGAGGCGGAGGGCATGACGGCGCTGGTCGCCACGCACGACCCGGTGATGATCGGGCTGGCCGACCGTGCGGTGCGCCTGGTGGACGGTCGGCTGGTCGGGGCTGCCGAGCGTGGGTGAGCTCCTGTGGCGACGCGGGCGCGCCCAGGTGGCCGTGCTGGCGACGGTGCTGGCGGTCATGATCGCCGGCTCGGCGCTGGTCGGGGCGTGCGTGCTGCTGCTGACCGACGCTCCGCAGCGGGCCCTCCAGCTGGCCATCGTCCGCGCGCCCGGTGCGGACGTCGAGGTGGGTGTCGCGCTCGGCTTCCCGGAGGACCCGGACGACCCCGACGTGGACGAGCGCGTGGCGGCGACCGCGCGCGATGCCTCGGGCGCCGTCGCCGGGGCCTCGGACCTGATCAGCGCCCCGTTCGACGGGCTGCCGACGACCGAGACCGCGTGGATGTCGACCATCATGCGATATCTGCCGCCCGACGGAGGACCGCTGCGCCTCGCCTACCTCGCCGAGCTCGACGACCGGGACGCGCGCGGCACGCTCGTGTCGGGGCGCTGGCCGGCCGCGGCAGGCGAGGTCGCGATGCCCCTGGCGGCGGCGCGAGCACTCGGCCTCGACGTCGGCAGCGTCACCGGCCTCGCCGTCGCCCCGGCGGACGCGGGCGGCGGGCTGACGGTCGTGGGGACGTTCCTGCCGCGACCCGGCACCGGGTGGGAGGAAGACCCGCTGAGCGGGGCCGGGGTGAGCCCGAACTACCGCGGGTACATCTCCGCCTACGGCCCGTTCGTCGTCGCGCAGGGCGGTCTCGCGGCGAGCGAGATCCCGCTGCGCCGGGTCACCCTGCGCGTGCAGCCCGATCTCGCCGGCGCGAGTGCCGCCGACCTGATCCGGGCCGGCGTCGGGGTCGACGCCCTGCGCGGCGACCTGCGCGGCACGCTGGGCGATCGCGCCCAGAACGTCGTGGCGGACCTGCCGTTCGCCCGCACGCTCCATGCCGCGCGGGAGCAGAACGGGGTGACCGGCTCCGGCGTGCTCGCGGTCGCACTGCTGGGCGGCGCGCTCGCGGCGACCACCGTGGTGCTGGCCGCCCGGCTGGTCGCCGGCCGACGCGCGCCCGAGGCGGTGCTGCTCTCCGCCCGCGGGACGGGCCGCGGGCGGCTGGTCGCCCAGGCGGCCGTCGAGGCCGGGGTGCTGGCCCTGCTGGGGATCGTCCCGGCGACCGTGCTCGCGCTCGCGCTGTACCGGGTGCTGGCGGGGGCGGTCGGCCTGGACCCCCCGGCCATCCCGGAGGGCGGCCTGCTCCCGCTGGTCGCTAGCGTCACCGCCGTCTCCGTCACGCTCGGTGCCCTCCTCGTGCTGCCCTGGCTGCGCACCGGGACGCCCCGCGGCACGCGCGAGGACCGCGTCGGCGTGGTGGCCCGGTCCGGCGCCGACCTGCTGCTCCTCGCGCTCGCGGCGGTCGCCTTCCTGCAGCTGCGTGCCCACCGGATCGGGAGCGGCGCGACGGCCGACCCCGTCCTCGTCGTCGCGCCGGTGCTGTGCCTGCTGGCGGGGGCGGCACTGGTCCTGCGGCCGCTCCCGCTGCTCGCCCGCCGCGGCGAGGTGCGTGCCGCGTCGGCCCGCTCGCTGACGTTGCCTCTCGCGGCCTGGGGGGTGGCTCGACGCCCGCAGGGCGCCGCCGCGGCGTTCCTCGTGGTGCTGGCCACCGCATGCGCGACGTTCGGCGTCGGGTTCGCCGCGACCTGGTCGCAGTCGCAGCGCGACCAGGCCGCGGCCGCCGTCGGCACCGATCTGTCGGTGCCCGCGCAGCTGGGTGCGCTCGGCACGGGCACCACGCTGCGCGCCGTCACGGGTGGCCAGGTCAGCCCCGTCACGAGCCGGGCCGTCACTCTCGGCTCCCGAGCGCAGGGCGGCGACCAGGCGGTGCAGCTCGTCGCGGTCGACACGCGGCACGCCGATGCGCTGCTGCGCGGCCGCCTCCCGGCCGGTGGCTGGGCGGCCGCCACGTCGTCCCTGGCTCCGTCCGGCTCTGTCGGGGGTGTGCAGCTGACCGGGACGAGCGCCGACCTCGTCGTGACGGGCCACGTCGACGAGGGCGTCGCCCTCACCGCTGCCCTCAGCCTCGTCGTTCAGGATGGCGACGGAGCGCGTGCGGCGCTGCCGGCGGGAACGGTGGCGCTGGACGGCACGGCGTACGACCTCGCGGTCGCCGTGCCGGCGGCCGTCCGGGTGGTGGGCGTGGACGCCCGGCTCACCGCGGTCGGCGACGCGGGCGACCCTGACCAGCAGAGCAACCCCCGATTCGGCATCGACGTCATGCTGCGCGACGGCACGCTGTCCGGCGGCGGCCCGTGGTTCGCCGGCCGCGCGCCGACCGAGGACTACGTCGTGGCCTCGCTCGCGAGCGTCACGGCCGTCGACGTGCCGGACGGCGTGCGGCTGACCCTCGAGGGCACGGCCTCGCTGCCCGGGCTGTACTGGTCCGAAGGCACCCTCACCGCGCTCGCCTTCCGTCCCGTCGACGAGGTGCCCGTCGTGGTCTCGGCTCGGCTGGCGGACGAGCTCGGGCTCACCGTCGGCGACGGCGTGCAGCTCTCGCTGGGTCTGACTCCCGTGCGCGCGACGGTCGGTGGCATCACGTCCTACATCCCGTCGCAGCCACGCGCGGCGGCGGTGCTGGCCGATGTGGACATGCTGTCGCGCGCCGCCCTCAGCCAGGGCAGCCTCGAGACCCTGACCGACGCGTGGTGGGTCGGCGGCACCATCCCCTCCGCTGCCGGCGCGACGCTGGAGGCCGACGGGATCGGCCCCGTGACGGACCGCACCGCCGTCGCGCACGAGAACGCGGACGGTCCCCTGCGCGCGGCTCAGCGGGCGGCAGCCGCGCTCCTGGTCGTCGCCGCCCTCGTGCTCACGCTCGTCGGGACCGCGCTGCACACCACCACGGCGCTGGAGTCGCGCGAGCTCGACGTTGCCCGCCTCCGTGGGATGGGCGCACCGCGGCGCTCGGTGCTCAGGTCCGTGCTCGCCGAGCAGGCCGTGCTCATCGGGGTGCCGATCCTCGCCGGGGGGCTGCTGGGGGCGCTGGCCTGCTGGGCGGTCGGCCCTCTGCTGGCGCTCTCGGCCCAGGGACTGCCGCCGGTGCCGGCCGCCGTCGTCCGCTGGCCGTGGCAGGCACAGCTCGCCACGGTCCTGGCGCTGATGCTCGGGTGCGCTGCGCTCGTGATCCCGCTCGCGAGCCGCGCCGTGCGCCGCTCGACGATCGCCCGGCTGCGGATGGAGCCGCTCGCATGAGGGCCGCCTGGCGGCGCGCCCGCGCGGACCTCTGGCCGCTGCTCGTCACCGTGCTCGTCGTGGCGCTCACGGTCGGCCTCACCGACGCGGTGCCCCGGCTGCTGAGCGACCGGGCCGACGCCGCAGTCCGGGCGGCCGTCGCCCAGGCCGACCCGGCCGCCGACCTGGTGGTCACCAGCACCTACGGTCCCGGCGCGTCGGACCCGACGGCCGGCGCGACGGACACGACGAGGAGCGTCGACGACGAGGCGCGCAGGATCGACCGGGCGCTGCCGCCGTCGCTGCAACCGGTGCTCGGGCCGCCCGTCGCCGCCGCCACCAGCATCGACCTCACGCTCAGCACGCCCGGGCTGCCGACCGGGGGCGTCCTGTGGATGACCTACCTGTGGGCCGGACAGGAGCCCGCGGTGCGCTGGCTGTCGGGAGGCGCGCCCGGACGCCCAGGGCCTGACGGCGCGGTGCAGCTCGCGCTGTCCGCCGAGGTGGCTCGGGTGCTCGGCGTCGGCGCCGGAGACACCTTCGACGCGGCCATGCCTGACCACTCGACGGTGCCGGTGGTGGTCACCGGCGTGTTCGACGCGAAGGACCCGCGGGACCGCGTGTGGACCGAGCGGCCCGAGGTGCTGCGGCCGCGGTTGGTGGGACCGGACAACGCGCGGACCACGGTGGTGGCCGGTCTGCTGTCCGCGGCGTCGCTCCCCGCCGCCCGCGCTGCGCTCGAGCCGGACGGCGTGACCCGCACCTTCCGCTTCGCGGTGGACCCGCACGCGCTGGACTACGCCGGATCGGACGCCCTGGGCCGCCAGGTCGCGGCGCTGGAGGCGTCGCCGGACCTGCTGGGCGCCACCGGACCCCGGCCACAGGTCACGTCCCGCCTCGATCTCCTGCTCACGCAGGCACGCGTCCGCGTGGCGGCGACCTGGTCGCAGGCCTCCGTGGTGCTCGCGGGGCTGGGGTGCGGCGCCGTGCTGGTCCTGCTGGTCGCGGCCGACCTCCTCGCGCGCCGACGATCGGCGGCGCTGCGCACGGTGCGCGCCCGCGGCGCCTCCTTGGCCGGCATCGCCAACGGGGCCGGCGCCGAGTCCGTGGTGGTCGTCGCCGCGGGAGCCGCGGTGGGCCTCGCACTCGGCCAGGTCGCAGCACCGGGCGAGGTGACCTGGCCCTGGGTCGTGGTCGTCGTGACCGTGGGGGTGCTCGCGCCGCCCGCGTTCGCGACGGTGACCGCGGCACGCAGCGACGTCCGTCGTGTCCCGACCGACCGGCACCGCCGCCGCCTCGCGCAGCGCGTCCGCACGGTGCGGCGGCTGTCGTTCGAGGCTGCGCTGCTGGTGCTCGCGGCCGCGTCGCTGGTCGCCCTGCGCCGTCGAGGCGCCGCGTCGGTCTCCGGCGCCGCGGACATCATGCTCGCGGCGGCACCCGCGCTCGTCGCGGCGGCCGGCGCTCTGCTGCTGTGGCGCGCCGTCCCCGTGCTGCTGGACGGCGCGCTGCGCGTCGCGCGCAGGTCCCGCAGGGCCGGCCCGCTGCTCGCCGTGGCGCGCGCGCGTTCCACGGGGGCCGTTCTCCCGTTCGTGGCTCTCGTCGTGGTGACCACGCTCGTCGCGCTGTGCGGAGCGCTCGCCGGCACCGCACGCGCCGGTCAGGCGGACGGGTCGTGGGACGCGGTCGGGGCAGACGTCGTGGTGCGCACGACGTCGCCGGATGCGTCGCTGCAGGATCTCGCGGACGAGCTGGCCGCCGCCGACGGCGTCGACGCGGTCGCGGTGGCCCGGGTGCGGGCCCAGACCCAGCTCTTCGGCGTGCGCGGCGTCGACACCGTGCGGGTGCTCGCCGTCGACCCGGCGCCATACGGCGAGCTGCTCGCCCGCACGCCGTTCGGGGTCGCCCCGGCGCTCACCGCGCTGGCGGACTCGTCCGGCGCCGCAGCGACCCGCACCGCACCCGGTCCGCTGCCCGCGCTCGTTCCCGCCGCGCTGCTGGGGACCCATCCGTCGCTGAGCTGGGGCGGCGTGACCGTCGACCTCGAGCCCGTGGGAGCGGCGCCCGCGCTGCCGGCGCAGCAGCCCGACGAGACGACCGCCGGTCCCACCGTCGTGGTGGACCGCGCGGCGCTGACCGCGGTCGTCACGGCGGTCGCCGCCGCTCGAGCCGGTTCCCAGCGCGCCGACACCGCGGTGGCGGACCCGGACACCGTGTGGGCGGTCGGCCCGCGTGCGGCGGCGGCGGCCCGCGCGGCGGCCCCGACCGTCGGTGCCCACGTGCTCGGCCGCGCGCAGTGGCTCGCGGACCGGCGGTCGGACCCGCTGGACGGCGGTCTGCTGACGCTCGTCATCCTGGTCGCTGCCCTCTGTGCGGGGTTCGCGACGATCATCGTCGTCCTGGACGCTGCGGCCTCCGCTCCCGGGCGCGCCCGGTCGCTCGCGGCGGCTCGTGTGCTGGGGCTGCGCGGGCGGGGTGCGGCGCGCGTCGCAGCCGGCGAGCTGCTACCTCCGACGCTCGTGGCCGCCGTGGGCGGGGTGCTGCTCGGCGTGGTTCTCGTCGGGGCGCTCGTGGCGCCGCTCGCGCTGCGGTTGGTCACCGGTCAGGTGGCCGACCCCGGGGTGGTGGTGCCGTGGTGGACGGTCGTGCCGGTCGCGCTCCTCGCGGCGACCGTGCTGGTGGTCGTCGCGGTCGAGTCGTCCGCTCGCCGCCGTGAGCGGCTGGGACAGGTGCTGCGGGTGCGCTGACGGATGCGGCACGATGACGCTGTGCTGCTCGAGCCGAACCACGGCCACTACGACGCCAAGCTGATCCGACGACAGTACGAGGGCTCGTCGGTCGAGCTCGGACCCGACCGCGTCTCGTGGACTCCGCCGACCTACCGCTGGTACCACCACGGCGGTTTCAGCGCGCCGATCGGTGACCAGCCCGGGCAGGCGCACACGGTGACCAAGGTCCGCACCGCCTTCCCCAGCCGCTTCGGCTCGGGCCTCATCGACCGGTACGTCGTCACCGACACGACCGGTGCGATCCTCGGGTCGTTCCCGTCCGGCGAGGGGATCAGCGGATCGTCGCTCCCCCAGCACCTTGCCGGCTGGTACCCGGCGCCCGTCGTCATGGAGGCGGTCGAGCAGGCCGGTCTCGTGTGGGACGACCAGGACTTCGTGGGGGACGCACGTGGCCTGGATGCGGCGTTCCCCGGCGCCGTGCCTCACCTGCGCGGCCTCCACCGGATGATGTGGGTGCAGTCCGCGGTCTACGTGATCTGTGGCGTCGTGTTCGTGACCATGGCGACCGGCTGGGTCATCGCGGAGGGCTGGGTGCGGTTCGTCTTCCCGCTGATGCTCTACGGCCTGGCGCTCGAGCTCCTCTTCGTCGGCGTCCTCGCCTCGCCGCCCATGCTGCGCCGGCTGCGCGCGCGGCATCTCGCCAAGCAGTCCGCTGTCGCCTGACGAGCGTCACCCAGGGAGCACCCCGATCGCCCGCGGGTGCCGAGCCGCTCGGCGCGCCTGCATCCGGTGCACGGACCGGCGGATCGGCGGCAGCATCTGGAACACGCACAGCACGGCGTAGAACAGCGTGTTCACGCCGACGAACAGGCTCAGCGCCTCGAACCAGGTCGACTGCAGCACCGAGGACGGCAACGGGTTCCACCGGCCGATCCCGGGCAGGGCCAGCAGGACCGGCAGGGCGAGCGCGGCGGTGGCCGTGGGCCTCGGGACGTAGTTCCAGCCCGACTGCTTCTTGCCCGCGATCTGCAGGAGCGAGACGACGAAGGTCCACTGCAGGAACACCGAATACCCCAGCTCGATCACCAACGGCGTCGCCAGCAACCGGCCCCGCCACCCTTCCGCCCACGCGGTCACCACCCGCTCGAGAAGGAAGATCAGCCCGATCGTCGTCCAGAGCGCCGACCACCGGAACCCGTCCGCCGCCAGCAGGGCGATCACGGTCAGCAGCAGGTACGCGTGCAGGGCGATGACCCCGTAGGCCAGACCCACCTGCTGCCACCAGTAGAGGAGCGTCGTGCGCGTCAACCCGTACGCGCCGATGTTCTCCAGCGCCCCGCGCTGCCAGCGGTTGCGCTGCTTGCGCAGGTCCCGCCACGTCGGCATGACCTCCGTGACGACCCTGCACTCGGGAGGCGACACCAGCGTCGCGCCGAGCGACTTCAACGCCAGGGTGAGCTCGTTGTCCTCCGTCATCGCGAGCGTGTCGTAGACGTCCCCGGACCGGCCGGGGATCAGGGTGCCCCTGGCCTCCGCGACGGCGCGCAACGCGTACGCCCGGACCACCGCTGCGGTGCCGGTGAGGACGAACACGCGGCCTTCTCGACGGCTGAGGACCCGCTGGTAGCGCGCGAACTCGTTGCGCTGCATCTGCGCCAGGACCCGGCCGCCGTCCTCGCCGGAGAACAGTCCGCCGACAGCCATGAGGTCGGGGTCGTCGTCCAGCATGCCGAGCGCCACCTCGAGGAACCGAGGCGAGATCGTCGAGTCGGCATCCATCACCATGACGACGTCCGCGGCACCGGTGGTCGGCAGCAACCGGGCCAGCACCTGGTTGAGCGCACCGGCCTTGGCCTGCGTGTTGCCGACCGTCTCGACGACCTCGACGCCCCGGTCCCGGGCGATCTGCACGGTCGCGTCGGTGCAGTCGTCCGCCACGACGATGACCCGGTCCGGTGGGCGGAGCTGGCCGAGCAGCGAGACGAGGGTCCGATCGATCACCGCCTCCTCGTCGTGCGCGGGGATCAGGACGGTGCACCGGACCACGAGTCCGGCGACGTCGGCCTCGGCGGGAACGGCGGTGATCGGCCAGTCCGGCGGACCGTCCAGCCCGAGCGCGCGCGTGGCGGCGGCACCGAGGACGAGGCGTCGGAGCCGTGCGAGGTCGCGGGGCACCGGCTGCGCGAGGCCGCGCCCCCGGGACAGGACGCGCATGGCCGTGGCAGTCTGCTGGGCCGCCATCGCGACCAGGAACGCGGCGACCGCCAGGCCCACGCCGAGGACGACGATCGGGCGAGGCGCCCTCAGCTCGACGTCGACGGGCAGGATCGCGATGGCGACCTCGGCGTCCGGGACGATGCGGGGAGCGCTCGTCGCGAGCAGCCAGATCGCGCATCCCAGGAGCAGCGCCGCGGCCAGCGCGAGCGCGGCGGTGACCCAGCCGAGCCGGGCCGCCCGGCGGTGCAGCGTCTCGGCCACGGGCTGCGTCATCCACCGCTCCGGCGCTGAGTCACGACGGCGGTCACGAGGCCGATCAGGACGATGATCAGACCGACCCAGAGCAGGATCGCGCCCAGCCCAGCGAAGCCACCGACCGCCAGCGCCACCCCGATGAGGGTCACGATCAGCCACAACGGCATCGAGCGAACCTTCCGCGAGTGGGCCACTCAGCTCTGTCGGCAGCCTAGCGCCCGGGATCTGGCGGACATCGGGCATCTCGCGCTCGCGTTCGCCTGATGGCGCGCAGCGGACCTACCCGTGGCGGCCCGCCGGCGTACGGAACGTGCCCTCGCGTCAGGCTCGGCGGAACTCGGCGCGCCAGAGGGTGGGGCGCGTAGAGCGGCCTGGGGGCGGGAGCTGCTCGATCGACACGGCCGAGAGCCCGTCCCGGCCGAACGCCTCGATCTCGGGCCGGGTGAGGGGCCAGGGCGGTCCGCTCTCGTCGGCCTCCTCGGCGATGGCCTGCATGACCAGAAGCGTGCCGCCGGGCGCCACCAGCGAGCGGACGCCCGCCGTCAGCTCGGCGCGGACGGATCGGTGCACCGCCTGGACGGTGTAGATCTCGACGACCAGGTCGAACGCCCCGCGCCACGCGGACGGCAGGTCGAGCAGGTCAACCTCGGCGTAGGTCACCGGGGAGCCGAGGTGCCGGCCGCGGGCCGCGGCGACGGCGGACGGCGAGATGTCGAACCCCGTCGTCTCGTACCCGAGCCGGGCCAGGTGCTCCGCGTCGGCGCCGAGCCCGCAGCCGACGACGACGGCCGTGCCGCGAGCGTTGCCGGATCCGGGAGCGCCGGCCCACGAGGCGAGCGCCGGGTGCGGGTCGTCGTGGTCCCACGGCGTCGTCACGTCACCGACCGCGGCGGACGCCCAGAGCCGCTCGAACCAGCCGGTGGGCGCGGACGGGTCGTCGTTGCCGAGCCGGTCGGCTTCGGCCTGCCAGGGACGGGGCTCGGCCATGGCGTCGGACCCTAGCCAGGCGCTGAGCCGCAGACAACCGGAGCCCACTGCTCGGCGATGTCGCGCTGGATGGACCCGGGGTAGCGTCTCGAGCCTCCTGCAGGGGCTCGAGCGGCGCGGCGTGGTCGGGCGCCGCACCGAGCCCGGCAACGAGCGCAGCAAGCGCGTCTACGCGACGCCGGATCACAGTGAGATCTCCAGCTGTCAACGCTCACACGGCAGGGGATGTCGTGCCGAGCGCGTCGTCCGACGGCAGGAGCACCACGTTGCCGTCGGGGTCGTCGACCATCGCCGCGTAGGGGCCCGACGTCTGCTCGGGCGCCATCCGACCGTGGTAGCCGGCGCCGGTGAGCTCGGCGTACTTCGCGTCGACGGCATCGTCGTCGCCGAGGTAGAACTCGAAGAGCGTCTTGTAGCCGCCACCGCTCGGCAGGGTGTGGTCGGTGTCGTACCGGGCCGCGAACACGGTGTCGAAGAAGATCGTCACGCCGCTCGCCATGCGGTGCAGGACGAACGGCTTCTCGTCCTCGCCGGGCGGGATGTCGAGTCCCAGCAACCGGTAGAAGCGCAGCGCAGCGGGCATGTCGCGGACGATCACGCCGAGCATGCTGAGCTGGACGTCCATGCCCGCCCCCTCGCGATCGGGGCGGAGAGCCCATGAGAGAGGGAGAGCACCTGGTGCCCTCCCTTCTCAAGGTATAGAGCACAGGGGGGCTTGCGGCAAGACCCCCGTCACCGCGCAGAATCACCGACCGTGAACCCCGTGACCACCAGTGCGTTCGACCTCCCCGACCGGCTCGCCCACAAGGCCGACGCGGCGTCCATCGGCCGCGACGAGCTGCACTTCGCGGCCATCGCCGAGACCCTCGAGCAGCAGATCGCCGACCTGTCCGAACGCCTCGAGGCCGAGCGCAAGGCGCCGGGTCGCTCGGGTCAGGCGGCGTTGGAGCGGGACCAGGAGATCCACCGGCTCACCGCGCGCCTGCGCACCCTGCGGCGCTTCGGGCTGGACCTCTGCCTCGGCCGGATCGTCGGCGCGGACGGCTCCGAGCCCGTGTACGTCGGCCGGCTCGGGCTCACCGACCGCGCGGGGCGGCGGCTGCTGCTCGACTGGCGCTCCCCCGCGGCCGAGCCCTTCTTCGGGGCGACCCACGCGAACCCGATGGGGCTGGCCAGCCGCCGCCGGTACCGGTGGACCCGTGGCCGCGTCGGTGACTACTGGGACGAGGTGTTCACGGCCGACGGGCTCGACGGGTACGCCGCACTCGACGACCAGTCGGCCTTCATCGCCAGCCTGGGCACCGACCGGTCGGACCGGATGCGTGACGTGCTCGGCACCATCGCGGCCGACCAGGACGCGATCATCCGCGCGGGGTCCCGCGGCACGCTCGTCGTCGACGGCGGACCGGGCACCGGCAAGACCGTCGTGGCCCTGCACCGCACCGCGTACCTCCTCTACTCCGACCCTCGCCTCGGCCATCGACGCGGCGGCGTGCTGTTCGTCGGCCCGCACCAGCCGTACCTGGACTACGTGTCCGACGTCCTGCCCAGCCTCGGCGAGGAAGGCGTGCTGACCCGCACCCTCCGCGAGCTCGTCCCGGAGGGGGCCGCGGCGGCGAGCGAGACCGACCCGGAGGTCGCGCGCCTGAAGGCGTCCGTCGAGATGGTGACGGCGATCGAGCCGGCGGTCCGGTTCTCCGAGAAGCCGCCGACGGAGGGCTTCGAGGTCGAGACGCCCTGGGCGGACCTGTGGGTCAGTCCCTCCGACTGGGCCGAGGCTTTCGGAGCCCCGGAACCGGGCACGCCGCACAACGAGGCGCGCGACCAGGTGCGGGACGCGCTGCTGGAGATCCTGATGGACAAGGTCGACGAGGACGAGATCGAGCCCGACCTGCTGCACCGCTCGCTCCTCACGAACAAGGAGCTCACCACCACCCTCAACCGCGCGTGGCCCCTGCTCCAACCGACCGACCTCGTCGGCGACCTGTGGTCGGTGCCCGCCTACCTCCGGCTGTGCGCGCCCTGGCTCACGCCCGACGAGATCCGCACGCTGCAACGGGCGGACGCCCAGGCGTGGACCGTGTCCGACCTCCCGCTGCTGGACGCGGCGCGGCAGCGGCTCGGCGACCCCGAGGCGTCCCGACGCCGACGGCGGCAGGAGGCGACCCTGACGGCCGAGCGCGAGTACATGACCCAGATCGTCGACCACCTCGTCGCCACCGACGACTCCGAGCTCGGCATCATGCAGATGCTCCGCGGGGACGACATGCGCGACAAGCTCGTCGACGAGGCCGCGCTGCCCACCGTCGACCCGGACGCGCTCGCGGGCCCCTTCGCGCACATCGTGGTGGACGAGGCCCAGGAGCTCACCGATGCGGAGTGGCGCATGCTGCTGCTGCGCTGCCCGTCGCGGAGCTTCACCATCGTCGGGGACCGCGCGCAGGCGAGGCACGGGTTCACCGAGTCGTGGCAGGAGCGGCTCGAGCGGGTCGGGCTCGACCGGATCGAGCTGGCGTCCCTGAGCATCAACTACCGGACGCCCGAGGAGGTCATGGCGGAGGCGGAGCCGGTCATCCGCGCCGCGCTCCCGGACGTCAACGTGCCGACCTCCATCCGCGGCAGCGGTCGTCCCGTCGTCCACGGAGCCGTCGCGGACCGGGACGCCATCCTCGACGCCTGGCTCGCGGCGCACGTCGACGGCGTCGCGTGCGTCATCAACGATCCGTCGTTCGCCGGCACGGCGCGCGTCCGGTCGCTGACCCCGGCCCTGGCCAAGGGTCTCGAGTTCGACCTGGTCGTGCTGGTCGACCCGGAGGGGCTCGGCACGGGCATCGAGGGCGCGGTCGACCGCTACGTCGCGATGACGCGCGCGACCCAGGAGCTGGTCATCCTGACGAGCCCCGCGTCGGGTGCGCGTGGCAGCATCGCGGGATGACGGAGTCCCGGCACCTCAGCGTGCACGTCGAGCGCCCCATGGCCGAGGTGTACGCCTTCGCGTCCGACCCGGCGAACCTGCCTCGGTGGGCCCCGGGCCTGGGGAGCGCGGTGGTGCAGGTCGACGGCAGCTGGTTCGTCGAGACCTCCGGGGGTCGGGTGCGCGTCACGTTCGCGCCGCAGAACGAGTACGGCGTGCTCGACCACGAGGTGCTGACACCGACCGGCGAGACGGTCGACGTGCCGATGCGCGCGATCGCCGACGGCGACGCCACCGAGGTGGTCTTCACGCTGCGCCGCGCCCCGGGCATGACCGACGACGAGCTCGAGCGCGACGCCGGGCTGGTGACCGCCGATCTCGCCCGGCTGAAGGACGTCCTCGAACGCCGGTAGGTGGGATGGTCGGAGCATGAGGCGGTTCCCGCGCATGCTCGGCTGGGCGGCCGTCGGCGTCCTCGTGGTCGTCGCTCTGGGCTGGCTCGCCGGCTACGTCGACCGCGACGTCAGCCGTCGTGCGGCCGACGACGCGCACAGCAAGCTCGCCGCTGCGGTCTCCGCCATCAGTGCGGACGTCGAGGCGGACCCGGACGCAGGAGGTGAGGCGCTCGCGGCGGCCGTCGCCGGTCGCGTCGGCGAGGTCTACCGCGGCGCGGTGACGAGCACGAGCACCACGGACACCGGCGCGCGCGTCGACGTGTACGTCGACGGCGAGGCGAGCCACCCCGGCGGACCGTTCGGGACCGAGGTGGCCCGCCGCCTCTGCGTGCGCCTCGTCGTCGAGCCCGCGGCCGATCCGCAGGTCGACGTCGTCCCCCTGACGTGCACGGGCACCGCGGCCGTGATGCCCCCGGACACCCAAGCGACGCAGCTGGTCAGGTAGCCGGCAGCACCGCGGCGATCGCGCTCACCTCGATGAGCGCGCCCGGCACCCCCAGCCCCGCGACCCGGGCCGCGGTGACCAGCGGCGGTGCTCCGTCCACGGCGAGCCTCGGGGCGATGGCCCCGTACGCGGCGACGAGGTCGGCGTCGGCGGCGATGAGCACCGTCCACTGCACGACGTCCGCGAGCGACGCGCCCGCGGCCCGCAGGGCGACCTCGGCGTTGTCGATGGTGCGGACGGACTGCTCGGCGACGTCGTCCGAGACGATCGCACCGGTGTCGTCGACGCCGTTCTGGCCCCCGACGTAGATGGTCGTCGCGCCCGCGGGCACGACGGCGACGTGGCTGAACGCCGGGCTCTGGACGAGCCCGGCCGGTTGCAGGCGGGTGATCTCCATGCGTTCCACCGTGGCACGGACCTCTGACACGCGCCCGAGGCGCCCGGGCGAGGTCACCGGCTGAGCGCGGTGGTCTCGTCGAGCCGGGTCATCTTCTCCGGGTTGCGCACCGCGTAGATGCGGCTGACCCGGCCGTCCTCGATCACCAGGCTCATCACGGTGTTGAGCTCGCCGCCGACGTGCACCTGCGCCGCCGGCTCCCCGTTGAGCCACGTCGCCGTGGACTCGAAGTCGACCGTGAGGCGGGCCAGGCCGCTGAGGAACGCACCCACCTTGTCGGCGCCGGTGATGGGGCGCAGGGCGGCTGCGACCACGCCGCCGCCGTCGGCCACCACGACCACGTCCGGGGCGAGCACGTCCAGCAGTCCCTGCAGGTCGCCGTCGCGGACCGCGGCGACGAAGCGCTCGACGACGGCGACCTGCTCGGCCCGGCTCACCTGCTGCCGCGGGCGTCGCGCCGCCACGTGCTCGCGGGAGCGGTGGGCGATCTGGCGCACGGTGGCGGGGGTCTTGCCGACGGCGTCGGCGATCTCCTCGTAGGGCGTGTCGAACACCTCGCGGAGCACGAACACCGCCCGGCCCGTGGGGTCCAGCGTCTCCAGGACGGTCAGCATCGCGAACGAGACGCTCTCGGCGAGCTCGACGTCGTCGGCCACGTCGGGGCTGGTCAGGAGGGGTTCGGGGAGCCACTCGCCGACGTAGTCCTCGCGTCGGCGCGCCAGCGTGCGCATCCGGTTGAGCGACTGGCGGGTGACGATCCGCACGAGGTACGCCCGCTCGTCGCGCACCTCCGCGCGGGCCGCGGGAGCCAGGGCCGCCCAGCGCAGCCAGGTCTCCTGCACGACGTCCTCGGCGTCGGCGGCGGAGCCGAGCATCTCGTAGGCGACCGTGAACAGCAGGCTGCGGTGCGCGACGAACGGGTCCTCGCTCATGACCCGGACGCTACGCGGCTCGGCCGGGCCAGCGGCGGGAGGTCGCACGAGGCGGCGAACCCTTCCGCCTCGATCCCGAGGGCGGAGTTCGTCCGGGAGTAGAGGTTCGCCAGCGCGACCCACGACGTGAGCTCGACCAGGCCCGGCGCACCGAGGTGGTCGAGCAGCCGCGCGGAGAGGTCGTCGGTGACGGTCGGCGGGGTCTGCGTCATCGCCTCGGCGTACTCGAGGACGTCCCGCTCCAGCGGGGTGAACACGGTCGACTCCCGCCAGCGGGGCACCTGCTGCGCCTTCGTGAGGTCGAGCCCGTCGTTGTGCGCCTGGAAGTACCCGAGGTCGAGGCACCACGAGCAGCCGACCAGCGAGGCGACAGCCATGTGCGCGTAGGACTTCAGGTCCTCGTCGCACGCGTGCCACTTCGAGGACTTCTGGCCCAGGCCCAGGCTGAACTTGAGGACCGCCGGGTTGTTGCCCATCACCCCGAGGGCCTCGGGCACCTTGCCGAACATCTTCGTGCTGAACCTCTTGACCAACGCCCCGTACAGACCGGTGATCTCGGTGGCGGGGACCCGCGTCGTGCTGGTCATGTCTCCTCCTCGTGAGCTGGTGTCGGACACAAGACACCGGCCACGAGGGATCTGTGACAGCTACCGGACGACGTCGTAGAACAGGTGCGCGGCGTTGCGGGTGACGACGGTCGCGGACTCGTCGGGACGCAGGGTCACGCGCGACCCGGGGAACAGCGGCGTCCCCGCGCCGAGCACCAGGGGGGCGACGTGCAGGTGCAGCCGGTCGACGACGCCGTCGCGCAGGGCGGACGCGCCGAGCTCGCCCCCGCCCATGATGACCACGTCCTTGTCGCCCGCGGCGGCCGCCGCCTGGTCGAGGGCGTCGCGCAGACCCGTGGTGACGATGGTCATCCGGTCGGTGAGCCGGACGTGCGCGGGGGCGTGATGGGTCACGACGAAGCACGGTGGCGGGTCGGCCGGGTCGCCCTTGTCGGCCCCGTAGTGCCGCTCGTCGCTCCAGCCGTCCGGCGCGTCGACGATGTCGAACGTGTGCCGGCCCATCACGACCGCGCCCGTGATGCCCGTGCCCGTGGTGAGCAGCCGCTCGTCCTCGGGCGTCCGGTCGCCGATCGCCCAGTCGTGCAGGGCCATCCCTCCGTCGCCCAGCCCGTTGCCCGGACCGGCGTGCGGGCCCGTGACGAAGCCGTCGAGGGAGATCGTGATGTCGAGGATCACCGCCATGCCGGTTCACGATGCCACGACCGGTGCCCGCCGGCCCGGCGAGGGAGGCCTCGCGGGTACCCGCCCCCGCAGGGACTTCGTCGGGCCCGCGCGTCGCCTCAGGCCGCCCATCGCGACGGGCTGACCGCTCGGCACGCGGGTGAACGGGCGGCCGAACCGGCCGGAGCGACCGCCTCCTACGATTACCGTCCGCGGGATGAGCCGCCGAGGAGTCGCCCTGCTCGCCGCAGCCTGTGCGGTGCTCGTCGCCGGCTGCGGCGGCCCTGGGCCGGCGCTGAGCGACCTCGAGGACGAACCCGTGCTCGTGGCGCCCGTGCCGGCCACGGAGCTCGGACGCGGCGTGCGGCAGCATGAGTACGGGCTGGGGATGGGCCCGGACTCGTTCGCGTACTCGGTGGTCGCGTACGAGCTGGACGCGAGCCTGGCCGAGGCGCGGGAGGCGTGGGTCGACGCCTACGGCTCGTCGTACGCGCTGGAGCCCGAGGACCAGCTGGACCAGGAACAGATCGGCCTCTCCGGTCGCGGCGAACGGTTCAGCGTCACGATCGTCGTCGCCGACGAGGTCGCGGAGCCGTACGAGCAGGACGGGGAGTTCGCGGAGCCGGCCGGTGGCGCCGTGGTGACGGTGTTCGTCTACGGGTTCGAGTAGGACCCGCTCAGCCGAGCGGGGAGTGGATCGCCCAACGGTGCCCGAAGGGGTCGACGAGCCAGCCGCGCCGCTCGTCGCCCTGGTCCGTCGGCTCCCGGTCGGGCGTCGCGCCGGCGGCGACCGCGGCCGCGTAGACGGCGTCGACGTCGTCCACCGCCAGCACGATGGCGGACGTGCTGTGGCCCAGGGTCGCCGGCGCGTAGGCGCCGAACTCGTGGAACTCGTCGGACAGGTAGAGCGGGTCGTCGCCGATCGTCAGCGCGACGAAGCCGATCCGGCCGCCGCCCTCGTCGCGCTCCCCGGTCTCGCGAGCGCCGAACGCCGAGGCGTAGAACTCGATCGCCCCGGCCGCATCGTGCACCGTCAGGTAGGGCACCAGCATCGTCGGCTCCTGGGAATCGTCGTCGTCTTCACGACGACGCTAGGCCCTCCCGCCGCTCGTCCGCGAGCAGGGCGCCATCGTGTCCGCGCGCCGCAGGGTCAGCCGCGCAGCGGCCGGCCTCGGGCGTCGCGGGCGAAGCGGCCGCGCCGCACCGACAGGTACAGCAGCCCCTCGACGAACCCACACATGCCCATGGCCAGCGCGGCCAGGCCGAACGTGAAGAACCCGCCGACGATAGTGATCGCCAGCATGATCAGGCCGCGACGCCAGTAGCCGAGGTACATCCGGTGCAGGCCCAGGCAGCCGAGGAACACCCCGAGCAGCCCGGCGGCGACGCGCGACCGGTACCAGATCGGCAGCACGATCCGCTTGCCCTGCCACGGCCACTGCCACTGCCGCGGGACCGACTCGCGGGCCGGTGCCGGCATGGCGTCCTGCACGTCCGGGACCGGTCCGGGCGGGTAGCGCACGGTGGCCGAGAGCGGCTGGAACAGGGGGTCGGGCGCGCGCTGCGGCCGGTGCGTGACCACCGGGCGCTCGAGCGCGTCGTCGAGGTCGACGACGTGCGTCGGCCGTTCGATCGTCTCCGTCACGGGTGCTCCCGCTGCTCGCGCGCCGCGGCTGCGGCTGGTGCTCCGAGCGTAAGCCCGCCGCGGGGCGACGTCGACGCCAGGCACCCATGGATCGGCCCGGCGGACGGGTCCTAGGGTGGAGCACCGACAGCGCGCCAGCGAAGGAGCAGCCATGTCGTCGAAGGGTTCGGGCGCCGGTGGCGGTGCCGTCTATGGTCTCGGGTTCATCGGCGCGGCGGTCTTCTACTTCGCGCAGGCCGACACCTTCTGGATGTTCGTGCTGGCTATCCCGAAGGCGATCATCTGGCCGGCGATCATGGTGTACGAGCTGCTCAAGAGCTTCTACGGGCTGTAGGGCTCGGGGCGCGACGCGAACAGGTTGAGCCCGAGCGCGCCCGAGAGGTAGCGGGTGGCCAGCTGCCCGCGGACGCTGTTCCCGGCCGCGTCGAGCCGTGGCGAGAACGTGCTCAGGCTGCCCTTGCCGGGCGCGACGGTGACGATGCCGCCCGACACCCCGCTCTTGCCGGGCAGCCCGATGCTGAACAACCACTCGCCCGACCGCTCGTACAGGCCGCTGGTGGCCAGGGCCGCGAGCACGTACCGGCACACCGACGGGTCGACCACGCGCTCGCCCGTCACGGGGTTGACGCCGCCGTCCGCCAGCGTGGCGCCCATGACGGCCAGGTCCTCCGCCGAGACGAGCAGCGAGCACTGCCGCGTGTAGACGTCGGTGGTCTCCAGCGGGTCGCGGGCCATGCGGCCGTAGCTCTGCAGAAGGCGGGCGATGGCCTGGTTGCGGCGGTTGTTCGCCGCCTCGGAGGCGTAGACGTCGGCGTCGAGCGTCAACGCGTGGCCCGCGAAGGCCGACATGCCGGCCTGGAGGTACGCCCACTGCTCCTCGAGCGTCGCACCCGGCACCAGGCTGGTGGTGGCCAATGCGCCGGCGTTGACCAGCGGGTTCATCGGGCTGCCGCCGTTCAGCTCGAGCGCCATGACGGAGTTGAAGGGCAGGCCGGTGTTGTTCACGCCGACCGCGTCGAGCACGGCCTCCGGCCCGATCGCCTCGCAGACGAGCGCGAACACGAACGCCTTGGAGACCGACTGGATGGAGAACTGGTGCCGGGCGTCCCCCACGCTGTGGGAGGCGCCGTTCACCGAGACGATGCTCAGCCCGAAGAGCTCGGGGTCGGCGTCGGCGAGCGCCGGGATGTAGTCCGCCACGGCGCCCTCGTCGACCCCCGCGTACCTGTCGTGCGCATCCTGCATGAGCTGCTGCACCAGCTCGGCCCGTGGGAGCGTCCCGGTGGAGATCAGCTCGGGGTCGTGGAAGTCGTCGGTCACGTGCTCATACCAGCACACACCCGGCTACCTACGGTCGACGGGCGACCGTGAGCAGGTGCGAGCTCAGCCCGAGCAGGCTGGGCTCCGACTCGATCGTCCGGGCGGCCTCGATCACGACGTCCGCGTCGACCGCGCGGCCGTCGTCGTCGAACGCCGGCGCCAACGACCTGATCCAGGCACCCATCCCCTCGACGCCGACGGTCTCGCGGACGTCCAGGCCGACCTCGGACGCCTCGCCGGCGAGCTCCTCCGGCCGGTGGAAGTACGCGGTGGTGAACCAGCGCGGGTCCCCGGTCGGGTTCTCGTGCACGCCGGTGGCCAGGTCCTGCGCGACGATCGCCCGGAACGCAGGGTCGAACAGGTAGGCCTGCGCGAGGCCGTCGAAGAGGGACGCGAAGCGCGAGATCCCCATGGCGATCACGACGCCGCCGGGGACGACGACCCGCGACGCCTCGCGCCACGCCGCCAGCCGGTCGGCGCGGTCGGTGAGGTGGTAGAGCGGCCCGAGCAGCAGGACGGCATCGGCGGACGCGTCGGGCGATCCCAGCGCCCGGGCGTCGCCGACCGACGCGGTGAACCGGTCGTGGTCGCCCAGACGCTCGCTCGCCCGGGCCACGTGGCCGGGGAGCAGGTCGACGAGGTGCACCGTGTGCCCGTCCTCGAGCAGCCACTCGGAGTGCACCCCGGTCGCGCCGCCGACGTCGAGCACCCGCGACCCGGGGGCGACGTGGCGCCGGACGATCTCCTGCACGCGGGCCAGCTCGAGGCGACCGAGCCCGCGACGCAGCCGCTGGTCCTCGTCGATGTCGGTCACGTAGTGCTCGTGGATCGGTGGCTCGTCCATCGCGACAACCTACGAGCAGGGCCGCGGCCGCCGCACCCGCATATTCCGCGCCTCCGTCGGCGTACCCTCGCGACCATCGAGAGAGGCGGGTGCCGTGGAGGACGACGGGCTGAGTGAGCGCGACCTCGCGCCGACCCCGCTCCAGCAGGTCCGCCGCTGGGTCGGCGAGGCGGAGGCCCGGCAGGCGGAGCAGGGCGACGTCGCGGAGCCCACCGCGCTCTCGGTCGCGACGGTCGACGCGGACGGGCGGCCGAACGTGCGCACCGTCCTCATGCGGTTCCTCGACGCGCGCGGGCCGGGTTTCGTCACGGACCTGGGGTCGACGAAGAGCCGGGAGATCGGCGCGACCGGCTCGCTCGCCGCCTCCCTGACGTGGCCGGCGATGTACCGGGCGGTCCGGTTCCGCGGCCGCGCGGTCCCTGTGGGTCGCGACGAGATCGCCGCCTACTTCACGTCCCGCCCGTGGGGCTCGCGCATCAGCGCGTGGGCGTCCGACCAGTCGCGGCCGATCGCCGACCGGGCGGCGCTGGTCGCCGAGTACGAGCGGTTCGCGGCCCTCTACCCGGACACCGGCTCACGCGACGACGTGCCCGTGCCGGACGGCTGGGGCGGGTGGCGGATCGACTGCGACGAGGTGGAGCTGTGGGCGGGCCGGCGCGACCGGCTGCACGACCGCCTCGTGTTCACGCGCGTCGGCGACGGCGACCTCGACACCCCCGGGGCGTGGACGGTGCACCGCCGCCAGCCCTGAAAGTCGTGGACGACGCCGCCGACCCGCTGCCATCGTCGGCGGGATGGACGACCCCTGGGACGCCGAGACCGCGCAGCACTACGACACCCCCGGCACCGGCATGTTCGCGCCCGAGGTGATCGGACCCACCGTGGACCGGCTGGTCGCGCTCGCGGACGGCGGCCGGGCGCTCGAGCTCGCGATCGGCACCGGCCGCGTCGCCGTGCCGCTCGCGGAGCGCGGCGTGCCGGTCGTCGGCATCGAGCTGTCGCGGCCCATGGTCGACCAGCTCCGCACCAAGGTCGACGAGGCGACGATCCCCGTGGTCGTCGGCGACATGTCGACGGCGAGGGCGCCCGGGGAGTTCCGCCTCGTCTACCTCGTCTTCAACACCATCTCCAACCTGCTCACGCAGCAGGAGCAGGTCGCGTGCTTCCGCAACGCCGCGCGGCACCTCGCCCCCGGCGGCCGGTTCGTCATCGAGCTCTGGGTCCCCGAGCTGCGCAAGCTCCCGCCGGGCACGCAGGCCACGGTCTGGCAGTCCGAGCCCGGCTACATCGGCCTGGACACCTACGACGTCCTGCACCAGCGGGTGGTGTCGCACCACTTCCGCTTCGACGAGACCCGCGAGGCCCGGCTCGGTCGCTCGCCGCACCGCTACATCTGGCCGGCGGAGCTCGACCTCATGGCGCAGCTGGCCGGCTTCTCGCTGGAGAGCCGGGACGCCGACTGGTCCGGCGAGGAGTTCACCGCCGACTCCCGCTCGCACGTCTCGGTCTACCGGCTGCCGACGGGATGATCAGGCGGAGGGCCAGGCGACCGGTCAGCTGACCACCGCGACCCTGCGCCCGACTCTCGCCCGCTACCTGCGGATCACGTCGACCGCGACCGCCGGCAACCGAGCTCGACCCCTCAGACCTCGTAGCTGGCCAGGATCGAGCCGTTCGCCCCGACCTCGACGTGCGTGGACCGCAGGGTGACCGGCCGCGGCGCCCCGTCGACGATCGACGGCGTGCCCAGCCCGCCGACCAGCGCCGGGATGGTCAAGACGTGCAGCTCGTCCACCTGACCGGCGGCGAGCAGCGCGGCGGTGAGCCCGCCGCCGCCCTCGGCCACCACGCACTCCGCGCCGAGCACCTCGCGCAGCCGGACCAGGGCGGCCGCCAGGTCGACGCGCTGCTCCCCGGCGACGAGGTACGGGATCTGCCGGCGGCGCAGGTCGGCGAGGTAGGCCGCGGGGGTCCGCCGGCACACGAGGATCAGCAGGCTGGTCTCGTCGTCACCCGTGAACGTCCACGGCACGCGGCCCCGCCCGTCCACCACCGCGAACCACCGCGGCGTGCGGCGCGGCACGAAGTCGGTCCAGAGGTCGTCGTCGGACGCGGGCAGGTCCACCGGGCCGGCGCCGTCGGGGACGAAGGTGCCGCTGCCCTCGAGGACCACGGTCGGGCGGTGCCGCTCGATCACCTCGGCCCGTCGCGCGGCCAGCACGTGCGCGTCGGACGGCCACAGGTCCTTCCACCGCCGGTCCACCCCGTCGTCCAGCAACCGCTCGTCGCGGCTCAGGGTGATCCGGCCGTCGACGGTCGCGGTGACGGACACGATGACGCGCGGGCGGGTGGCCATCCGGGGACGGTACGGCCACCCACCCACACGCCTCAGAGCTGCCGGAGCACCTCGCGCGCGAACTTCGCCGTGTACTCCTGCAAGGCGTCGATGCGGCGCTGCACGAACCCGGCGGGGTCGTCGCCGGCCTCGATGATCGTCGGCTTGCGCCGCACGTTGCGGGAGCAGTCGAAGTGGGTGCAGATGAGGGTGCCGATGGTGTCGCCGTTGCGGCCGGGGGCGCCGGCGCGGCGGGCGACGTACATCGAGACGTCCTCCGTGGCGTAGACGTCCTCGCACCAGGCGCAGACGGCCCGTCGGCGCTTCGCGCCGGTCTCGGGCGAGCGCAGGGTCACGCCGACGAGCGTGTCGCCGACGGGCACGACGACGTACGCGCGCAACGGCGCCTTGCGGTCGATCCACCCGAGGTAGTCGAGGCGGTCCCAGCGCAGGTCCGCCAGGTCGGCGGGGAGGGTGAGCTGGGCGGCCTCGCGCTTCGAGCAGTTCACGAAGGACGCGCGGATCTGGGGTTCGGTCAGGGGGTTCATGGGGTCTCGGCTCTCGTGCGACGTGGGAGGGCACGCCTGAGCGCCGACGACGAGCGCCGGTGGTGACGCCGTCAAGGCGTCAGGCGTGCTGGGCGGGCGTCCGGTCGCCGCCTGAGCAGGCCTGGACGGCCGCCCCGCTTCCCCGCTGCATCGTGATGCGCTCCGATCCGGTGGCCGTGGGCTCGTCCCGCGGCACAGCTCGGCCTCGATGGTGCGCCGCGTCGCCCGGCGAGTCAAAGCGGAATCCATCGTGCAACCAGCAAGTTGCGCGCCACGCGGGCCACGTGCAACCCTGGTGTTGCATCGATTCGCACCCGGGAGGAACGACCATGACCCAGCAACCCGCCGTCGTCGACACGGAGAGCTACACCGTCACGCGGACCGTCCACGTGAAGGCCACCCGGGCGCGGGTGTGGGCGGCCCTCACGCGCGACGACCTCATCTCCCAGTGGTTCGGCACGTCCGCGTCGCTGCCCGACCTGCGGGTCGGCGGCGAGGGCACGTTCGGGTGGGCGGACTACGGCGAGTTCCCCGTCCGGATCGAGGAGTACGACGAGCCCGTGGTCTTCGCGTTCACGTGGGGCACGCGCGACGAGCCGATCCGCCCGGACAACTCGACGCTGGTCCGGTTCACGCTGGTCGAGGACGGCGACGCGACCGTGCTGAGCGTGGTCGAGTCGGGCTTCGGACTGCTGAACCGTGACCCCGTCGAGGCCATGAACTCCAACCGCCAGGGCTGGACCGACGAGCTCGACGAGCTGGTCGCCCTCCTCGAGGCCACGCCGTGAGCGCGACGCTGGTCCCGGTGTTCGCCGCGCTCGCGGACGACACCCGGTGGGCCGTCCTGCAGGAGCTGGGCCGGGCGGAGCTGTCGGCGTCCGCGCTGGCCACGCGCTTCCCGGTGTCCCGGCAGGCCATCGCCAAGCACCTCACGGTGCTCGCCGACGCCGGCCTGGTGGAACCCGTCCGGGCCGGCCGCGAGATCCGCTACCGCGCGCTGGGCTCGCGGCTGAGCGAGACCGCCCGCGCGCTCGAGGCGATCGGCGCCGAGTGGGACCGCCGGCTGGCCGCCATCGCGCGGCTCGCGGAGTCCCTGGACGACCTCACACCTCCGCAGTGACCTCGCGGATCACGTGCCGGGCGTTCGCGGCCAGCACCGGGTTGGTGTCGCGGTAGTACGGCAGCTGGACGAGGGCCTGCGCGAGCGCCCGGGCGCGGGCCCTCGCCCAGGTCTCGTCGTCGACCTCCAGCTCCTGCCGGAACACCGCCCGGGCCGCCGGCGGCAGCAGGTTCCAGGCGACGCCGAGGTCGAGCGTGGGGTCGCCGACGCCGATGCCGGCGAAGTCGATCAGCCCGGTGAGCCGGTCGTCGACGAGCAGGAGGTTGCCGGGCGCGATGTCCGAGTGCACCCAGGTGCGCTGCCCGTCCCACTCGGCGGTCGCGAGGGCGTCGTCCCAGATCGCCGTCACGGCGGCCGTGTCGATCTCGTCCGTGAGCGCGGCGATGTCCCGCCGGACCTGCTCGTCGCGGTCGGCCAGCGGACCGGCCTTGACGACGCCGCCGTCCAGGTCGATGGCCCGCACGGCCCGCACGAGCGCGGCAAGGTCGCGGGCCAGCGCCACGGGCTCGCGCAGGGTGCCCACCTTCGGGTTCGTGCCGGGCACCCAGGTCAGGACGGACCAGGTCCACGGGTACTCCGGGCTGGGGTGCCCGACGGCCTGCACCCGCGGGATCGTCACGGGCAGCAGCCCGTCGACGAGCGGGAGCCAGTGCGCCTCGTGGTCGACGCCGCCGCTCGCCCAGTGGATGCGGGGCAGGCGCACGACGAGCTCGTCGCCCAGCCGGAACATCGCGTTGTCCGTGCCGCTGGAGGTCACGCGCCGGACCGGGAGGTCGGACCAGCGCGGCAGCTGCGCGGCGAGCAGCCCGCGGACGAGGTCGACGGGCAGGTCGAGCTCGTCGGCGTGCATCCCGGTGGTGGCCATCCGGACCAGTCGAGCAGGGAACCTCCGCCCGGACAACGAGATAGTCGTACGGGGCTGCGCCTCGGCGTGCGCGTGCGCGATCCTGGGCCCATGGAGCTGGAGTTCAGCGGCGAGATCATCTATTGGCGCGGGCCGTCTCCGTTCCACTACGTCCCGGTGCCGGAGGCGGAGAGCGCCAGCATCAACGCCGTCTCGTCCATGGTCACCTACGGCTGGGGCGTGATCCCCGTGCTCGCGCGCATCGACGACACGGAGTGGGAGACGTCGCTCTTCCCGAAGGACGGCCGGTACCTGGTCCCGGTGAAGGCGATGGTGCGCAAGGCGGAGTACCTCGACGTCGGCGACACGGTCACGGTCCGGCTGATCCTCGGCGGCCCCCGCTGACCTGGTGACCGCGCGCAGTCGTTCGTCCGCGACGACGAGTTCCTCGTGTACACCGCCGACACGGCCGGAAATCCCGGCTGAGCCTGGCCCGCCGGGCCGTTATGGTCGGCCGCATGCCTGCGCAGCCGCCCACCGCCTTCCCGACCGACCCCGCCGCCTGGCCGGCCTTCCTCGCGACGACGGTCGACGCGTCGCTCGACCAGGCGCGCGCCCTCGTCGCGCAGCTGAAGGACGGCGCACCGCGCACGACCACCGAGGTGCTCGACCTCTGGAACGACGCGGACATCGCGCTCGGGTCGGCATCGGCCGCGGCCCACCTGCTGGCCGAGGTGCACCCCGACGCGGACCTGCGGGCGGCCGCCGAGGAGCGGGCGCAGGCAGCCGAGGACCTCGCCACCGAGCGCGGCCTGGACCACGAGCTGTGGCAGGTGCTCGCGGCGACGTCGGGCGACGGCCTGGAGCCCGGCGCCGCCCGCGTGCGCGAGCACGTGCTGCGCGACTTCCGCCGCACCGGCGTCGACCGGTCGCCCGAGGACCGCGACCGCCTGCGCGCGCTGGCCCAGCGCTGCACCGAGATCGGCCTGGAGTTCTCGCGCAACATCCGTGACGGCGTGCGCAGCATCCGGGTGCGGCCCGAGCAGCTCGACGGGCTGCCCGAGGACTTCCGCGCGGAGCACCCCGCCGACGAGGAGGGCCTGGTCACGCTGACCACCGAGTACCCGGACCTGCTGCCCGTCCGCACGTACGCGACCGATCCCGACGTCCGGCTCGCCCTGACGCGCGAGCACCAGTCGCTCGGCTGGCCGGCGAACGAGCCGCTGCTGGCGGAGCTGCTGCGGCTGCGGGCCGAGCGCGCGACCCTGCTGGGCTACCCCGACTGGCCGACCTACGACGCCGAGACCAAGATGATCGGCTCCGGCCGGGCCATCAGCGACCTCATCGAGCGGCTCGACGCCCTCACCGCGGTCCCCGCAGCCCGCGACGTCGACCTCATGCTCGCGCGCTACCGGCAGGACGTGCCGGACGCGGCGGCCGTCACCCCGGCCGACAACCTCTTCTACGAGCGGGTCATCCGGACCGAGCAGTACGACGTCGACGCGCTCGAGGTGCGGGAGTACTTCCGCTACGACGCCGTGCTGCCTGGCGTGCTCGACGTGGTGTCCCGGCTGTTCGACATCGCGCTGCAGCCGGTGGTCGCGCCGACCTGGCACGAGGACGTCCAGGTCTACGACGTCGCCGCCGACGGCGCGCCGATCGGTCGCGTGTACCTCGACATGCACCCGCGGGCGGGGAAGTTCAACCACGCCGCGCAGTTCGGCCTGGTGCCGGGCATCGCCGGGCGGTCGCTGCCCGAGGGCGTGCTCGTCTGCAACTTCCCCACGGGCCTCATGGAGCACGACGACGTGCTGACGTTCTTCCACGAGCTCGGGCACCTGGTGCACGAGGTGCTCGGCGGCCACCAGCGGTGGGCGATGTTCACGGGTGTCGCCACCGAGTGGGACTTCGTCGAGGCGCCCAGCCAGCTGCTCGAGGAGTGGGGCTGGGACGCGGGCGTGCTCGGGTCATTCGCGACGAACGCCGCCGGGGAGCCCATCCCCGCCGACCTCGTCGCCGCGATGCGTCGGGCCGACGGCTTCGCGCGCGGCGCGTGGACCCGGCGGCAGCTCAACTACACGGCCCTCTCCTACGGCTTGCACGCCGACCCGCCCGCCGACCTCGCCGCGTACACCGCCCAGGTCGACGCCCGCTTCGGCCCGTACACGCCGATCCCGGACACCCACCAGTACGCGGGGTTCGGGCACCTCGAGGGCTACGGGTCGGCGTACTACACGTATCTCTGGAGCCTGGTCATCGCCAAGGACCTGCGCACCGCGTTCACGGCCGGCCTCATGGATCCCGCGGTCGGCCGCCGCTACCGCGAGGCGATCCTGGCGCCCGGCGGCTCGGCCGACGCGGCCGACCTGGTCGAGAGCTTCCTCGGCCGGCCGTCGTCGTTCGAGGCCTTCGAGGCGTGGCTGGCGGAGGGCACGGCCTGACCGGCGATCACTCCTCCTGGGCGTAGCGGCGCAGCCGGTCCTGGACCTCGCCGTAGGCGGTCGCGGTCGGCACGGCCCGCCCGTCCCGGACGCTCGTCGCGACCGCCACGGCGGTGTCGATCGCGGCCCGGTACGGCAGCGAGCCCGTGCTGACGCGGCGGATCCCCAGGTCCGCCAGCTCCTGCAGGCTCAGACCGGGCACCACCAGTACGTTCACCGGCACCGGGATCTCGCGCGCGAGGTCGCGCAGCAGGTCCCGGTCGGCCGCCCCGGGCACGAAGATGCCGTCGGCGCCCGCGGCGACGTAGGCGAGCGCCCGGCCGACCGTCGCCCGGACCGTCGCGTCCTGGCCGAACCAGTAGGTGTCGACCCGGGCGTTGACGAACACGTCCGGGCAGCGGCCCGCGACCGCCGACACCTTCTCGGCCACCGCGGCCGGGTCGACCAGCGCGCCGTCCGCGCTGTCCTCGAGGTTGATCCCCGCGACCGCTAGGCCGGCGACGTACTCGGCGACGGCCTCGGGGTCGTCGTGGTACCCGTCCTCCACGTCGACCGAGACGGGCACCGGCAGGCGCGCGAGCCGCAGCGCCAGCTCGCGGGTGGCGTCCCGCGCGGACCGGCCGCCGTCGGGGCTGCCGGCCGCCGCGTGGATGCCGAAGCTCGTCGTCCCGACCGCCGGGAACCCCGCCTCGACGAACGCGAGAGCCGAGCCGACGTCCCAGGCGTTGGGCAGCAGCAGCGGGAGCGGTCCGGCGTGCAGCTCGTGAAAGGTCACCCACCGACCGTAGAGCGTGCAGGATGGCTTCCGTGACCCGGACCGTGCAGCTGCGTCGCTACAACGTGAAGCCCCACCTGCTCGAGGAGTTCCTCGCGTGGTGGCCCACCCGCCTCGTCCCCGCGCGGGCGGCCTTCGGCTTCACGGTCGAGTCGGCCTACCTGAACCGCGCCGTGGCGGAGTTCACGTGGGCGGTGAGCGCCGAGGGGGACGCGGAGGAGTTCGCGCGGCTCGAGCAGGTCTGGATGGCCTCGCCCGAGCGCGCCGAGGTGTTCGCGGGCATCGACGGCTGGAACGACTCGGTGGTCATCGCGCTGGTCGAGCGCCTCGCCTGACTACCCGCCGAACGCGGCCCGCCAGAACTCGGTGAAGACCGGCGTCGGCTGCGGCGACGTCCACGCGTCCGTGGTGAGCAGGATCGCGATCGTGTCGGTGACCGGGTCCGTCCACCACGTCTGCCCGAGCCCGCCGTCCCACCCGTAGGTGCCCGCGTGGCGCCCGTCGGGGGTGTCCGACAGGAACACCCCGATCCCGAGGCCCCACCCCTCCCGCCCGTCCGGGTCGTGGGCGCCGACGTGCGCGGAGGTCATCGCCGTCACGGACTGCGGCGTGAGGACCGCCGCGCCGCGGGCGCGGAGCATCGTCGCGAACGCGTGCAGGTCCGCCACCGTCGACACGAGGCCGCCGGCCGCGTCGGGGAAGGCCGGCGGCCGGGCCCACTGGCCGTCGACCTCGTCGTAGACCTCACCCAGCCAGTGCGGCCCGAACCGCGCGAGCGTCTCGGCCGGGACGTGGAACCCGGTGTCCGGCATCCCCAGCGGGTCGAGCAGCCGCTCGGCCAGCAGCTGCGGCAGCGGCGTCCCCGCGGCGCGGGCCAGCAGGACGCCGAGCACCTGCGCGCTCGTGTTGTAGAGCCAGCGCGCGCCGGGCTGCGCGGAGAGGGGGACACCGCCGAGGATCCGCATCCACTCGTCCGGTGGCGGGGACTGCTGAGGGGCGGGCGGCCCGACGGCCAGGCCGCGCTCGGCGAGAGCCCCGAGCACCGCGCCCGGGAACGGTCGGGTGAAGTCCATCCCGATGCCGAGCCGGAACTCGAGCACGTCCCGGACGGTGATCGGGCGCTTGGCGGGCACGGTGTCCTCGAGGGGGCCCTGCGGGTCGCGCAGCACGCGGCGGTCCGCGAGCTCGGGCAGCCACTGGTCGACCGGGTCGTCGAGACGCAGCACCTCGTCGTCGATCAGGGCCATCGCCAGCGCCGCGACCACCGGCTTGGTCACCGACGAGATCCGGAAGATCGAGTCCGGTCCAGCGGCACCCGCGACGCCGCTGGTCACCGACCCGCCGCGGTCCACGAGCCATGCCGCCCCGTGCACCTCGCCCGACGCCACCCGCTCTCCGACCACCTGCTCCACGTCCATGCGACCACCCTGCCCCGATGCTCTGACATCCACCCTCGGAGGTGACCTAGGTTCAGCAGCATGGAGTCTCCCGGCGACCCGGCACCGCGGGAGTCGCACGGCCTGCGGCTGATCCTCGGGATCGCGTCGGTGCTGGTCGGCGCCCTGCTGGCGGTGCGACCGTTCGCGTCGCTCGCGGTGCTCATGGTGGTGCTCGTCGTCGGCCTCACGGTCGCGGGCATCTCGGGGCTGGTGGTGCGGCACGGCGTGCTCTCGACGGTCCTGCGCGGCATCGTCTACCTCGCCGCCGCGCTCGCGATCCTCGTCTGGCCGGGCGCCTCCATCGTCGTCGCGACCGTCGTGCTGGGCGTGACGCTCGTCGTCGCCGGCGGCATCGACCTCGCCCATGCCCCGCACGTCCACGGGGCGGCCCGGGCGAGCGCGGTCCTCGGCGGCATGACGTCGATCCTGTTCGGCGTCCTCGCGCTCTCGTGGCCCGACGTCACGGTGCTGGTGGTCGCCGTCCTGTTCGGCGCGTGGCTCGTGATCGTCGGGGTGACGGAGATCGTCGGGTTCTTCCGCGGGCGGCACGAGCGGCTCGCCCTGCCCGTCCCGCGCCCCGGCACCCCGCGCACCGGCGGGTGGCAGCTGGCCGGGACCGTGCTGGGCGCGGTCGTCGCCCTCGTGCTCGTCGCGGTGAGCCTCGTCCTGCAGAGCAGGGTGCCGACGCCCGACGCGTTCTACGACCCGCCCGACGACGTGCCGGCCGCGCCCGGCCAGCTCCTGCGCAGCGAGCCGTTCGACAGCGACGAGATCCCCCACGGCGCGACCGCGTGGCGGATCCTCTACACGACCACCCGCGACGAGGGAGAGCCCGCGGTCGCGAGCGGCCTGGTCATCGCGCCGACCGCGGCGACGCCGAGCCCCGTCGTCGCGTGGGCGCACGGGACCACCGGCGCCGTGCCGGGCTGCGCGCCGTCCGTGCTGGACGACGGGCTCGCCGCGGGGGCGATGTACCTGCAGGACCAGGTGATCGACGCCGGCTGGGCGATGGTCGCCACCGACTACGTCGGGCTCGGTACGGCGGGACCGCACCCGTACCTCATCGGGCAGGGCGAGGGCCGGTCCGTCCTCGACGCCGTCCGGGCGGCCCACCAGCTTGCCGATGCCGACCTGGCCGACGAGACCGTCGTCTGGGGCCACTCGCAGGGCGGGCACGCCGCGCTCTGGGCCGGGATGCTCGCGCCGACCTACGCGCCCGAGCTCGAGATCGACGGCGTCGCCGCGCTCGCGCCCGCGAGCAACCTGCCGGGACTCGTCGACACGCTGGAGAGCGTGACCGGCGGCGAGCTCTTCGCGTCCTACGTCGTCGACGCGTACACCACGGCCTACCCCGACGTGCGGTACGAGGACCTCGTGCGCCCGAGCGCTCGGATCATCGTGCGGGAGATGGCCCAGCGCTGCCTCGCCGAGCCGGGGATCCTGGTCTCGGTGCTGACCGCGCTCTCGTTCGACAAGCCGATCTGGTCGGGCGACCCGAGCAGCGGCCCGTTCCTCGCCCGCCTCGAGGAGAACGTCCCGGCGGGGCCGATCCCGGCGCCGCTGCTGGTCGGGCAGGGCGCCGACGACGGCCTGGTGAGCCCGTCCGCGCAGGACGCTTACGTCGCCGCGCGGTGCGCCGACGGGTACGCCGTCGACTACCGCACGTACGCCGGTCGCGGTCACGTCCCGTTCGTGGAGCCGGACTCGCCGCTGGTCCCCGACCTGCTGGCGTGGACCCGGGACCGGTTCGCGGGTGCGCCCGCCGCCGATACCTGCGCCTGAGCCGGCTCAGTCGAAGAGCTCGCCCAGGAAGCTGCTGGAGCGGCGCTTCTTCGTGCCGCCGTAGTAGTCGTCGCGGTCACCGCGGGAGCCGTAGTAGGCCGACTCCGCGTCGGTGAGGTGCTCGAGCTCGCCGCGGTCGAGGAAGATCCCGCGGCAGCCGGTGCACTGGTCGATGGTCACGCCGTTGCGCTCGTAGGCGCGCATGTCCGAGCCGCACTTGGGGCAGACGAGCGGGTTCATGTGGTCTCCGTCCGATGGGGTGCCGTCGGGGGGCCAACGACCGACCCCGGCCGAGGGTTTCCTCGGCCGATCGGCCGAGCCGGCGGGCGGGCGAACGACCGATGTCCCGCGCGCCGGTAGTCGAGAGGCTCTCGTCAGGACGAGACGCGGCCCGACGAGAGGGAGTCCGATGGTTCCGAAGCACGCGTGGCGCATTCCCGCCGGCCTGATCCTGCTCAGCCTCGTGCCGATGCTCGCGGGGTCGATCCGGCTGGCGGAGCTGAGCAGCGACCCGGCCGTGACGCCGGACAACGAGCGGTTCGTCTCGATGCCGCTCCCGGTCGTGGTGCACATCGTCTGCGCCACCGTGTTCCTGCTGCTCGGGGCGTTCCAGTTCCACCCGGGGCTGCGCCGGCGCCGGCCCGCGTGGCACCGTCGGGCCGGCCGCGTCGTCGCGCCCGCCGGGATCCTCGCGGCGCTCGCGGGCCTCTGGATGGCGTCGTTCTCCGACCTCCCGGCGTCGGACGGCGCGCTGCTCGAGGTGTTCCGCTGGGTCTTCGGCTCGGCGATGGTCGCTTTCCTCGTGCTCGGCGTGGTGCACATCCGGCGCGGGGACGTCGTCACGCACAGTGCCTGGATGACCCGCGGCTACGCGATCGGCCAGGGCGCCGGGACGCAGGCCGTGATCTTCGCGCCCTGGACGCTGGCCCTGGGTGCCCCCGGCGTGACGGGGAAGGCGCTGCTCATGGCCGCGGCATGGCTGATCAACCTGGCCGTCGCCGAGTGGATCATCCGCCGGCGCCGCAGGTCCGCCGTCCGCGCGTCCCGGCCCGGCGCGCTCGTCGCGACCTGACGGGCGGCGCCGTCCGGCGCGATGTCGTCGGCGGCGGCTATCGTCGCCGGGGCCGGGTCGACGACGGGAGGCGCAGTGACGGACTGGCGACCGCTGCCGTACCACCGCGACGTCACGGCGCTCCTCGAGCGGGAGAACCCGGTGGCGATCGGCTCGCTGCGGCCGGCGCCGGGTCCGGAGCTGGGCCAGCTGCTGCTGCGCCAGACCTACCGGGTGGACGCGACGGCCCATCTCGAGGTCCACGCGGCGGTGCAGCGCGCCGCCGAGGCGCTCGGCGTGATCGTCCCTCTCGAGGTCTACGTCGACGAGGGCGGGCCCAGCACCACGGCCGAGCTGCTCTACGTGCCGGACCGCGCGGTCCTCGTGCTCGGCGGCGGGACGCTCAACCTGCTCGACGCCGACGAGCTGTGCGCGGTCGCCGGGCACGAGCTGGCCCACCACGTCCTGTGGTCCGCCGAGGGCGGCCGGTACCTGGCCGCGGCGCGACTGCTGGACGCCGCCGAGTCGGACGCCCGCACCCCGTCGGAGTACCTGGAGACCGCCCGGCGATTCCGGCTGGCCACGGAGCTGTACGCCGACCGCGGTGCGGTGCTGGCCTGCGGCTCGTTGATCACGACGGTGAGCGGCCTGGTCAAGGTGTCGACGGGGCTGGCGAAGGTCGACCCCGCGGCGTACCTGCGGCAGGCCGCCGAGGTCGATTACAGCGTGCCGAGCGCGGGCACCACGCACCCCGAGACGGTGCTGCGCGCGTGGGCGCTGCAGGAGTGGAAGGAGCGGGGCGCAGGGGCCGAGCCCGCGGTGGCGGCTGCCCTCGGTCCCCAGCTCGACCTCGCCACGCTCGACGTCCTGGGCCAGGACCGGCTTTCCGAGGTCACGCGGTCACTGGTGTGGATGCTGGTGGCCGACGACGCGGTGCGCAGCGACGAGGCCGTCGCCCTGGCCGCCGGCTACGGCGTGCTCGTCGGCACCCAGAGCCCCGCGCTCACGGACATGCCGGGCGGCCTGCCGGCCGACACCCGCACCTACCTCGCGGCGGTGCTGCTGGACTTCGCGACCGCCGACGACGACGGGGGCCTCGACGACCTCGCCGCCGTCGTCGCGCTGGCGCGCCGGGTCGGCCTCGGGCCGGACCTGCTGGCGCTGGTCGCCGCGGAGCTGGACCTGGGCGCGCGCGCGACCGCCACGCTGGCGGCCGGCTGATGCGCCACCTGATCGGCCGTGCCGTCGCGCGCGGCGGGCTGCCGGCGGACGACGTCCTCGGGCTCCTGCTGCCCATGTTCCGCACCGTGCAGAGCCTCCACGAGACCGGCCGGGTGGCCCCGCTGCGCGGGCTGGACGCGCTCGCGCACGCCGACGACGAGCCGGTGACCATCGACGTCACGCGCGCCGGCCCGCCGGTGCGCAACCGGGCTGCGCTCGCGGCCGTGGAGCGCGGCGCGTCGGCCGCGGTCGAGGTGGACCGCCGCGGGATCGTCGAGCACGACCTGTCGGGGACCGGCGCGGACGACCTGATGCTGGACGAGGGCGGGATGCGCATCGTGGCCGGGTGGCAGCGGTGGGAGCACCTGGTCGGCCACCACGACGAGCTGACCGACATCGCCAGCCTGGGCGAGCTGCTGGTCGCGCTGCTGTGCGGGCTGGACCTGGCCGACCAGGGCGACGCCGACCTGCTGCAGGAGCGGCGGAACAACCTCTTCGCCCTGGCTCCGGCCCTGCACCCGGTGCTGGCCACGGTCGCCGCCTCGATGATCGCGCCGGACCGGCGTCGGCGCGCCCAGGACCTGGCCGACGTGATCGCCCGGCTCGACACGTACCGCGACCAGCCCGAGGACTTCGACCTGGAGCGCGTGCTCGGCTCCCGTCCGGACCCGCGGGCGGCCGTGCTGGAGCACCTCCGCGACCGGCTCTTCGACGCCTCCCGCCGCAACCCGCTGCTGTACTTCCGCCCGACCGGCCGGACCGTCAACCTCACCGAGGCGTCGGTGCCGCTGGTGCTCGACGTCCGGCACGTCCGGGCGTCGCAGCTGTTCACGTGGGGCGGCCCGGCGTCCGCGCGGCTGGTGGACGGCAAGGCCGTCGACGTGGGCTCGCTGGTCCGGTGGGACGACGCCCCGTACGCCGCGGCGTCGCTCGACGCGATCATCTCGTCGGCCCGCCGGGACCGGGCCGAGTACGGGCACGACCAGCTGCGGCTCGTCGTCGCGTTCCTGCGCTGGCACGACGTGAAGAACGACCCCGGCACCCCGATCGAGTCGCCGCTGGTGCTGGCGCCGGTCACGCTCACCAAGCAGCGGGGGGTCCGCGACGCCTACCGCCTACAGCTGACGGGCACGGTCGCCGAGGTCAACCCCGTGGTGCGCCACCAGCTGGACGAGCTCTTCGGGCTGCGGCTGCCGGAGACGGTCGACCTGGCCGACGACGGCGCGGTCGAGCAGCTCCGCGCGAGCATCGAGCAGCAGGCCCGCAGGACGCAGCCCGCGGTCGTGGTCGGCCTCGTCGACAAGCCGCGCATCGAGCTGGTCCGGCACCGCGCCCAGGTGGCCCTGCAGGCCTACCGCCGGCGCCGGCCGTCGTCCAGCCCCGCGGTCGGGCACCGGCAGTACGCGTACTCCTACCGCCGGCCCGGGTGGGCGCCGCTCGGCGTGCAGATCTTCCGCGACCGGATCGAGCGGCAGCCGATCCCGATGTCCGTCGAGCTGGGTGATCGGCCCGTCGCCCAGCACGTGACCGAGGTCGACACCTTCTCCGTGCAGGCGCACGGCGACGAGAACCCGTACACGTGGGACGTCGACCTCACCATGGTCACGCTCGCCAACTTCAACTACCGGACGCTCAGCCTGGTCCGCGACTACGACTCCCTGCTGGCCGAGCCGATGCCGAACGCCGCGTTCGACGAGCTGTTCTCGACCGCGCCGCGCGACGTCGCCCCCACCGGCGCATCGATCCCGACGACCGACCGCTACCTGGTGGTCCCCGCAGACGCGTCGCAGGTCGCGGCGGTCGCGCAGGCCCGGACCGGCGACAACTTCGTGATCCAGGGGCCGCCGGGCACGGGCAAGTCGCAGACGATCACCAACCTGGTCGCCGACTTCGTCGCGCACGGCAAGCGCGTGCTCTTCGTGTGCCAGAAGCGCGCGGCGCTCGACGTCGTGCACGCCCGGCTGCGGGCGCAGGGGCTCGACGAGATCTGCACGCTGGTGCACGACAGCCAGGAGGACAAGAAGGAGTTCGTGCACGGCCTGCGCGCCACGTACGAGCGGTGGCTCCTCGACGCCGAGCCGCTCGACGCGGTCGAGGCGCGACGGACGGCCCTGATCGAGGCGACGACGGCGGCGCTGGCGGAGGTCGGGCGGTACGAGGAGGCCCTCGGGTCCGACGGCGGCGGCGTGCCCGTGCACGAGGTGCTCGAGCGGCTGGTCGCGCTGCGCGCGTCCCGCTGGGGCGCCGAGCTCACGCCTGGCGAGCAGGCTCTGCTCCCCGAGCCGGGCGCGTGGGTGCCGGTCCGACCGCTGGTCGACGCGCTCACGGGCGCTCTGGCGCGCGCCGGCGCAGCGCCCGTGCTCGCGCGCACGCCCGTCCGGCTGGTCGACCCGGCCGTGCTCGACCAACCCCGCGCGGACGCCGTGGTGGCGCAGCGCGCCGCCGATGCCGTGGGGACGCTCGACGCCGTGCTCGCCGTCCTCGTCGCTGGTGGGGCGTCGACGGACGGCGACGGCCTGACGGTCGACGACGCCGACGCCGTCGGCCAGATGCACGCCGTCCTCGCGCCGCTGGTCCAGCGAGGGCTGGGGTCGGCGGTGACGCCGCGCACCCCCGAGGCCCGGCGCCTCGAGGAGTCGGCGGTGGCCTGGCGCGACGTCGAGGCGGCAGCCGACGCGGCGGACCGGGCCGCGGCGGGCTGGCGCCAGCCGCTGTCGGCAGCCGACGCGGTCGCCGCCCTCGAGATCGCCCGGCGCCGGGAGGCCTCGTTCTGGAAGTTCCTCGACGGGGGCTGGCGGCGCGTGCGGCGGCTCGTCGAGTCCGGGTTCGACGCCGCCGACCGGCAGGTGCGGCCGTCGGCCGTCCAAGCCCTCGAGCTGCTGGTCGCGCGGTACGACACGGCCGCGCGTGCGGACGCCCTGTCCCAGCAGCTGGCGCGCGACTGGGGCCACGCCGACCTCGCGGTGCTGACCGAGCGGGTCGCGGCGATCCGGCGGTACACCGGGACCCTCGCGGTGTGGCGCGCGCGCCTCGCCGACGAGCAGCCCGACGACGTGCTCGACCGCCTGCCGGAGCTGGTGGAGGCGGTCCGGCCCGCGCTCGACGGTCTGGTCGCGGGCGCCGACGACCTGCCGATGGCCGCCCTCCGCGACGAGCTGCGCGGGCTGACCGGGCCGGACGGGCAGGCGCTCGTCCGCGCCGTCGCGGCCCCGCTGCGCGACCTCGCGTCCAGCCCGTCGACGCTGCGCGCGCTGCGGGCCCTCGACGCGTCGCCCGACCAGCTCGAGTACGCGGTCGTCGCGGCCTCGATGGGCGAGGCCCGCGCCCAGCTGCCCGCGCTCAGCCGGCTCGACGGCGACCGCCTCGCCGACCTGCTCGACCGGGTGGCGGAGCAGGCACCGGCGCTCCAGCGCGCCAACGCCGAGGTCATCACGGCCCGGCTGCGCGCCCGGTTCGCCGCCGCGGTCGCGCACTCGCAGCGCAGCGTCAGCGGGATGGACCTCGAGGCGCGCGCCGCCAAGGCGGTCTGGATGGCCGGGCGTCGCGAGCTCGAGCACGAGTTCGGCAAGGTCCGGGCGTACAAGTCGATCCGGTATCTCGCGTCGGCGGACCCGGGGGCTGTCGTCGCGGCGATGCGGCCCGTGTGGCTGATGAGCCCGTCGTCGCTGTCGGACACGTTGCCGCTCGAGGGCTCGTTCGACGTCGTGATCTTCGACGAGGCCAGCCAGATCCCCGTCGAGGAGGCTGTCCCCGCGCTGTTCCGGGGCGCGCAGGTGATCGTCGTCGGCGACCGGATGCAGCTCCCGCCCACCCGGTACTTCCAGGCGGGCGGCGGCGCGGCCGAAGCGCCGGCGGACGACGACGTCGACGACGCCCCGGTGGGCTCCGTCCTCGACTCGGACAGCTTCCTCGCGGTCGGGTCGGTGCGGCTGCCGTCGACGATGCTCACCTGGCACTACCGCAGCCAGTACGAGGCCCTCATCCAGTTCAGCAACGCGGCGTTCTACGAGGGCCGGCTCACCACGATCCCGGACCGGACCCTCACCCACGTGCGCGCGCGCCCGCTCGAGCTGACGGTCGGGTCGTCGCCCGCACCGTCGGACGTCACGAGCGCCGTCGACGGGCTGCTCGAGCGGAGCATCAGCGCGATGCGCGTGCTCGACGGCGTCTACGCCCAGCGGACCAACGCGCAGGAGGCGGTGTGGATCGCGCACCTGGTCCGCGAGCTGCTGGCGCGAGAGACCGGGCAGACGCTCGGGATCGTCGCGTTCTCGGAGGCGCAGCAGTCGGAGATCGAGCGCGCGCTCGACCGGCTCGCCCGCGACGACCCGGAGTTCGACAGGCGATACGACGCCGAGGTCGCGCGCGAGGAGGACGGCCAGGTGGTCGGGCTGTTCGTGAAGAACCTCGAGAACGTCCAGGGCGACGAGCGCGACATCATCCTCATGAGCGTCTGCTACGCCGCCGGGCCCGATGGGCGCATGCGCATGAACTTCGGCCCGATCAACAATGCGGGCGGCGAGAAGCGGCTCAACGTCATCTTCAGCCGCGCCCGCCGGCACATGGTGTTGGTCAGCAGCATCGACCACACCGCGATCACCAACGTGTACAACGACGGCGCCAACACGCTGCGCGGGTTCCTGCACTACGCCGACGCGGTCTCCAACGGCGACGCCGCCGCGGCCGACGGGGTGCTGGCGGGGCTGCGGGAGCGGGCCGGGCGTCCCGTCGCCCCGGCGCCGGGACCGATCGTGGAGCAGATCGCCGACGCCCTGCGCGCGGTCGGCGTCGCTGTCGTCGAGGGCGTCGGGCAGTCGGCGTTCCGGTGTGACCTGGCGCTGCGCCCGCCGGGGTCGCCGGTGCACACCGTCGGCGTCCTGGTCGACCAGTCGTCGCGCCTCGCCGACCTGTCCCTCGACGAGCGCCGCATCACGCAGCCCACCGCCCTGCGGTCCGGCGGCTGGCGCGTGATCCAGGTGCTGGCCGCCGAGTGGGAGTCGGACCCCGACCAGGTCGTGCGCCGTCTCGCAGCCGCCGTGGGCTTGCCGGACCGGCAAACCACGTTGCCTTCTACGGCGACCGCCGTCGACGCTGAGAGCCATGACTGAGCGCACCCACGCCCACACGCACACCGAGAACCGCCGGAGGGACGCCGCGACCGCCGACCCCGTGCTCGCTTCTCCTCCGAACGCCGAGCCCACCCACCGGCACACCCACGGCGAGAACTACTGGGAGGAGCGCTACGCCACCGTCGACCCCTCGTGGGGTACTCGCCCGAACGCGGTCGTCGTCGACGTGGTGACAGCCCTGCTCCCGAAGCCCGGCCGGGCCGCCGACCTTGGTTGCGGTCACGGCGGCGATGCCCTCTGGCTGGCGTCGCTCGGATGGCAGGTCACCGCGGTCGACGCGTCGTCCGTCGCCCTGACGCGCGTCGCGCAGACCGCCGCCGACGCCGGCCTGACCGACCTCGTGACCACCGAGCAGCACGACCTTCGCGAGTCGATGCCCGCCGGACCCTTCGACCTGGTGTCGGCGACCTACCTCCACGGCCCGGCGGAGTTCCCGCGCAGCGCGGTCCTGCACCGCGCCGCCCAGCTCGTGACGCCCGGCGGCCTCCTGCTGGTGGTCGAGCACGCGTCCGTCTCGCCGTGGTCGTGGAAGAAGGACGCCACCTTCCCGACGCCCGCCGAGTCGCTTGCCTCGTTCCACCTGAGCGACGGCTGGGACGTGGAACGCCTGGACGCCCCTCAGCGGATGGCGACCGGCCCAGCGGGCGAGGTCGCGGAGGTCACCGACAACGTGATGGCGGTCCGCCGCTCGCTCTGAAGGTCGCTCGCGCCGACCACCCGCTCATGCTGACCGTCGTTCGCGCTGCCCATCCGCTCGCCCTGACCGTCGCTCGCTCTGCCCATCCGCTCGCCCTGACCGCGTCGCGCTCTGACCGCGGCGAGCCCTGACCGCCGCTCGCCCGACCGGGTGATCGCATCGGGCGGTGGACTTCCTGGAGCAACAACGCCCCTACGGTGCCCGGATGACAACACGGCGCTGGGGCCTCGCTGCAGTTGTCTTCGTCAGCATCGTCACCGTCCTGGTCTCGGCGTTCCTCTGGGTCATCGGCCTGATCGGCGGATCGGGCTTCATGGCGTCGACGCCGAGCCAAGGGGCAGTCGTCGGAGGGGTCGTGGTCCGCGTCATCGCGGTCCTTCTGTGGGGTCTCCCCGTCGTGGTCGCCCGGCAGGAGCTCGGCGCCCGCGCCGCCCGCACGACTGCCGTGCTGCTGGGCTCCTGTCTGGCTGTCGCCCTGACGCTGACGCTCCTCGGCAGCCTGTGGTGAACCGTCGGAGGGCGGAGGACGGGCACCGAGGGTGCCGTCCGCAGGTCAGAAGGGTGGGTCGCCGATGTCGGGTGGTGGTGGTCGGTGCTCGAGCGCGTCGGGTGAGACCAGGACCAGGACCGGGCTGCGCGCGTAGGTCAGCCCGTGCCGGTCGGTCCAGGTCGAGACCCCAGTGGTGGGGTTGTAGGTGACCTGCCACCAGCCCTTGGTCTTGGCTTGGTGGTGGTGTTTGCAGAGGGCGTGGAGGTTCGCCTCGCACGTTTGGGTCTCGTGACCCTGGTCGGTCGTGGTGCGGTTGTGGTCGTAGGGGATGCGGTGGTCGAGCTCGCACCGGGTGGCCGGCTGGCGGCAGCCGGGGAAGGTGCACGTGACATCCCGCGCCTGGACGGTGCGGGTCAGGTCCGCACCCGGCCGGTAGGACTGGGTGCCGACCGAACACACCTGCCCGGTGGCCGGGTCGGTCAGCACCCGCCGCCAGGTGGCGTCCTGGGCGAGCTCGCGGGCGACCTGGGCCGGGATGGGCCCGTAGGAGCCGAGGTACCCGGGGTTGTCGTCGAGGCCGAGCAGGGTGGACGCGGCCACAGAGACCTGCAGGGCGGCGCGTTGCCCGTGCCGGGTGGGTAGTGGGGTGCCGTCCGGGGTGGCCTGCCGGTCCAGGATCCCGGTGAAGATGTCACTGAATGCGTCCGCGCGCCGCTGATCCACGCTCCGCTGGTCACCGTCGACGGCACTGTTCCCGGCCAGGGCGTCGATCGCGGTGAACGCCGCCGTCGCCTCCGCGGCGGGCAGGTAGGCGATCAGGCGGGCCATCGCATCGGGGGCCAGCTCCAGGAACACCCCGCGCCGCTCGCGTTCGGCGCGGCGCCGCTTCTCGGGGACGTCGGGGTTGACCGCGAGCAGCACGGCCCGTACGTGCCGGGTCAGCTGCGGGGCGGTCAGCTCGGCGGCGTGGTTCACGGCGTCGGCGACCACCCGGTCGATGACGTCGCGGTCCAGACCGGCACCGCCCGTGTGGATCTCGGCCAGGATCACGTCGATCTTGCGCGCCTCCAGAGCACCGGCCGCCCACGCGTCGGCCAGCACCGGGTGGTCCGCGACCGCGTCCGCGCGCAGGAACAGGGTCTCGGCCAACCGGCGGGTGCAGACCAGGGCGCACGCGAGCTCGTCGGGGACGTGCCGCAACGCGTCCACGGTGCGCGCCTCGATCTCCCGGATCACCGCCGCCTGGGCGGCCTGCAGCATGTTGACCGCCTGCGTCATCGCGGCCACCGTGCTCACCAGTGCGACATCCGAGACGTCCGCGACCGGCACCGAGACCAGCATCGCGACCAGGTCATCGACCCGCACACCCGGCACCGGCACCTCCGCGGCGGCCAGGTCCACGACCCGCACACCCGGACCAGGCACCGGCGCGGCACCCGGACGCGACCCGTGCCCCGAGTCCGCCCACACCATCAGCGGGGACACGGTTGGAGGGGGAGCAGGAACGGTGGGCGGCGTAGCGGAGCCAGCGGCCACGGCATAAGGCGGCGTCATGTGTGCGCGAGGCTCGTCGAGGATCGCTGTCATCACCGCTACCTCCGCTCACCTGCGACCACCGCTCCCTGCGGCTATCGAACAAGTGTACGACTGACCACTGACGCACCGGCGGGTGGCCTGTGGAAAGAGGCTCGTGGAAAGACGGGGTACGCGACCGCCGACTCTTACGCGTCGAGTTGCTATCGCGGAGCGCCCAGACCCAGCTGGATCGCAAGGGGTTCCCGCATCTCGTGAGCGCAGCTGGTCGGCAACGCCGCTGGTGTCGCGTGGTCGGCGACCCCGCGCTGGCGTTGCGCTCGACAGCGGCGTTCAGCGACCGATGCTGTTCGGCGACCCGGTCCCGTTCAGCGACCAATGTTGTTCAGCGACCGGGTGTTCTTCAGCGACCGTTCTCGTTCAGCCACCGGGTGTTCCTCAGCGACCGTTCCCGTTCAGCGACCGGGCGCGCTTCAGCGGCCGTTCCCGTTCACCGATCGGCGACGATCCACGTCGCTCGCGTCCACCGACCGCAGCACGCGGCACGGCACGCCGACGGCGACCACGCGGGGCGGGATGTCCTGCGTGACCACGCTGCCGGCGCCGATCACGGAGCCGGCGCCGACGGTGACGCCGGGCAGGATCGTGACGTTCGACCCGATCCACACGTCGTCCTCGATCCGCACCGGCAGTGAGAACTGCTTCCCGCCGGCACGCTCCTCGGGGACGGTCGGGTGGCCGGCGGTCGAGATCGTGACGTTCGGCGCGAGCATCACGCGGTCGCCGATGTGGATGTCGGCGTCGTCCACGAGCACGAGGTTGAAGTTGGCGTAGAACTGCGAGCCGACGTGCACGTGCGAGCCGTAGGAGACGTGGAGCGGCGGCTCGATCCAGGCGTCGGGGCCCACGGAGCCGAGCAGCTCCTGCAGGATCGACGTCCGGCGGGCAGCCTCGCCCGGGCGCGAGTGGTTGAAGTCGTACGTCAGCTCCTTGCCGGCCACCCGCTCGGCCTCGAGGGCCTCCAGGCCCGGCCCGAAGTCCACGTAGAGCCCGCCGTCGTTCATCACGGCACGGACGGCGTCGTACTCGTCGGTCATCACACGCTCCTCTAGGGTGTTCCGCAGCCCATCATGCTCGAAACGATCCGATCAGGACGCCTCATGACCGCGCCTTACCAGGACCCGTCCCTTCCCGTCGCCGAGCGCGTCGCCGACCTCGTCGGGCGCATGACGCTCGAGGAGAAGGTCGGGCAGATGATGCAGCTCAACGCCAAGGACGGCGTCGAGGACCTGGTCCTCCACCTGCACGTCGGCTCGATCCTGCACACGTCGCCCGAGCGGGTCCGCCAGGCGCACGAGCTCACCGCGCAGACACGGCTGCAGATCCCGCTCCTGATCGCCGAGGACTGCATCCACGGGCACTCCTTCTGGGAGGGCGCGACGATCTTCCCGACGCAGCTCGGCATGGCGGCCACCTGGGACGCCGGACTGCTCGAGCGGGCGGCCCGGGCGACCGCCGTCGAGGTGGCGGCCACGGGCATCCACTGGACGTTCTCGCCGGTGCTCTGCATCGCCCGCGACCTGCGCTGGGGCCGCGTGAGCGAGACGTTCGGCGAGGACCCGTTCCTCATCGGCGAGCTGTCGTCGGCCATGGTCCGCGGCTACCAGGGTGCCGGACTCGACGACCCGACCGCGATCCTGGCGACGGCGAAGCACTTCGCGGGCTACTCCGAGACGCAGGGCGGGCGCGACGCCAGCGAGGCCGACCTCAGCCGCCGCAAGCTGCGCTCCTGGTTCCTCCCGCCGTTCGAGCGGGTCGCGAAAGAGGGCTGCCGGACCTTCATGCTCGGCTACCAGTCGATGGACGGCGTCCCGATCACCATCAACGACTGGCTGCTCAACGAGGTGCTGCGCGGCGAGTGGGGCTACACCGGCACGCTCATCACCGACTGGGACAACGTCGGCCGCATGGTCTGGGAGCAGCACATCCAGCCCGACTACGCGCACGCCTCGGCGGCCGCGATCCGCGCGGGCAACGACATGGTCATGACCACGCCCGGCTTCTTCGAGGGTGCGCAGGAGGCCGTGCGCAGCGGCATGCTCGACGAGTCCGCGCTCGACGCCGCCGTCGGCCGGATCCTCACGCTGAAGTTCGAGCTCGGGCTGTTCGAGGACGCCCGGCACCCGGACGTCGAGCGGCAGCAGGCAGTCATCGGGTCCGCGGAGCACGTCGAGCTCAACCTCGAGGTCGCCCGCCGCTCGCTCGTCCTGCTCACCAACGACGGGACGCTCCCGCTGAGCGCCGAGAAGAAGGCGATCGCCGTCGTCGGACCCAACGCGGACGACCAGCACACGCAGCTGGGCGACTGGGCCGGCGCCTCCGGCCAGGCGGACTGGCTCCCCGACGGCCACCCGCGCGAGATGACGCAGACGGTCCTCGACGGCTTCCGCGACCAGGTCCCCGAAGGCTGGACGGTCACGCACGCGCGCGGCGCCGACATCCTCACGCTCGGCGCCGACCCCGAGGGCGAGTTCTTCCCCGACGGCCAGCCGCGACCGCAGGTGGTCATCCCCGTCGAGCCGGACGAGGCGCTCATCGCGGAGGCGGTGGCCGCCGCCGAGACCGCCGACGTGGTCGTCGCGGTGGTGGGCGACCGCATCGAGCTCGTCGGCGAGGGCCGGTCGACGGCCACGCTCGAGCTGGTCGGCGGGCAGGTCGCGCTGCTCGACGCCCTGGCCGCGACGGGCAAGCCGCTCGTCGTCGTCGTCATCGCGAGCAAGCCGCACGTCCTGCCGCCGAGCGCCATGAATGCGTCGGCCATCGTCTGGGCCGCGAACCCGGGCATGCGCGGCGGGCGCGCGATCGCCGAGCTGGTGCTGGGCCAGATCGAGCCGTCCGGCCGCCTGCCGATCTCGTTCGTGGAGCACGTCGGCCAGCTGCCGATCTACTACAACCAGCTGCCGGCGCAGCACGGCACGCGCTACGCGGACCTCACGCAGCGGCCGCCGTTCGCGTTCGGCGAGGGCCTCTCCTACACGACGGTCACCTACGAGGACCTGCGGGTGGTCGAGCCGGTCCTCGGCGCCGGCGGCACGGTCCGCGCCCAGGTCACCCTGCACAACACGGGCGACCGGCCGGCCCTCGAGACCGTCCAGGTGTACGTCCGGGACACGGTCACCACGGTGACGTGGGCCGAGAAGGAGCTCAAGACCTACCGGCAGATCGAGGTCGCGCCAGGCTCGCGGGTCACGGTCGGCCTCACGCTGCCGGTCGCAGACTGCACGATCGTCGACGCCGCCGGCCACCGCATCGTCGAGCCGGGCCAGTTCGAGCTGCTGGTCGGCCCGTCCTCGCGCGACGAGGCGCTGCTGCGCGCCGGCTTCCTGGTGACCGCCTGACCATGCCGCTCGCCCGCCGGTGGACCGCCGTCCTCGCGATCGCCGTGCTCTGCGCCGCGTGCGCCCCGACCGGCGACGACGGCATCCAGGGTTCGCTCGTGGCCGTCGACGACACCGGGCTCGACGACGTGCCGGTCGAGGACGGCTGGATCGCGGCGCTGCCCGGCCCGGGCGGAGTCGACCGGCTGTGGCCCGACCTCGACGAGCCCGTGCCGGACGACCAGCTGCGCTACTTCCACGAGCGTCTCGACACCGCCGCGGTGACCGAGGCCGGAGGAGTCGTGGTCCCCGTCGGGTCCGGCGGGCTCTTCACGCTCGACGTCCCGGCGGGGCCGACGCTGGTCTGCCGGCTGACCGGGACGCTCTCCGACGCCTCCGTCGAGGGGTGCGCGGCGGTCGAGCTGCAGGAGGATCGAGGAGTGCTGGCCACGGTGGGTGAGGGCGGGTTCACCGTCTCCATCCCCGTGTAGACGCCACCCGGCTCGCGGACCCCCGTGACCCGGCGGAGCATGGCCCCGGTGGACGCCGTATCGAGAGGACTCCTGACGTGAAGACCTTCACCCTGCCGGGCACGGACATCGTCGTGCCCAACGTCGTGCTCGGGCTCATGCGCATCGCGGACAAGTCCGACGACGAGATCCGGGCGCTGGTCGGCGCGGGCCGCGACGCCGGGATCACGATGGTCGACCACGCCGACATCTACGGCGGCACCATGCACGCGTGCGAGCGACGGTTCGCCGAGGCGATGCGGCTGACGCCGGCCGACCGCGCGGAGATCGTCATCCAGACCAAGTGCGGGATCCGTCCGCCGGACGGCTTCGACTTCTCCTACGAGCACATCATCGAGTCGGTGGACGGCTCGCTCGCGGCGCTCGACACCGACTACCTCGACATCCTGCTGCTGCACCGCCCGGACGCCCTGGTGGAGCCGGAGGAGGTGGCGCGGGCGTTCGACGAGCTCGAGGCCGCGGGCAAGGTCCGCGCGTTCGGCGTCTCCAACCAGACACCGGGCCAGATCGCGCTGCTGAAGAAGTTCGTGCGGCAGCCGATCGTCGCCAACCAGCTGCAGCTGTCGATCACGCACTCGTCGATCATCGCCCGCGGCGTCGCGGCGAACATGGAGGCCGAGGACCAGTCGATCGACCGCGACGGCGGCATCCTCGACTACTGCCGGCTGCACGACATCACCATCCAGGCGTGGTCCCCGTTCCAGGCGGGGTTCTTCACGGGCGTCTTCCTGGGATCCCCGGACTACGTCGAGCTCAACGTGGTGATCGACCGGCTCGCGCACAAGTACGAGGTCCCGCCGATCGCCATCGCGACCGCGTGGATCACCCGGCACCCGGCGCGGATGCAGGTGGTCCTGGGCACCACGAGCCCGGAGCGGGTGGCCGGCGCGGCCGAGGGGTCGGACGTCCCGCTGACCCGGGCCGAGTGGTACGAGCTGTTCCGCGCGGCGGGCCACATCGTCCCGTAGCGGGCACGTCACCCCGGCGCGAGGGTGTGGAAGACCGTGACGATGCCGCCGGCGTGATCGATCGTGTGGAGCGCGAGCCCCGGCATGGCTGACGTGTCGTCGAGCGGGTCGGCGCGGCCGCCGATCCGCAGGGTCGAGACGATCCCGACCGCGCCGAGGATCGGCCGCCCCGCGAACGTCCCCGCCAGTGCGCTGTGCACGTGCCCGGTCAGGCACCCGATGACGGCGGGCGACGAGGTGACCAGTGCCGCCAGCTCGTCGGGATTGGTCAGGCCCATCCCGTCCATGAACGCGTTGCCGACGTCGATCGACGGGTGGTGCATCGCGAGGAGCACATGTCCGGGCGCCTCGTCGATGGCGGTCCGCGCGAAGGCCAGCGTCGCCTCCTCGAGGAGTCCCTCGTCGCGTCCGGGGATCGATGAGTCGAGCCCGACGACCCGGACGTCGCCGACGTCGAGGAGACCGTTGACCGGTCCCTGTCGCGGCGCATCGGGGCGGAAGGGCCGCAGCGCGTCGCGTACGTCGTGGTTGCCGGGCACGACGATCGTCGGGACGTCCGCGGGCAGGGCGTCGAAGAATGCGGCGTACTCGTCGGGTGCGCCGTGGTCCGCCAGGTCGCCGGTGACGAGCAGGGCGTCGAGCCGCGGGAGCCGCTCGAGCTCCGCGAGCACGCGGCGCAGCCGATCGAGGCCGTCGGGGACGGCGCCGATGTGCGGGTCGCTCAGGTGGGCAAGGACGGTCACGGGCATGCACCCCTCACGGTTGGACTGTAGAGCGCTGACGCGCGTCGGCGGCCATCACGACCGCGTGAGGCTCGCGAGCGCCCACTGCCGGACCGGCAGCGCCTGGGTCGCGGCGCACGTGGAGAGCAGGGGTGCCGACGAGGTCTCGACGAGCCTGACGGACACCGAGCCGTCGGGGGTGGCGAGCCCGACCGTCCAGCCGTCGACCGTCCGGTCCTCGCGCAGCGGCGGGTAGGCGTCGAGGGTGTCGTCGCCGAGCGCGGACCGGGCGAAGTGCTGCGCGGCCTGGACCGGGTGGGAGTACGAGCTGCGCCCGCGCAGGGACGCCGGGACCACGCGCCCGCGGAGGTAGGCGTCGGCCACCGCGACCACGTCGGCGTCGTCGGCCCACCCGTAGTAGAGGCCGTGCGGGAGCAGCACCATGGTCCCCGCGAAGCGGTCTCCGCCCAGGTGCGAGCACTCCCACGTCTCCTCGGGGTACGCCAGCGCCAGGCGAGCCGCCACGACGCGACCCCGCACGGCGCAGCACTGGTCGTGTCGTCCGTGGGCGCACACCGCGAAGACCGGCCGGTCCGACGGCTCACCGGCGGACCCGTCGAGCGGCACGTCCAGCAGCTCAGCCGGGTCGTCGACGAACCCCCACCGCACGCTCTCGCGCCCCGGCCGGGAGTCGACGAGCGCCCAGCGCGTCCCGGACTGCGGCTCGCGACGGCCCGGGCGGCGGATGGCGAGCGGGCGGATGCCGGCACCCTCGATGCGGTGCACCAGCGCGCGACCGAGGGCGGGGTCGAACGGCGGGTCGAGCAGCGCGTGCCGACCCCAGCCGGCCTGGTTCTCGACGAGGAACCAGCGGTCGCCGTGGGAGCCGGTGCCGACGAGAGAGTCCTGGCGGGCGCGGGCGCCGTCGCTGCATGGCACCCAGTCGGTCACTCCGACGTCACCACCACACCCTCGCGCAGCAGGCGCCGGACGACCACGAGCGCGCTGGCCAGGTCGAGACCGGGCAGCTCGCCCACGGCGACGGGCTCGCCCGAGCGCAGGAGGCGCAGCGCGGACTCGGCCTCCGCGGGGAGCGAGAGCACGGTGCCGCGGGCGGTGAGCCGGACGCGGTCGTCGGCGGTCGCGAGGGTGCCGCCGAAGGAGGCCCGCCACCGGACCCGGGTGAGCTCGGTCAGGCCGGTGATCGCGCTCAGCGTCGCCAGCGGGGCGACGGGTTCCGGGCGGGTGTCCCGGCCGAAGCGTGCGCCCAGCCGCCGGGCCGCGAGGTCCGCGTGGTCCGACGCCGTCAGCGCGGTGACCAGCGACGCGACCGTCTCCTCGACGACCGGCCGCAGCTGGTCGGGGTCGGACACGTCGATCCCGAACGGCAGCGACGCGCGGAGCGACGCGGTGTCACCGACCAGGCTGAGCAGGGTGTCGACCAGATCCGCCCGGGTGTATGCCGCCATGCCGACGGTGAGGTGGATGGAGGTGTCGCCCAGCGCGGTGGCCGAGTGGATCCAGCCGCGCGGCAGGTAGAGGGCGTCGCCGGGCCGCAGGACGCGGTCGATCACAGGCTCGCCGGCGCCGGCCGCGGCGACCGCGGCCCGGTGGTCGGTCCAGACCTGGTCCTTGAGCGGGTCGGGGTGCACCGGGGCGTGGATGACCCAGCGCTTCTCGCCCGAGACCTGCAGGACGAACACGTCGTGGGTGTCGTAGTGCGGGGCGAACCCCTGCGACGACGGCGGCGTGACGTACGCGTTGACCTGCGCCGGGTGGCCCAGCTCCTCCACCAGGCGTCGCGTGAAGTCGACCAGCGGCGGCCACATCCGGTGCAGGCCCTGCAGCACGATCGTGGCGCCCGCGGCGAACTCGGCCAGCACCTTGTCGCTGGACACCTGGTCGGAGACCTCGGCGCCGAAGCCGCCGGACGCGGTGAACCGGGCCGGCGCGAGGACGTCGCCCTCGTGCGCGAGCCGGATGAACGGGGTCCGCAGGCCGCGGCGGCCCACGAGCTCGTCGACGGCCGCGGGAGAGAACAGGTCGGAGAAGTCGTCGTGCCCCGGCGAGAGCAGGGGCGCGCGGCCCCAGTACTCCGCGGCGAACTGCTCGTCGGGGACGTCGACGCAGCGCGAGAGCGCGGACCGGGTGACCGGTCCGCGCCTCGTGAGGGTGTCCTCCGGCACTACGCGGAGCCGTCCGCCCCGCCGTCGTGCCCGTCAGGGTTCGCGCCGCCGTCCGCCGGCCCTTCGCCGGCCGAGCCGTCCGCGCCGCCGTCGTGCCCGCCGGGGTTGGCCCCGCCGTCCGCCGGGCCTTCGCCCGCGGAGCCGTCGGCCCCGCCGTCGTGCCCACCCGGGTTCGCGCCGCCGTCCGCCACGCCCTCCCCTGCGGGTGCCGGCTCGCTGGTGATGTCGTCGTCGTTGATGCTCATGGACACTCCCTCGTCTCGCAGCCGTGCGGCGGCGTCGCCGCCTTCGCGAGCGTATCCACGCCGCGCATGTCGCGCCCGCTAGTCGCAGCAGTCGCCCGCGGTGGCCCCGGCCCGCGTGACGCCTGGCCGGGTCCACTGGGGGATCGGGCGGCCGTCGCGGCGGAACCAGCTCTGCGTCGGGTCCTGCGGCCAGCCCTCCGGCGAGTCCTCCCACTCCTCCTGCCGGCCGTAGACGGTGAGGTCGAGCAGCTGGAGCGCCGGCATCATCACCTCGACCCCGCGGCCGTCCGTCTCGAAGGTCTGGAACACCCGGTCGCCTACCCGCAGGTAGGCGTTGAGCCAGCCGTCGGAGATGCCGGGGGAGTCGACGCCCTGCACCGAGTACCACGGCGCGCGGTAGCCCATGAACTCCCGGTAGGGCGCGAACTCGTCGTACGGCCCCTCGCACCAGATCGCGAATGTCACGCCGCGGGCCTCGAGGTAGGTGGCGTCCTGGAAGTTCCACACGGTCGCGGTGCAGCCGCGGCACTGGTCCGCGAAGCTCTTGCCCTGGTGCCACATGTGCTTGCAGACGAGCAGCTGGTCGCGGCCCTCGAACATGTCGAGCACCCGGGTCGGGCCGTGCGGCCCGACCAGCGACACCGTGCCGTCCACCTCGACCATGGGCAGGCGGCGCCGGTCCGCGGCGAGCGCGCTGCCGGCCCGCGTGTGGGCCTTCTCCCGCACGAGCAGCTCGGCGCGCTCGCGCAGCCAGGTCTCGCGGTCGACGATCGGCGGCGTTGCGGTCATGGGTGGGCTCCTTCACGATGGCGTGTCTGTAGGTGTACCGACGAGCCGGCGGCCGATCGTCATCGGTCGGGCCGGGCCGGGGAGCGAGATGACCGAGCAGGACGCGCGGCTCGAGGACGCGTTCGACGCCCACCGCCGCGAGCTGCGGGCGCACGGCTACCGGCTGACCGGCAACGTCGCCGACGCCGACGACCTGGTGCAGGAGACGTACCTGCGCGCGTGGCGCGCGCGCGACCGGTTCGAGGGCCGCGCCTCGGCCCGGACGTGGCTCTACCGGATCGCGACCAACGTCTTCCTCGACACCCGGAAGTCGGCCGCGCGGGGCACGGTCCCGGTCGGGGACGTCCTGGAGTGGAGCACCGAGATCGGGCCGTATCCCGACTCCGACGCCGAGGCCGACGAGCTGGTCGAGCTCGCGCTGATCGCCGCGCTCATGCACCTCCCGCCGCGGCAGCGGGCCGCCTTCGTGCTGCGCGACGTGAGCGGCTGGACGCCCGCGGAGATCGCCGACGCCCTCGGCGTGGCCGTCCCCGCAGCGAACAGCCTGGTGCAGCGGGCCCGGGACACGGTCCGCCGCCACGCCCCCGCGGACCCCGCGGACTGGCGCCGCCCCGCCCTGACGGCGGACGACGAGAAGATCCTGCGCCGGTACGCCGCTGCGTCCGACGCCGAGGCCATGCGGATGCTGCTCGCCGACGACGTGCGGATCACCATGCCGCCCGACGCGTCGATGACCGGCGCCGACGAGATCGCCGAGTTCCTCACGCGCCCCCTCGACTGGCGCACCGTCCCGACCAGCGCCAACGGGCGGCCGGCGCTCGTCAACTACCTCCTGCAGCCCGACGGGTCGGACCCCGAGTGCCTGGTGGTCGACGTGCTGCGGGTGGTGGACGGGCGGATCGCGGAGATCAACGCGTTCGTCGGCGCGCGCCACGTCGCCGCCCTCGGGCTTCCCCTCACGGTCTGAGCAGCGCTCAGAGGTCTGTGGGGGCCGCGCGCAGCGCCACGGCGACCCGCTCGAGAAGGTCGGTGGGCAGGGGGTCGCGGTACAGGAGCCTCACCGTGTCCTTCTGCGAGCGGTACGGGCCGACCTCCGCCTCGAGCTCGGGATCGAGGCGCCCGACGGGGTACAGCCCGACGTGGTGCTTCCAGCCCGCGAAGTGCAGCGCGCGCGTGCCGCCGAGCATGAACGCGGGCATCCCGTAGCGGATCCGCTCCTCGGCGCCGGGCAGCGCCCGGCGGAGCACCGCGGCGACCTCGCCCAGGATCGGCCGGACGTCGTCGGGGAACGTGGCGACGTACTCGTCGACCGTCGTGACCTCACCTGCCACCGGGGCTCCTCCCTCGGGTCGTGTCGGAGACCCAGCGTGACAGGGTCACTCCCACCCTTGACGGTACGGGCGGTGTGTTCGTAATGTCTCACCTCACCACTGCAAGAAGTTGACAGTCCGATCGCACAAAACCGTGCGACGGACGCAACACCTTCATGTCGGTCGCGATGAACCGCACTCATCTCGCCGTCCGCCGCTCGCCCCGTCGCCGTCGCGCGCCCGGGGTCCGACCCCGCAACGACGCGGGAGAACGAGGACGTCCATGAGATCTCGGTTGAAGCAGGCGATCGTGGCCACGGCCACCGTCGCGCTCGTCGCGCCCCTGGGCGTCGCACTCGTGGCACAGGGCGCGTCCGCGGCCCCCGTGCTCCTCTCCGCGGGCAAGCCCGCCACCGCCAGCACCTCGAACCAGACCTACGTGGCCGGTAACGTCACCGACGGCAACCAGGCGTCGTACTGGGAGTCGGCCAACAACGCGTTCCCGCAGTGGGTCCAGGTGGACCTCGGCGCGGCCGCGACGGTCACGGACGTGACCCTGAAGATCCCGGGCGGCTGGGGCGCGCGCAACGAGACGGTCACGCTCCAGGGCTCCTCCGACGGGTCCAGCTACACCACGCTCAAGGCGTCCGCGTCGTACGCGTTCACCAGCGGCAACGCGGTCGCGATCGACGTCACCGACACCAGCGCGCGGTACGTGCGCGCCTCCGTGAGCGCGAACACCGGCTGGCCGGCGGCGCAGCTGGCCGAGGTCGAGGTCTACGGCACGTCGTCGACGCCCCCGGTCGACCCGCCCGCCGGAAGCAACCTCGCGCAGGGCCGGCCGATCACGGCGACCTCCGTGCAGCAGACCTACGTCGCCGCCAACGCGGTCGACGGCTCCACCGGCACGTACTGGGAGGGCGCGCCGGGCGCGTACCCCTCGAACCTCACCGTCTCGCTCGCGGCGCAGTCCACCCTCACGGGCGTCGTCGTGAAGGTGAACCCCGACCCCGCGTGGGGGAACCGGACGCAGACGTTCTCGGTCGAGGGCCGGGTCGGGAGCCGCTCGTGGTCCCCGCTCACTGGGTCGGCGGCCTACGTGTTCAGCCCGTCCAGCGGCAACACGGTGACCGTCCCGGTGACCGGCACCGCGACCGACGTCCGGCTCGTGTTCACGGCAAACACGGGTTCGTCCAACGCGCAGGTGGCGGAGCTGCAGGTGTTCGGCAGCAGCACGCCGGTGCCGACGAGCCCCGACCTCCAGGTCGCGCTGACGACGAACCCGATCGCGGTCACGCCGACCCAGGCGATCTCCGTCGGCGCCACGGTCCGCAACTCCGGCACCGGCGCCTCGGCGGCGACCACGGCGGTCGTCGCGCTGAACGGCGCCGCGGTCGGCACGGCGAACGTCCCGGCGCTCGCGGCCGGCGCGCAGACCACGATCACCGTGAACGCGGGGACCCGGGCCACGGGCACGTACCCGCTGACCGTGACGGTCGACCCGGCCAACACGGTCGCGGAGTCGAACGAGGCCAACAACGTGGCCAGCGGCTCGGTCGTCGTCTCGACCGGCCCGGAGCCCACCACCGCGGACCTGCAGGTCAGCCTCACGGGCACGACGCCGTCGGCGCCCACCCCGACCGACGCCATCACGGTCACCGCCACCGCCCGGAACACGGGCACCGCCACGGCCGCGGCGACCACGGTTGCGCTGACGCTCAACGGGGCCGCCGTCGGCACCGCGAACGTCGGCTCGCTCGCCGCGGGCGCGCAGCAGAGCGTGTCGGTGAGCATCGGCACCCGCGCGGCGGGCACCTACGCGCTCGTGGCGACGGTCGACCCGGCGGGCTCCGTCGCGGAGTCCAACGAGTCGAACAACACGGCCACGGCGTCGCTCGTCGTGACGACGCCCGGCGGGACGGGGTCCGACCTCGCGGCCGGGCGCCCGGCGAGCGCGTCGTCGACCGAGTTCACGTTCGTCGCGGGCAACGCGGTCGACGCCGACGCCGGCACGTACTGGGAGGGCGCCGGCGGTCAGTACCCGAGCACCCTCGCCGTGACGCTGGCCTCGCAGTCGACCATTCAGCAGGTGGTCGTGGGCGTGCCGCCGGTCGCGGCCTGGGGCCCCCGGACGCAGACCTTCTCGATCGAGGGCCGCGTCGGCAGCGGGCCGTGGCAGCCGCTCAAGGCGTCCGCCGCGTACGCGTTCGACCCGGCGTCGGGCAACAAGGTCACGGTTCCCGTCAGCGGTTCGGCGACCGAGGTCCGCCTCGTGTTCACGGCGAACACCGGCGCGGGCAACGGGCAGGTGTCGGTGTTCCAGGTGATCGGCATCCCGGCGCCCAACCCCGACCTCACGGTCACCGCGGTCACGGCCACGCCGGCCGCACCCGTGGAGACGGCGGCGATCACCCTGTCCGCCACCGTGCGGAACGGCGGGAACCTCGCGTCCGCCGCCACGACCCTGGACCTCACGGTCGACGGCGCCAAGGTCGGGTCGGTGAACGTCCCGACCATCGTCGCCGGGCAGTCCACCACCGTGTCCGCGTCGATCGGCACCAAGCCCGCCGGCTCGTACACGGTCGGCGCGGTCGTCGACCCCGCCAACACGGTCGTCGAGCAGAACGAGGCCAACAACGCCTACAGCAACCCGACCAAGGTCGTCGTGACCGAGGCGCCCGGCCCGGACCTGCAGGTCCTCGCCATCGCCTCGACCCCGGCCAACCCGGCCGTCGGCTCGTCGGTCTCCTTCACGGTCACCGTGCGGAACCGCGGCTCGCAGGCCGCGGGCGCGAGCACCACGCGCCTCGTCGTCGGCAGCACGACGCTGAACGGCGCCACGGGTGCCCTGGCGTCTCAAGCGAGCGCCACGGTGACCATCAACGGCAGCTGGACCGCCGCCGCCGGTGGAGCCACGCTGACCGCCACGGCCGACGCGACGAACGCCGTCGCGGAGACCAACGAGAACAACAACACCCTCGCGCAGTCGATCGTCGTCGGCCGCGGGGCCGCCGTGCCGTACACGTCCTACGAGGCCGAGGCCGGCACCTACACCGGCACCCTGGTCGAGACCGACGCGCTCCGGACGTTCGGGCACACCAACGTCGGCACCGAGTCCTCGGGCCGCAAGTCGGTGCGCCTGACCAGCCAGGGCCAGTACGTGCAGTTCACGTCGACCAACGCCACCAACTCGATCGTCATCCGGAACTCGATCCCGGACGCGGCGGGCGGCGGCGGGCAGGACGCCACGATCAGCCTGTACGCCAACGGCACGTTCGTGCAGAAGGTGACGCTGACCAGCAGGTACAGCTGGCTGTACGGGACGACCGACCAGCCCGAGGGGCTCACCAACACCCCGGGCGGCGACGCCCGGCGGCTGTTCGACGAGTCCCACGCGCTGCTCGCGCAGTCCTACCCGGCGGGCACGGTGTTCAGGCTCCAGCGCGACGCGGGCGACACGGCGGCGTTCTACGTCATCGACCTGGTCGACCTGGAGCAGGTTGCCCCGGCGCTGCCCAAGCCGGCGGAGTGCACGTCGATCACGTCGTACGGCGCGGTGCCGAACGACGGCCTCGACGACACGGCGGCCATCCAGGCGGCCGTGACGGACGACCAGAACGGCGTCATCAGCTGCGTCTGGATCCCCGAGGGCCAGTGGCGCCAGGAGAAGAAGATCCTCACCGACGACCCGCTCAACCGCGGGATGTACAACCAGGTGGGCATCTCGAACGTCACGATCCGCGGGGCGGGCATGTGGCGCTCGCAGCTGTACTCGCTGATCGAGCCGCAGGACGCGAACACCCTCAACCACCCGCACGAGGGCAACTTCGGGTTCGACATCGACAAGGGCGTCCAGATCTCCGACATCGCGATCTTCGGCTCCGGCCGGATCCGTGGCGGCGACGGGAACGACGAGGGCGGCGTCGGCCTCAACGGCCGGTTCGGCACGGGCACCAAGATCAGCAACGTGTGGATCGAGCACGCCAACGTGGGTGTCTGGGTGGGCCGGGACTACGACAACATCCCCGAGCTCTGGGGACCTGCCGACGGTCTGGAGCTCACCGGCATGAGGATCCGGGACACGTACGCCGACGGGATCAACTTCTCCAACGGCACGCGCAACTCCCGGGTGTTCAACTCGTCGTTCCGCACCACCGGTGACGACGCGCTCGCGATGTGGGCCAACCCCTACGTCAAGGACCGCACGGTCGACAACGAGCACGACAACCACTTCGTCAACAACACGATCCAGCTGCCCTGGCGCGCCAACGGCATCGCGATCTACGGAGGCTTCAACAACTCGATCGAGAACAACCTCGTGCTCGACACCATGAACTACCCCGGCATCATGCTGGCGACGGACCACAGCCCGCTGCCGTTCGGCGGGACCACGCTGATCGCCAACAACGGGCTGTACCGGACCGGCGGGGCGTTCTGGAACGAGGACCAGGAGTTCGGGGCGATCACGATCTTCCCGTCCACCCTGGACATCACGGGCGTCACCATCCGGGACACGGACATCGACGACTCGACCTACGACGGCATCCAGTTCAAGAACGGCGGCGGCAACGTGCCCGACGTCCGGGTCACGAACGTGCGGATCACCAACTCCCGCAACGGTGCCGGCATCCTGGCGATGAGCGGGATCCGCGGCAACGCGATCCTGTCGAACGTGACGATGTCCGGGAACGCGGACGGCAACGTGGTCACGCAGCCGGGGTCGCAGTTCGTCATCACCGGTAGCTGAGCACCGCCTGAGGGTCCCCGGGGTCGCCGGGGACCCTCAGGTCAGGCGCTCCAGCAGACGCACCTCCACCAGCTCACCGGCCTCGCTCTTGCCGATCGCCGTGCACAGCGCCTTGCGCAGCGGCAGCCAGTGCGGGCCGGTGCCCGACGGCATCAGGGTCGCCGCGAAGTCGTGCCCGTCGAGCGCGCCGGTGACCTTGACCGCCTTCCGGGTGCCGAGCAGCTCCGCGGAGCCGTCCAGCTCGAGGTAGGTGGCGAAGGCGCCGTCCTTGCGGATGGGCGCGGTGAAGAGCGCGTCGAGGTCCATGCGCCCATCATCGCCGTGTCATCCGTGGTCCGCGTCGCCGCCGCCGTCCGGACGGGGATCGCCCTGCTGGCTCGCGCCCGCGAGCGACGCGCGCCCCCGGCGGCGTGACCGGCCCCGGGACCGTCGTTCGGCGGGTGGCTCCAGCGCGAGCCAGACCACGACGAGCACCAGCAGCCAGACGAGCGCGCCGACCGACAGCTGCGGCGCGAGCAGCAGCAGCACGACGGGTACGACGACGCTCGGGATCCCACGGACCAGCAGCCACCCGCGGCCCTTGCCGACCAGGAGCGCCGTGACCACGCCGATCGCGCAGTAGGTCGCGACGGCGCCGCAGAGCAGGGTCCGGGCGTCGAAGGCGAGCGCGCCGTGCGTGTGGGCGACCGCGACGCCCAGCGCGGCGGCCAGGGCGGCCAGGGCACCCGTGAGCAGCGCGTGCAGGAGCATGACGATGCGCGGAGCGACGAGGCGCGGCTGGAGCTGCGGGATGCCGGCCGTGCCGTGCAGCAGGCCGGCGGTCCAGACCGAGGCCAGCAACGCGAACGCGCCGAGCGACACGACGGCGGTGGACCGGTCCCACGACTCGGTGTCCGCGGCCGCGTCGATGATCTGGATGAGCCCCTCGCCCAGCACGATGATGACGAACAGGCCGAGCCGCTCCGCCAGGTGCTCCTCCTCGACCGGCGTCCCCTCGATGGTCATGAGCCCGGCCGCCGGCCCTCCGCGGCGGCGCGACGACTTCACGCGCTCGAGGCGCTCCTCGGCCTCCTGCATCGCGCGCTCGCCGGACGAGGTGAGCAGCACGGCGACGTCGATGACGATGCCGACGCCCCACAGCCAGTACCGCGCGGGCGCGTCGACCCACAACGAGATCAGCCACGGGAGCGCGCCGAGCCCGAACTGCGCGAGCGGCCAGTCGAGCAGCACCTTCCCGCGCGAGATGACGGCGCCGGCGTACCAGCGCAGCGCCACGTACGCGATGACGAAGGCGCTGGCCCGCGCGCCGTGGATGCCCGGGACGGAGGCCGCCATGACGGCCAGGCCGAGCATGGCGGTGATCAGGACGTGCGTCTTGGCGCTCTCGCCCGCCACGTTCCCGTAGACCGCGAAGCCCGCCCACGAGATCCAGAACGCGAGGTACAGGACCGCGTAGAGGCCGAGCGTGGTCGAGCCCATGTCCTCGTGCAGCAGGTGGGCGAGCTGCCCGATGCCGGCGACGACGACCAGGTCGAAGAACAGCTCCTTCCAGGTGGCGTGGCGCTCGACGGCTGCGACGGGCTCGGATGCCATGCGGCCAGTAGACCGCACCACACGTCAGTTCAGCAGGTCACTCAGCACGGCGGCCTGGTTGTGGACAGGGTCCGTGGCGCCGTAGACCAGCGTGACGACGGCGTGCTCGGCGACGACCTCCCGCAGCCGCGCGACCGCCGGGTTGGCCGCGAGCTCGGCCCGGTAGCGGCGCGCGAACTCGTCGAACGACTGCTCGTCGTGGTGGAACCACCGCCGGAGCTCCGTGCTCGGCGCCACCTCCTTGAGCCAGAGGTCGACGCGGGCCCGCTCCCTGGTGAGCCCCCGCGGCCAGAGCCGGTCGACCAGCACCCGGAAGCCGTCGTCGTCGGACGGCTCGTCGTAGACCCGTCGGAGCTGGACCGTCATTCCGGTCCGCCGCCGTGCGCGAGCAACCAGTCGAGAGCGGCGGGCGCGGCGCCGAGCACCGACACGTGCCCCTCGCCGGGGCGCAGCCACAGCTCGGCCGACGGGATCCGTGCGGCCAGCCACCGCCCGTGGGCCGGCGGCACCACGCGGTCGTCGTCGCCGTGCAGCACGAGCACGGGCACCGTGGTGTCGGCCGGGTCGAAACCCCAGGGCGCGACGTAGGCGAGGTCGTCGTCGACCATCCCGCCGATGCCGCCCTCGAGCGCCTCGCCCGCGATCCGCCCGAGCCAGCCCCACGGGCCCGCGAGCGCGGCATGGTCCGCGGGTGTGAACATCTCGGGGTCGTACTCGCTCTCGGTCAGCACACGCTCGAGGGCTGCCCGGCCCGCGACGGCGGCGCGCAGCTCGGCGGTGCCGGCGGCGTTGATGCCGGCGAACCAGTCGAGGCCGTCGGCGCCGAACGGGGCCGTCCCGGACCCGGCGACCGCGGCGAGCACCCGGTCGCCCAGCAGCGCCGCGCAGGCCAGGGCGTGCGGGCTGCCGCCGGAGTGGCCGAGCACGGCGAACCGGGCGATGCCGAGCGCGTCGGCGATCGCGGCGACGTCCCCGGCCGCCGAGGCCACGTCGCGGCCGGGGTGCGGGGTCGAGCCGCCGTAGCCGGGCCGGTCGTAGGAGACCCAGCGGATCTCGCGGCTCATGGGGATCAGCGGCTCGGGCGGGGTGCCGACGTTCGGGGTCCCGTGGTGCCAGAAGACGGTCAGCCGGGTCTCGTCGGCCGGGGCGTCGTACGCGCGCAGCGTCCGGCCGTCGGGGAGCGGGACGAGGTGCACCGTGGGCGACGTGGTCACCTGCCCGAGCCTAGGGACCTGGTGTTGTGCGCGCCCCCGCGAGCCCGACACGATCACGGGGTGATCGCGATGGGCGTGGACGAGCGCCGGGCCCGGCTCGCCCGTCGGCACGCGGTGGCCCCGCCGCACCGCGTCACGAGTGTCGAGGCCGCCGCGGACGCGATGGTCTGCCTGCACGGGACCGACCCGAGCGGCCTCTACCTCTCGGCGTGGGCGCGGGTCGACGGGTTCACCGTCGCCGATCTGGACCGGGCCCTCTACGAGGACCGCACCCTGGTCAAGCACCTCGCGATGCGGCGGACCCTCTTCGCGGTGACGCGCGACCTCCTCCCGATCGTCCAGGCCGCATCGAGCGATCGCGTCGCCGGGGTCGAGCGCCGGCGGCTGGAGAAGGAGGTCCGCGAGGCCGGGTTCGCCGACGACGCCGAGCGCTGGTTCGACACCGTGACGGCGGCGGCCGTCGCCGGGCTGGCCGACGGGCCGCTCAGCGCGACCCGGCTGCGTGAGCGGGTGCCCGTGCTCGACGGCTCGATCGCGTACGGCCACGGGAGGTCGTGGGCGGGGTCGTTCGCGGTGGTCTCCCGCGTGCTCACCTGCCTGCAGGCCGCCGGGACCGTGGTGCGCGCGGGCAACCTCGGCTCGTGGACCGGCTCACCGCCTGGCTGAGCGGTGCGCCGGTCGTGCCGCGGTATCCGGCGCCGGTGGTCAGGCCACCGCGTCGATCGCCTGCTGGATGAGGGCCGTGACCTCGTCGGGGTGGCTGATCATCGCGACGTGCGAGCTCTCGATCTCCACGGTCGTGGCGCCGGCCCGCTCGGCCATGACGCGCTCCGCCGCCGGCGGGATGACCCGGTCCGACGACGCGACCAGGTACCAGGAAGGGACCGTCTTCCACGCGGGCGGGCCGGACGGCTCCCCGAGGGTGGCCAGGGCGGCGGGTCGCTGGGTGACGGCCATGATCGCGGCGAGCTCGTCGTCGAGGTCCTGGCAGAAGCCCTGGTGGAAGATCGGCAGCTTGAGGTACGCGTCGGCGTTGCCCTCGCCGGCGCCGGGGAACGGGCGCAGGTCCACCAGCTGCAGGAAGTCCGGCGGCGGGCCGTCGGAGCCCAGCGCGGTGGCGGCGCCGGCGGGCTCGCCCTCGTCGAGCGCGAACGCGGCGATGTACACGAGTGCCTTGACGTTCGGCGCGCCGACGGCCGCGTTGGTGATGACCGCGCCGCCGTACGAGTGGCCGACGAGCACGACCTCGCCCTCGATGGTCGCCAGGACCGAGCGGACGTAGTCGGCGTCGCCCGAGAGGCTGCGCAGCGGGTTGGAAGGGGCCAGCGTCGCGTGCCCGGCGGCACTCAGGCGAGTGATGACACCGCCCCAGCCGGAGGCGTCGGCAAATGCTCCGTGGATCAGGACGACGGTGGGGCTCATGGGTCGGTTCCCTTCGGACGACGGCACGTGTCGACCCAGTCTCGGGACCGCGGGCGACGCCAGGGTGGCCGCTGCGTGCACTCTTCTGGTCCGTCCGTGCACGATTCGTCGTCAGATGACGGATGACGCAGGCGGCGCGACGCGCCTAGCGTTCCGACATGAGCCTGGTCCTGCGCTCGGACGACCTGCCGCCCGACGACCGCATCGAGATCATCCGCGAGGCCATCTGGGCCGGCGTGCTGCCGGTCGAGATCGACTACGACCGGCCCGGCCCGCAGATCGAGGTGCTCTGCCGGGTGGCCGAGGCCGGACCGGTGAACTTCTCGTCCGCGCGGTCCACTCCGTCGATGCTGACGCGCACGCCCGGGCTGGCGCGGCAGGACCACGAGCCGACGGTCTTCCTCGCGGTGCAGGTGTCGGGCACGACGATGGTCGCGCAGGGCGAGCACCAGGCCGTGCTGCGCGCCGGCGAGATGGTGGTCTACGACAGCACCCGGCCGTACACCGTGCTCAACGCCGACCGCACCGCGCTGCACTACTTCCAGGTGCCCCGCAGTGCCCTCGCCCTGTCGCAGGAGTCCATCGACGCCGTCGCCGGCCTGCGGATCGGCCCGGACAACAACGCGCTCGCGGCCGTCGTCGCGCCGTTCTTCGACCGGCTGGGCAGCACCGACGTCCTCGACCACCCGGACGCCGCGACCCTGGTGGCCGGGCCGAGCATCGACCTGCTCCGCGCCCTCATCTCGCTGCACGTCGCCGACGACGACGGCGCGCGGCAGCCGCTGGCCGGCTCGCTGGTCCTGCGCGTGCAGGAGTACGTCCGCACGCACCTGGCCGACCCGGAACTGTCCGCGGCGACGATCGCCGCCGCGCACCACGTCTCGGTCCGGCACCTGTACGCGTCGCTCGCCCGGGCCGGCGTCGCCCTGCAGGCGACCATCCGCGAGCAGCGCCTCGAGCAGTGCCGACGAGAGCTGCGCGACCCGGCGTACGCCCACCTGACCACCGGCGCGGTGGGCGCCCGTTGGGGGTTCACCGAGGCGTCCCACTTCGGCCGCGCCTTCCGCGATGCCTACGGGACGACTCCGCGCGGTTGGCGGGCTGGGGGCTGATCCGCCGCGCTATCTTGCGTGCACCCCCTCGTCGAAGGAGCACGTGCGCTCGATGGCATCGCCCCAGGGACTCGCGCCCTCCACCCGCACACTCTTGTTCCTCGCGACCGCCGTCGTGGTCCTCACGGGCATGCACGCGGCGCGCGAGGTGCTCGCGCCGCTGTTCCTCGCGGCGGTGCTCGTCATCATCGTGCACCCGATCCGGCACCCGCTGGAGGCGCGTGGCTGGCGCCGGTCGGCCGCCACGACGGTCGTCATCGTCGTCGTCTACCTGATCCTGCTCGCCCTCATCGCGATGCTGGTGTTCGCGGGCATCCAGTTCGGGGGGCTGGTCCAGGACTACCTCACCGAGCTCCAGCAGTCGATCGGCGACGCCACGGCGTGGCTGGCGTCGATCGGCGTGGACCAGAGCTCGATCGACTCGATCACCGACGCCCTGCAGCCGTCGCAGCTGGTGGGCTTCGCCGCGTCCCTGGGCGGGGCGGTGATGGGGGTTCTCACCACGCTGTTCGTCGTGGTCACCTACGTGATCTTCATGTCCGTCGACGCCGCGCGGTACGACAGCGCGCACGTGCAGTTCGGCCAGACGCAGGCCAACGTGCTGGGGCGGGCGACCACGTTCAACATCGGGGTGCGCCGCTACTTCGTGGTCAGCGCGTCGTTCGGTGCGGTCGTCGCGATCGTCGACGGGCTCGCGCTCTGGGCGCTCGGCGTCCCGGCCCCTGCCGTGTGGGCGATCCTCGCGTTCGTCACCAACTTCATCCCGAACATCGGGTTCGTCATCGGCGTGATCCCGCCCACGCTGCTCGCGCTCGTGGTGGGCGGCTGGCCGCTCGCGCTGGCGGTGATCGCGATCTACAGCGCGGTCAACGTGACGCTGCAGGTGCTGATCCAGCCGAAGTTCGTCGCGGACGCCGTCAACATCACGCTGACGCTCAGCTTCGTGTCGGTCATCTTCTGGACCTTCGTCATCGGGCCGCTGGGCGCGATCCTCGCCGTACCGCTCACGCTCCTGACCCGGGCGGTGCTGCTGCAGGGTGGCCCGCAGACCGCCTGGTACACCTGGCTGTCGGGCGAGGACCTGCCGAAGGCCGTCGAACCCACGCCGACCCCGGAGCACGAGCCCGCCGCGGACTGACGGTCGGGGCTGTGGGTGGCGGGGCCTAGCGTCGGGCGCGTGCCCGTCGTCGAGATTCCCGTCCGTGGTCGGTTCGACCTCTCCCAGAGCATCGGGTTCGGCTTCGGGCAGCGCGACGCCGCCGACGGGGCGGTGATGCGGCTGGCGTTCTGCCTCGACGGGTACGGCACGCAGGTCGCGGCGGCCGTCACGCAGCCGTCGCCGGACCTGCTGCGGTGCGAGGTCCAGGGGGAGGCCGAGCCGCAGCTCGTCGCGGCGCACGTCGCCCGCGTCCTCTCGGTGGACGTCGACGGCTCGGGGTACGACGAGCTGGGCCGTCGGGATCCCGTCGTCGGTGCGGCGCAGTCCCGACGCCCGGGACTGCGCCCGCCGCTGTTCTACTCGGCCTACGAGGCGCTGCTCTGGTCGGTGCTCTCCGCCCGGCGCCCGGCGCGGCAGATGGCCGCGGTCCGGACCGCGCTGGCTCGGGCGCACGGCCGGGTGTTCGACGTCGCGGGCGCCGAGCTGGCGGCCGTGCCCCTGCCCGCCGACCTCCTGGCGGTCACCGAGTTCCCGGGAATCCTGGACGCGAAGATCCCCCGGCTGCACGGCATCGCCCGGGCGGCGCTGGACGGGAGGCTCGACACCGCGACACTGCGGAGCATGGACCCGGCGGCTGCCGCGACCGAGCTGCAGCGCCTCGACGGGATCGGGCCGTTCTACTCCGAGCTGGTCACCGTCCGGGCCCTCGGGCACACGGACCTGCTCCCGGTGAACGAGCCCATGGTGCGGTCGGTGGTGGCCCGGGCGCTCGGCGAGGACGAGCCGCTGGAGCCCGACCGCCTGGCCGAGGTCGCGGAGGCGTGGCGGCCGTGGCGCACGTGGGTGGCGGTGGCGATGCGCGCGGGGGCGGCGATGTGAGCCGAGCTAGCGGGCGTCGAGGGCCAGCTTCGCGCCGAACGCGACCAGGACGGTGCCGGTGATCCGGTCCGTGATCTTGGCGACGGCGTCGCGGGCGAGCCAGCGGGCGGCGAACCCCGTGGCCAGGATGACGAGCGTGAACCAGGCGATCCCGAGCACGCCGTGCATGGCGGCCAGCAGCACGCCCATGAGCAGCGGCGCGATGCCCTCGGGCACGAGCTGGGGGATCGTCGCGAGGTAGAAGACGCCGATCTTCGGGTTGAGCAGGTTGGTCCACACCCCCGTCGCGAACCCGCGCCACGGGGAGGACGGCGTGACCGGGTCGGCCTCCGGGGACTCGCGGTGCTGGAAGCTCGTCCACACCAGACGGACGCCCAGCCCGACGAGGTACGCAGCGCCGGCCAGGGTCAGGATCCGGTAGGCCACCTCCGAGGCCGCCAGCAGCGCGGACGCGCCGACCGCGGCGGCGATGCCCCAGGCGAAGCAGCCGACGACGATGCCGGCCGCCGCCGCGAACGCGTACGCCCGCCCGCGGCTCAGGGCGCAGCGCAGCACGAGCGCGGTGTCGATGCCGGGGATGATCGTGAGCAGGCCCGCCACCAGGACGAACGACAGGACCGCCTGATCCACGGTCACGGCGTGTCCGGGAACGCGCGTCGGGCAACGACGATGACGACCAGGCTGGCCGCGACCAGCCCGGCGCCGACGTACGGCAAGGTGTCCAGGCCGGGGCCGACCAGCACCAGGGCGCCGACGGCCGCGCCGCCGCCGATGCCGATGTTCGCGGTCGAGTTCACCAGCGCGCCGATGACGTCGGGCGAGGCGCCGCGCGTGCGGATGGCGGCGGTCTGGAACACCGACGCCATCGCGCCGAACGCGCCGCACCAGACGGCGGCCGCGACCAGGATCCCCGCCGTCGTCGGGAAGGCGGCACCGAGGCCGAGCAGGCCGAGCGCCATGAGCGCGTGGACGACGACGGTGCCGCGCCGCGGGTGCCGGTCGAGCGACGCGGCCGCGTACGCGGTGCCCAGCAGACCCACGGCGCCGAGGCCGAGCAGCACCGGCCCGACGGCGGTCTCCCGGAGCCCGGTGGCCAGCAGGATCACGGAGACGTAGGTGTAGACGGTGTACTGCGCGAGGTAGGTGAGCGTGTTCGTCGTCGACACGATCCCGAGGCGCCGCCGTCGGTCGGTCTGCGTGTCGTCGGCGTGCGGGGCGTCGTCGGACGAGACCGGGGGCAGCAGGGTCGCCACGAGGACGGTCGCGAGCGCGCAGCAGGCGGCGAGGACCAGGAACCCGTTGCGCCAGCCGATCGCGGTGCCCAGCGTCGTGGTCAGCGGCACGCCGAGCACGAGCCCCGCCGATGCTCCTGCGGTCACCAGGGCGAGCGCCCGGCCGGTCACCTGCGGCGCGACCAGGCGCGAGGCGTAGCCGATGCTCAGCGAGAAGAACAGCGCGTGCGCGATGCCGCCGACCGCCCGCCCGGCCGCGACGACGCCGAACGTCGGGGCGATGCCGACCAGCGCGTTGCTCACGGTGTAGGCGACGAGCGTGATCAGCAGCAGGCCCTTGCGGGGCAGCCGGCGCGTGCCGAGCGTCAGCGGGATGGCCAGCGTCGCCACCATGAACGCGTAGACCGTGACCAGCAGGCCGGCGATCGACTCGGTGACGTCGAGGTCGGTGCTGATCTGCGGCAGCAGCCCGACGGGCACCAGCTCGGTGCTGATCGCGACGAAGGTGGCCAGCGTGAGGGCCGCGAGGCCACCGGCGGCGTCCCGGACGGAGCCCGGGCGCCAGGTGGCCTGCTCGGTCCGCGTCACGACGGCATGCTCGCACGAGCTCCCGACACGGTCAGAGCGGCCGCTGCCACTCGGCGTCGACGCTCGCCTGCCGGAACCCGAGTGCGACGTTGATCGCCAGCATGTGCGCGTTCTCCTGGGCGTTCCACGTGTGGATCCGCTCGGCGTGCGGCCGCGCGTCGTGCAGAGCGTCGAGGACGGCGATCTTGGCGAGCATCCCGAGGCCGTGGCCGCGGTGCTCGCGCAGGACGAGCGTGTCGCCCTGGAACACGACGGCCGGCTTGTCCAGCGGGTACTCGACGCCCGAGTAGCCGGCGAGCGTGCCGGTGGGGGTGTGCTCGACGACGGCGGTGAGGATCCCCTGCCCGCGGCGGCGCAGGTCTGCGGCGCGGGTGCGGACGCGGTCGGCGTCCCACGGGTCCTCCGCCAGCTCGAGCCCGCCGAGCGGGACGTCGGTGCTCATCCGCGTCTTGAGGACGGCGAGCTGGTCGAGCCACGCCTCGTCGTACCCGTCCTGCATGAGGTGGACGCGGTAGTCGGGGCCGGGCTCGGGCCGCAGCGGGTCGAGGACCGCGTCGGGGACGGGGACGTCGAGCACCGAGTGCCGGACGACCTGCTCCAGGGCGAACCCGCGGGCGAGCGCGAACCGGGTCGCGTCATGGTCGGCCGGGATGCGACCGCTGCCGGTGGGCGACTCGAGCGCGTCAGGACCGGGCGGTGGTTCGACGGCGAACGCCGAGTCCGACATGACCACACGACGGCCCGCGTCGCGGGCGATCTGCAGGCCGGCGTCGAACAGGGCCGCGCCGATGCCCTGCCGCCTCATGTCGGGCCGGACCCCGACGTACACGACGGAGAGGTGCGTGTTGCCGACGAGCGGAAGGCCGACCATCGCGCAGCCGACGACGTCCGCCGGGTCCGTGGAGCCGCGGGGGACCGCGACGAGCCGGTGCACCTTGCGGTGCGGCTCCTGCAGGGTCGCCCGCGTCGTCGGGACGTCGAGCGAGAAGTCGGTGCCGTGCGTCGGCCGGTCGATCGCCTCGCTGACCCGGACCACGCCCTCGACCGTCCAGGCGTCGGGGTGGTCCGGGTCGGCGGGGACGTGCACGAGGTCGATCACCGGGACAGCCTCGCGTCGCGCCCGCCGGACGGCAACGTCAATCCGTCGTGCGATCAGGCACGGGCCAGGAACGCCTCGATGCGGTCGAACGCGCCGACCCAGACCATCTCGCTGAAGAAGTCACGCACCTCGACGGCCGGGAAGCCGCTCTGCACGACGGTCACCAGGGTGCCCCCGTCGACGGCCTCGAAGGTCATCTCGATGTGCGTGGTCATCGTCATCCCGTCCGGGCTGCTGCCGGACGACTCCGTGACCAGGCGGTGCGGCCGGTCGATGACCAGGAACGTCTGCGTCTCGCGGAACAGGGTGTCGGCGTCCGGGCCCCACACGGCGGTCTGCTGCCCGCCGACCCGCAGATCGACCTCGATCTCGACGATCCCCGGCTTGGTGTCCAGGATCGAGAACCAGATCTTCTGCTTCTCCGCGTCGGTGTAGGCGTCGAACACCTCGTCCGGCGCCGCGGGCAGCACGCGGGTCATGCGCATCTCGATGGTGTCGGTGCTGGTCATGAGTCGAGCCCTTTCTGGAGGGTGAAGTAGGCCTCGAGACCGTCGAGCCGACGCTCCCAGAGCCGCTGGTAGAAGGAGATCCACGCCATGGCGTCGTCCAGTCGCTCCTCGCCGAGTCGGCACTGCCGGGAGCGGCCGACCTTCTCGGTGCTGACCAGGCCGGCGTCCTCGAGGACCTGCACGTGCTTCTTCATGCCGGTGAGGCTCATCCCGTGCGGCTCGGCGAGCTCGCCGATTGTGGCGGGCCCCTCCCCGAGCCGGGTGAGGATGTCGCGCCGGGTCGCGTCGGCCAGGGCCGAGTAGATCCGGTCGAGAGTCTCATGCTGAACCATGTGGTTCACCATACGACACTGAACCGAATGGTGCAATGACCTGATCCCTAGAGTGGGACGCGTGCGAGCCATCCGAGGCCGGGTCGGGATCGTCGCCGCGCTGGTGGCGGCGATCGCGCTGGCCCTGTCCGCCCTCGCCGGCCTGGCGACCCGGCCGGTCGGCGTGCCGGGCGACGGCCCCTGGGTGATCACGCTCAGTCACCCGGACGGGGGCTGGGAAGCGTGCCTCGACGACCCGGCGCTCGGCGAGGGGCAGATGACCGCCGACCTGCCGGTGTCGCGCGTGTCCGTCCCGTCCGCGCCCGCAGCCACCGCGGACGACGTGCGCCGGGTCGTGGGCTGCCTCTCCGACTCCATGAGCGGCGGCACGATCGAGATTGCTACGGCAGCCAGGTGAACCGGGCCGATCCGGTCCACCCGTGCACCTCGCGCGCCCTAGATTGCCTGCCGTGCAGCGCTTCCACACGCCCCCGAGCTGGCCCCGCCCGCCCGAGGGGTGGACGCCGCCGCCCGGGTGGCAGCCCGACCCGTCCTGGGGGCCGGTCCCCGACGGCTGGCAGTTCTGGGTGGCCGAGCCGACCCTCCCGGTCCGACCGAACCGGGACGCGTTCGTCCGGACCGGCATCATCGCCATCGCCGCGCTGGTGGTCACCATCGCGCTCGCGGCTGCGGGCTCCGGGATGTCGTCCTACCGCGCCGGGTACCTGACCGGGCAGTTCGTGTTCCCGTACCTCGTCACGTCGCTGCTCGTGTTCTTCCAGAAGAGGACGCGGGGCTGGTTCGCCCACATCGGGGTCTTCGTGGGCATCCTGTTCGTGTGCCTGATGTTCAGCCTCGCCGGGGCACGGGCCGGCGGTCTCTAGGCGCTCAGCGCACCGCCCTGGACCGGACCTCGTCGAGCACGACGCGCAGCCGGGCGGCAAGGTCGTCGGGGGTTCCCGTCGGGAGGTCGTCGACGGAGAACCACTCGACGCGCTCGCTCTCGTCGCTGACCACGGGCACCGCCGACGCGGGCGCGTAGGCGACGAACCCGACGTCCCAGTGCACCCGGCACCGACCGAAGGCGGCGGAGAGCTCGTGGCGGTGCACGTCAGCGGGCAGGGCGCTCTCGAGCCGCAGGTCCGCGATCCCGCCCTCCTCGCGCGCCTCGCGCAGCGCGGCGTCGGCCAACGACGTGTCGCCGGCTTCGAGATGGCCGCCCAGCTGGACCCAGAACTGGCCCTTGCGGTGGAAGCAGAGCAGCACGCGGGAGTGGTCGGGCGTCAGGACGAAGCAGCTGGCGGTGAGGTGCTCGGGCGCGAGCGACCGGTCGACGGCGGCGACGCCCTGCGCGGCCACGAGGGCGCGGTACTCGCCGAGGAGCCGCGCCTGCTCCGGGTCGGCAGGCGACCAGGCGTCGAGGGCGTCGGAGATCACGGCGGCAGCGTACGGTGCCTGGGGTGACGCTCGAACACCGGACAGCTCGCCTGCTGCTGCGCCCGTGGCGGGAGGCGGACCGCGAGCCGTTCGCCGAGCTCAACACCGACCCCGAGGTGATGGAGTACTTCCCGTCCACCCTGAGCCGCGGCGAGAGCGACGCGATGGTCACGCGGATCGAGCGCCGGATGCGGGAGAACGGCTGGGGGCTGTGGGCGCTCGAGGTCACCACCGGTGAGCACGCCGGCCGGTTCGCGGGGTTCACGGGCCTCGCGCGCCCGACGTGGGACCCCTCGCTGACCGAGGTCGGCTGGCGGCTGCCGCGCTGGGCGTGGGGCCACGGGTACGCGACGGAGGCTGCGCGCGAGGCGGTGCGGGTGGGTTTCGACGAGGTCGGGCTCGAGGAGATCGTCTCGTTCACGGTCCCGACGAACCTGCGCTCGCAGGCGGTCATGCGGCGGCTCGGGATGACGCGGGACCCCGCCGACGACTTCGACTACCCGACGATCGCCGAGGGCCACCCGCTGCGGCGCAGCGTCCTCTACCGGCTGCGCCGACGGGACTGGCTCCTGAGTGGCCGGTCGGAGGAGCCCGGGACATACTCGCCGACGTGACGATCCCCCGCGAGACGCCCGCCGAGCAACGGCTCGACCACGCCCCGCTCACGTCAGCGGTGATCGTCAACCCGAACCGCGTCGAGGGCCTCGACGAGCTGCGCGCCAGCATCACGGAGCAGCTGGCCGACGCCGGCTGGCCCGAGCCGGCGTGGCTCGAGACGACCGCCGAGGACCCGGGTACCGGCCAGGCACGGCAGGCGGTGGCCGACGGCGCCGACGTGGTGTTCGTCGCCGGCGGCGACGGCACGGTCCGCGCCTGCATCGAGGGCCTGTCCGGCAGCGAGTCCGCGCTCGCGATCCTGCCCGGCGGCACCGGCAACCTGCTGGCGACGAACCTCGGCATCCCCACGGACACGATCGAGGGCGTCCGGCTGGCGTTGGAGCGCGGCCGTCGGCAGCTCGACCTGGGCTACGTCGGCGACCAGGCCTTTGCGGTCATGGCCGGCATGGGCCTGGACGCGGCGATGGTCGACGACGCCCCGACCAAGCTCAAGGCCGTGCTCGGCTCGGTCGCCTACGTCTACTCGGCGCTCAAGCACCTGAACGACGCCGAGATGAAGGTCGAGGTCCAGGTCGACGACTACCCCGTCCTGCGCCGCCGGGCCCGCACCGTCCTGATCGGCAACGTCGGACGCCTGCAGGGCGGCGTCAACCTGCTGCCCGACGCCGAGCCCGACAACGGCCAGATGGACGTCGCCGTGCTCGCGCCGCGGAACCTCGGCCACTGGATCCAGCTCGCGTTCGGCGTCCTGCGCCCGGGCCGCCACCGCGTGCCCAACATGGAGGTGCTGCGGGGTTCGCGGATCACCGTGACCAGCGACCGCCCGCAGCCCCGCCAGCTGGACGGCGATGTCATCGACCCGTCCGACACCCTCGAGGTGACCGTCCGCGCCGACGCCCTCTGGGTCTGCGTGTACCAGCCCGACGAGTCGGAGGACCTGACCGAGGGCTCCCCGGATCAGCCCTGAGCCAGCTGCGCCACGTCGTCCCACTGCTCCCAGGTGGCGATCCGCGAGGCGTAGTCGGCCTTGGCGGTGCCGAGGGGCGAGGCGCCGAAGAACACGCGCAGCGGCGGCTCCTCCGCGTCGACCACGCGCAGGATGGCCTCCGCCGAGCTCGACGGGTTGCCGGGGGTCCCGATGCGCTTGGCGCGGGCCTCGGCCATCTGCGCCCGGGCCTCGTCGTACGCCGCGATCGGGGTCGCGTGGCGGGCCGACGAGCCGCCCCAGTCCGTCGAGAAACCGCCCGGCTCCACGATGGTGACGTGGATGCCGAAGCCGGCCACCTCCTGGGCCAGCGCCTGGCTGAACCCTTCGAGCGCCCACTTGGAGGCGTGGTACGCGCCGATGTTCGGGAACGCGGAGATCCCGCCGATCGACGACACCTGAACGATGTGACCGCTGCCCTGGGCCCGGAGGAACGGCAGGGCGGCTTGCGTCACCCAGAACGCACCGAAGAGGTTGGTCTCCATCTGGTCGCGCAGCTCGGCCTCGGACAGCTCCTCGGTGAAGCCGAACTGGCCGTAGCCGGCGTTGTTGACGACGACGTCGAGGCGTCCGAAGTGGTCGTGGGCCCGCGCCACGGCCGCGAAGTCGGCCGCGCGGTCGGTGACGTCGAGGGCGAGGGGCAGGACGGCGTCGCCGAAGCGCTCGACCAGACCGTCCAGGGACGAGACGTCGCGCGCGGTCGCGGCGACCCGGTCGCCGCGCTCGAGGGCCGCGGTCGCCCACTCCAGGCCGAAGCCACGGGAGGTGCCGGTGAGGAACCAGGTCTTCTGTGTCATGCCCATGACGCTAGGACTTAGAGCGCGCTCGAACGCAACAGGAGCTCGTGCACCTGCCCGGCGGTGAGGGTGAGACCGAGGTCGCTCAGCACGTCGCCCAGGTCGTCGTCGGCCACGAGGCGGTCCTCGACGCGGGCCGCCGGGGTGTCGACGGTGAGCCGGCGGCCGGTGAGGCACCGCAGGAGCTCGTCGTCCTTGCGCTGCACCACGACCTGGACCACGAACCGGGACGTCGGGCTGTGCGCCGTGGCGAAGTTGGCGACCTCGATGTCCGGCAGGTAGGTCGACTCCACCGGGATCGTGTAGTGCGTCAGCCACCGGTCGCCGCGCAGCTCGTGCAGCTGCCACGCGCCGTCGTCGAGCCGGACGGTCCGGAAGGTCCAGCCGCCCTGGTGGGACACGAGGCCGTCCTCCAGCGGGACCGGCTCGAGGAGCCCGGAACCGAACCCCGTGTCGGCGAGCCATCGCCCGTCCACGAACAGGACGAGGTGCGAGCGCGGCCTCGGGAGCACCGCGGGGTCCCCGATGCGGGCGAGCCGCCTCTCGACGGTCCGGCCGAGCCGCTCCAGGGCCGCGGCCAGCAGCAGCCCGTGCTCGTAGCAGTAGCCGCCGCGGCGGGCGCGGACAAGCTTGGCCTCGATGTCGGGCAGGTCGACCGAGACCCCGACGCCGAGCTGGACGTCGAGGTTCTCGAACGGGATGGTGGCGACGTGCGCGCGGTGGATCGCGGCCAGGGAGTCGTCGGGTCGGGCGCCGGTCCGCGCGAGGTAGGCGTCGAGGTCGAGCCGGTCGACCCCCCACTCGTCGGTCACAGCTCGTCGTGCGGCACCACGAGGACCGGCACCGGCGAGTGCCGGATGATCTTCGTCGCGTTGGTGCCGAGGAACACGCGCCGCAGGGCTCCGGCGCTGGAGGACCCGAGGATGAGCAGCTCGTTGGGCAGCCAGTCGACGGACGCGAGAGCCTGCCACCAGCTGCTGCCGGTGGCGACGACCAGCTCGACGTCGTCGTCGAGCGCGTCGCCCAGCCGCGCCCGCAACGCCGCCTGCGCCTCGACCATCTGGGCGCGCCACTGCTCGGTCACCTCCGACTCGATGTCGGTGCCGATCTCGGGCGGGTACATCGTCGCGGACCGGACCCCGAAGCTGCAGATCCGCAGCCGGACGTCGATCTCGCGCGTGAGGCGGGCCGCCCACCGGACGGCCGACGCCGCGAGGTCGGAGCCGCTGAACGAGCAGGTGAGCCGGTGGGCCGCGACCCCCGTGGGTCCGGGCGCGCAGCGGTACGACTTGGGCGCGATGGCCAGCGGCACCGGCGACGAGTGGAGCAGGTAGTCGGCGGTCGAGCCGACGACCACCCGGCCCTCGCGGCCGTCCGGCGACGAGCCCAGCACCAGCGCGGTGGCGTCCCGCGCCTGCGCGAGCGCCGCGAGCGCCCGCGGGGTCGAGCGCTCGTGGAGCCGGACGAACTCGATCGTGAGCCCGTCCGCGCGGCCCTCGAGGAAGTCCAGCGCTGCGGCCTCGGCCTCGTCGGCACGCGCCTGGACCCACTCCTGCATCTCGCCGTCCACCTTGGCCATGGACGGGACGACCCACCCGGGCGGCACCACGGTCGCGATGACGAGGACGTTCGCCCCCGTCGCCTCGGGCAGCGTGCGCGCCAGCGTGACGCCCAGGTCGATCGCGCCATGGGCGTCCCCGAACGGGTTGGCGCCGACGACGATCGTCACCGCAGGTCCTCGTCCTGCAGGATTCCCGCCTCGATCGCGCGTTCCAGCACGGAGTGCCGCCGGCCCCACAGGAAGTAGAACGCCAGCACGACGCTGAGCCACAGCAGGAACCACGCGTAGGTGTACCAGTGCAGGCCGGACAGGATGTAGAGGCATGCGGCGATGGCGAGCACCGGCGTCACCGGGTAGCCGGGCACCTTGAACCCGCGGGGCAGGTCGGGGCGCGTCCGGCGCAGGATAAGCACGCCGAGGGACACCACGATGAACGCGGCCAGGGTGCCGATGGACACGAGGTCCCACAGGTAGTCGAGCGGGATGAACGCGGCGAGCGCCCCGACGACGATCGCCACGATCACCGTGTTGTTGACCGGCGTGTGGGTGCGGGGGTTGACCTTCGCGAACGCGCGCGGCAGGAGCCCGTCGCGGCCGATCGCGAAGAGGATGCGCGTCTGCCCGTACATCGTCACCAGGGTCACCGAGAAGATCGAGATGACCGCGCCGGCGGACAGGATCGTGCCCGGCCAGCTCGCGCCGACCACGTCCTGCAGGATCTTGGCCAGCCCGGCCTCGCCCTGCGCGGCGTCGCCGAACTCCTGCCAGGGCTGCGTGCCCAGGGCGGAGACGGCGACGAGGACATAGATGGTGGTGACGATCGCGAGGGCCCCGAGGATCGCGCGCGGCATCGTCTTCTGCGGGTCGCGCACCTCGTCGCCGGCCGTCGAGACGGCGTCGAGGCCGATGAACGTGAAGAAGATCGTGCCCGCCGCCGCGGTGATCCCGGCGACGCCCTTGGGGGCGAAGTCCGCGAAGTTGTCGGCGTTGAAGCCCGTGAACGCGATCGCCACGAACATCAGCAGGACCGCCAGCTTGATCACGACCATCGTGGCGTTGACCTTGGCGGACTCGGACGCGCCCCTGATCAGCAGCAGCGCGCACATCGCCACCAGGAACAGGGCCGGCAGGTTGATGATCCCCGGGTCGGTGTCCCACGGCGCGGCCGACAGGACGTTCGGGATCTGCCACCCGACGAGGTTGTGCAGCAGCTGGTTGAGGTAGCCGCTCCACCCGACCGCGACCGCCGCGGTCGAGACGCCGTACTCGAGCAGCAGGCACGCCGCGACGCCCATGGCCACCACCTCGCCGAGCGTCGCGTACGCGTACGAGTAGGTCGAGCCGGAGACGGGGACCGCCGACGCCATCTCCGCGTAGGACAGCGCGGAGAGGCCGGCCGCCAGACCGGCGAGCAGGAACGAGATGATCACCGCCGGTCCCGCGTCGGGGACCGCCTCGTGCATCACGAAGAAGACGCCCGTGCCGACGGTCGAGCCGACGCCGAACATCATGAGCGTGAACGTGCCGAGCGACCGCTCGAGGCCCTCGCTCGACCTCACCGTGGCCGCGGTGATCGGCTTCTTGCGCCAGAGCTGGGCTTTCAGGGACACCTGCGGAACCGTCATGGGCGGGCCTCTCCGAGAGGGCCCATCCCCCCGGGCCGACGCCGTGTGTCCTCGCAACGGTAGGAGCAGGACGTGTCCGGAGCAATCGGGCGGACCGCCGCGGGTGAGCACAGGCGACTCATCGGAGCCGCTCAGGAAACTCGTCGTGAGATGACGCGCGAATCCCGGGACGACGACGGGCGTTGATCGCTACATTCCGCGCATGATCACATCACTCGCCACCGAGGTGGCCACCACGACTTCCGCCAATGTCGGCGCCGGCGCCTGGGTCGGCGGCATCATCGGCTACCTCATCACCGTGTTCGCGCTGGTGGGGGTCTTCAAGAAGGCCGACGAGCCGATCTGGCAGGCCTTCATCCCGATCTGGAACACGATCGTCCTGATCAAGATCTCGGGCCGCCCCATCTGGTGGATCATCCTGCTGATCATCCCCATCGTGAACATCGTGGCCTGGATCGTCATCCTGCACGGCCTGTCCACCTCGTTCGGACACGGGGCGGGCTTCACCGTGGGCCTCTTCTTCCTGTCGATCATCTTCCTGTACATCCTCGGCTACGACTCCAAGCCCTACCGGGGCGCGACCGGTGGCCAGCCCATCGGCGGCTACGCGACCGCCTGACCCGTCGTCCTCGAGGCGGCCGTACCCCCTCCGGGGTGCGGCCGCCTCCTGCGTGGGTGACCATCGCGCATGACGACTTTCGACGCCCTCGCCGACGAGGGGTTCATCTCGCTGACCACGTTCCGCAAGTCCGGGGAGGGCGTCCCGACGACGGTATGGGTGGGCCAGGACGGGGACGCGCTGCTGGTCACCACGCCGCGGGGGAGCGGCAAGGTCAAGCGGCTCCGCCGCGACGCGCGCGTCGAGATGGCGCCCAGCAGCCGGTTCGGGAAGGTCGACGACGACGCCCCCTCGGTGAGCGGTCTCGGCGAGATCCTCGACGACGACGCTGCGCGCGAGCGGTGCAACGCGGTGATGGTCGAGAAGTACGGCCTGGAGTACCGCGTGATGATGGGCATCGAGAAGCTGGGGCGCAAGGGCGACGACAACCGGGTGATCCTGCGGATCACGCCGCGCTGACCGCGGGTAGCGTTCCGGCGTGACCCCGACCCACGCCGAGCTCACCGCGACCCTGCGGGCCGCCGGGTGCGTGTTCGCGGAGGACGAGGCGACCGTCCTTCTCGACGCCGCGGGCGATCTCGACTCGATGGTCGCGCGCCGCGTCGCCGGCGAGCCCCTCGAGGTCGTCGTCGGGTGGGCGTCGTTCTGCGGGCTGCGCATCGAGATCGACCCCGGGGTGTTCGTGCCGCGGCGCCGCACCGAGCTCCTGGTGCAGGAGGCTCTGCGGATCGCGCCCGCGGGGCCGGTCGTGGTCATGGACCTGTGCTGCGGCTCGGGCGCGCTGGGCGTGGCGGTCGCGTCCGGGCTGCCGTCGGCGTCGCTGTACTCGGCCGACATCGAACCCGCCGCGGTGGGGTGCGCACGCCGGAACGTGGCGCGCGTCGGCGGGCAGGTGTTCGAGGGGGACCTCGACGCGCCACTGCCGGACGCGCTGCGCGGACGCGTGGACCTGCTGCTGGCCAACGTTCCCTACGTGCCGTCCGGCGCGATCGGCACGATGCCGCCGGAGGCGCGGCTGCACGAGCCGCTGGTCACGCTCGACGGTGGGGCGGACGGACTCGACGTGCTGCGGCGCGTGGCGTCGGCCGCACCGCGGTGGTTGGCGCCGGGCGGACACCTGCTGGTCGAGACGAGCGAGGCCCAGGTACCGGCCGCGTCCGACGCGTTCGAGGCCGCCGGGCTGGCGGCGCGCGTGGTGAGCGACGAGGAGTCGGGCGGCACCGTCGTCGTCGGGACCCTGCTCGCTTCTCCGGTCCACCGGCTCGTCGCGCTCGCGGACCCGGAGCGCGCCGCCGGGATGGCGCGGTTCTTCAAGACCGGCGCCGGCGAGTACGGCGAGGGCGACGTGTTCCTCGGGTTGACCGTGCCGCAGGTGGTCTCGGTGGCCCGGACCGCCGTCGGGCTGCCCGTCGGGTCGTTGGAGGAGTTGCTCGAGGACGAGCGGCACGAGGTGCGGCTGCTCGCGCTCAAGGTGATGACGCTCGAGTGCGCGTCGCGGCGTTCGTCGGCGGACCGTCGTCGCGACCTGCTGGAGCTCTACCTGCGGCGGACCGACCGCGTGAACAACTGGGACCTGGTCGACGCGAGCGCGCCGGACGTCCTCGGGCGCGCGGTGCTGGGCGGGACGCCCGCGTCCGTCCTCTACCGCCTTGCCGGGTCGGACTCGCTCTGGGAGCGGCGGATCTCCATCGTCGCGACCCTGCCCCTGGTCCGCGCCGGGTCGCTCGACCACACGTTCGCGCTGGCCGCCCTGCTCGAGGGCGACCAGCACGACCTCATGCACAAGGCGGTCGGGTGGCTGCTGCGCGAGGCCGGGAAGAAGGACGAGGCCCGGCTGCTCGCCTTCCTCGACGAGCACGCCGCGACCCTGCCCCGGACGGCTCTGCGGTACTCGCTGGAGCGGCTGTCGCCGGCGCAGCGCGCGCACTACATGGCGGCCCGGTCAGCCCTGCGCTGAGGCGCGCTCCAGCCAGTTCGGGTTGGTCATGATGCCGACGACATTGCCGAAGGGGTCGATGGCGGACGCGGTGACGAAGCCGCTGCCGCGCTCGCGCGGGCCGTCCTGCGCGGTGGCGCCGAGGGCGAGGAGGCGCTGCCAGGTGCCCTCGAGGTCGTCGACGTGCCAGTAGACGATCGCGCCGGACGGGCCGCCGGACGCGGGGGCGAAGCGGCGGTCGACGATGCCGAGCTCGTCGTGGTGGTCGCCGAGGCGGAACTCGATGTAGCCGTCGCGGACGAAGTACGGCTCCAGGCCGAGCAGGTCCGTGTACCAGGTGCGGGCGGCGGCGAGGTCGTCGGCGAAGATCGAGACGTTGGCCAGGCCGCGGAAGGTGCTCTCTGTGGTGGTCATGACTCCACTCTCCACCGCTAAGTGCTCACCTTCTGAGCACTTTGTCTGACACTGTTCTTGCGTGCGCGCAGACCGGTTGGTTGCCACGCTCCTGCTGATGCAGGCGCGCGGGCGCGTGACGGCCGCCGAGGTGGCGTCCGAGCTCGAGGTGTCGGTCGCGACGGCCCGGCGCGACCTCTCGGCGCTGTCCACCGCCGGCATCCCCGTCTACCCGCAGCCCGGGCGCGGGGGTGGGTGGTCGCTGGTCGGTGGCGCGCGGACCGACCTCACTGGGCTGACCTCGTCCGAGGCCCAGGCGCTGTTCCTGCTGATCGGGCGCTCCTCGGCGTCGGGCTCGTCCGTCGAGGCGACGTCCGCGCTGCGCAAGCTGGTGCGCGCCCTGCCGGCCACGTTCCGAGCGGACGCCGAGGCCGCCGGCCGCGCGGTCGTCGTCGACCCCGTCGGCTGGGGCGGGTCCACCCGCGAGCGGCCGCCGTGGGTCGACGACCTGCAGGGCGCCGTCGTCCGTCGCAGGCAGGTGTCCCTGACCTACGACGGGCGGTCCCGGGGGGTCTCGTCGCGGACCGTCGACCCATGGGCGCTCGTCGACAAGGACGCGGCCTGGTACCTCGTCGCCGGTACCCCGTCGGGCCGGCGCACCTTCCGGCTCGATCGGATCCTCGCGCTCACGGTCCTCGACGCGGCCGCCGCGCGCCCCGACGACCTCGACGTGGCCGGCATCTGGTCGTCCGTGGTCGACGACGTCGAGGAGCGGCGGTCCCGCGTGTCCGCGACCGTCCTGGTCGCGCCGTTCCTCGTGTCCGTCCTGCGGGGGCAGTTCGGTCGGCACGTCAGCGTCGTCGGTGCCGACGACGACCTCCGTGTGCGGGTCGCCGTCGCCTCGCACACCGCGCGGTCGGTAGCCGAGCATCTGGCCGGTCTTGGCGGTGCCGCGGAGGTGGTCGAGCCCGCGTCCGTGCGGGCCGAGCTGGCGGCGATCGGGGCGGAGCTGGTGGCGCGGTACGCGCCTGGGCCTTGAGGCTCGGGATTGTCGCCGTCGCGCGTGCCGCCTGGCTCATCTCCCGAGCGCGGCGTATTCGCCCTGGTCAGGGGTGAATGTCAGTGGCTGGTCGTACACTTGTTCGAAGACGGATCGGTTGAGTTCCGGTGGTGGGAGGTGGCGACGATGACGGCGGTGCTGGATGCTCCCGTGCGCGACGAGGTCGTCGCGCGGCCGCTGGGGACACGTGTCGACGGACCCACGGGTGTCGCGCCGTTGGCGACGTCCGGCGCCCCTACCTCCGGGCCTGCGCCGCGCGTCACGTCCGAGACCTCCGCCGCTCCGGCCTCTGCGGGGACGGCTCTCGGCTCATCGTTGGTGTGGGCGGACTCGGGGCACGGCTCGCGCCCGGGTGGCGCGCCGGCGCCCGGTCCGGGTGCCCGGGTGGTGGACCTGGCCGCCGCGGAGGTCCCGCTGCCGGGTGTGCGGGTCGATGACCTGGTGTCGATGCTGGTCTCGGTGCCGGTCGCGGACGTCTCGGGTGCGGCGCTGGTGAACGCCATCGCGGCGTCGCAGCAGGCGGTCGCGATGCTGCAGGCTCTGCAGGGCGGGTTCGTGCGTGAGCTGGCGGACCGCACCCCGATGGACACCCTGGAACGGGTCTCCGACGAGGTCGCCTGCGCCCTGGTCTGCACCCGGCGCCTGGGTCAGGACCTGGTCCTGCGTGCCACCCACACCAGCACGTACCCGGTGCTGGGTGACGCGTGGGCGGCCGGTCGGATCGAGGCGCGCAAGATCGACGTGATCCTGGCCGAGATCCACACCGGGGGCGCCGGTCTGGGCCGTGAGGTCCTGGACGAGGTGGTCGCGGATGCGGTGGTGCGGGCCGGGGACCTGACCGCCCCTCAGCTCACTCGGCACGTGCGCGCGATGCTGCT